>NZ_APJX01000003.1:0-300000 GCF_000350545.1 Desulfotignum phosphitoxidans DSM 13687
GGTGCTCCCGAAAAAAGGCAGATGCAACAAGGCTGAATGTGAAGAAGAAACAGCAAAGGATTTATTCGTTTTAAAGAAACATTCAGCGGTTGAATCGGCTATAAACGGGTTGGAAAATCATGGTCTGGACAGATGCCCGGATCATGGTATTCAAGGATTTAAAAGATACGTGGGCCTGTCTGTTCTGGCAAGAAACCTCCAGATCATGGGGCATAATATACAACAAAAAGGATTGAAACAGCTGCAACGGTTTGAACAGCGCAAAGCCGCTTAAAAACAGGCCATTGCATCAAAAACAGCACGTCAAACACTACAGGTGTGCCCGAAAAATGGGAAAGTCGTCAAAAAACGACTATCATGAAAGCACTTTCCCCGGTTTGTGATAGCAGGAGGACCAACAATTGAAAATTTTGTCAGGCATGTGCCCCGGAAAATCTCAAAATCGGGGTTTCCGGCCAGCCACTAAATAAGAGAAAAGCGGAAACTAAATTCTGCTTTTCTCTGTATATGCCTGTTTTTGATGCAGCGTTTTACCTAACATCATATCTTTAGCATACGCAGTTTCTGGATCAGGTGTTGTCGGGCAGGGTCAGGCCTGTTTTATCGTGCAGGCCTGACCCTGCCCTTAAGATATAATTTCGGTGTCAGGTGTTTTATAATCAGCGCTGACGGTTATTTTGACGGCGCGCCAAACCACTTTTCATACAGTTTGGCATAGGTGCCGTCTTCCTTGAATTTTAAAATGGTGATGGTGAATTTTTCCCTCAACTCACTGCCCTGGGGGAAGGCGATGCCGTAGGACTGGCCCTGGTACAGCGGGCCCACAACCTTGACTTTGCCTTTTCCCTGGTTCTGGGAATAATACATCAGGGGCGGGGAATCAAAGAAAACTGCATCCACACCGCCGGTGAGCAGTTCCATGAACAGGTTGTCGGTATTGGGAAACAGTTTGACATCTGTAATATTCTGGGATTTTAAAAAATCAACACTGGTGGTGGCCAGTTTTGTGGCCACTTTTTTGTCTTTAAGATCGTCAATGGTCTTTATGTCGTCATTGTCTTCCCGGACCAGTATGACCAGGCCGGCATCATAGTAGGGATAGGAAAAATCAACCACTTCTTCTCTAGAAGACTTGATGGTGATACCGGCTATGGCTGCATCAATGCTGTTGGATTGCAAAGCCGGGATAATGCCGTTGAAATCCATGGTCTGCCATTTATAGTCAAGCCCCAGGTCCTTGGCAATGGCATCAAAAAGCTGCACATCAAATCCGGTGAATTCCCCTTTTTCATTTTTGAACTCAAAGGGCCGGAAATTGGCATCAACTCCCACGATCAGCGGTTTTGCATGGACGGTTCCCAAAGCGATAAATGAGCAGATGATGGCACATAGGAACGATTTGAAAAATTTTGTCATTTTTCCCTCCTTTTTCAGGTTGTTAAACACGAAATCATAAATAATGTGACAACTGTTTTAATAGCGTGACAGTTATGTCATAAAAAAAATCCCTGACGATTGTCAAGGATTTTTTACACAGGCTGGATATTTGCCATAAGCATACCAGGTTTTCAATCGATCTGAGCAGCACTCTGTCCCAAGAATCGCCCCTGGAGGTGTCCTGTGCCCGGCCCGGGATTTGCGGGGGGCCTGTTTGCATAAGAACCCGGCTATATGCCCTCCAGGGCCTGCGTAAGATCCGCGATCAGGTCCCGGGTGTCTTCAATGCCCGTGGAATACCGGACTAGGCCTTCGGGAATGCCCATGGCGGCCCGCTCCCGGGCCGTGCATTCCACATGGCTGGTGGTGGCCGGCATGCCCACCAGGGTTTCCACGGCGCCTAAGTTGGCGGCGGCATGGGCAAATCTGAGCCGGGGCAGAAGCCGTTTGACGGCTTCCAAAGTGTTTTCCTTTAATTCAAAACTGAGCATTCCCCCGAACCCCTGCATCTGTTTGCATGCGATCTCATAATTGTCATGGGTTTCCAGGCCCGGATAATAGACCCGGCCCACAGCCGGATGTTCGAAAAGAAACCGGGCGATTTCCAGGGCGCTCCGGTTTTGCCGGGCCACGCGAAGATGCAGGGTTTTCATGCCTCTGAGCAAAAGATATGCGGCCATGGGATGCAGGGTGGCCCCGTTGATTTCCCGGAAATGATAGATTTTTTCAACCAGGTCTTTATTCCCGCAGATCACCCCGCCCAGGGCATCGGCATGGCCGCCCAGAAATTTGGTGGCGCTGTGGAGCACCAGGTCGGCCCCCAGTTGCAGGGGGTTCTGGTTGATGGGGGTGGCAAAGGTGTTGTCCACAATCACAATGGCACCGGTTTTTTTGGCTGCGGCAGTCAGCCGTTCCAGGTCCAAAATCTTGATGGTGGGGTTGGTGGGGGTTTCCAGATACACCAGTTTGCAGCCTTTGGCAATTTCGGTTTCAATGGCTGCATGATCCGCGGTATCGCACAGCGTGGTATTCACCTGGAACCGGGGCAGAAATTCAAAAAACAGCTTGCTGGTCCCGCCATAGGTGTCTTTAATGGATACCACCCGGTCCCCGGACCCAAGCAGCCCGAACAACGCACTGCTGATGATGCCCATGCCCGTGGCCGCACTGGTGGCGGCCTGTCCTCCCTCCAGGAGCCGCACTTTTTCCTCAAACGCCTGGACCGTGGGATTGGTGTTTCTGCCATAGATGTGGCCGGGTTTTTCTCCTTTGGCCACCTGCATCCATTCATCCATATCCCGGTATCCGAAAGACACACTGTGAACCACGGGTACCTGGGTGGCGCCCTGCATCCATGATTGTTCCTCTCCGCCCCAGACCGACTGGGTATCCTTATGTACAGGATTGTTCATCCGTTCTCCTTACGATATTTAAGTTGTGTTATTTTTATGGTCCGTTCAAAACAGCAACCGGGGTTATACTGTTTTTGGGGGGCAAAGTCCAGCATATCCGGATGGGGCTGTGCATCATGCCGGTCAATCATTTTTTTCCTCCATCTTGAGTCAGCCGGGCATTGTATCGAAAATGGCACAATGCTATAGTACCCGCCGGTAATGACGCAGAACCCATGAATGGGTCACATGACTGGCTGAACATAAGGATGAATGACATGACCGATGACCTGGTGATTTTTGCCGGCCGCACGGCATACAGACATATCAGGAAAAACGGATTGTCGCCCAATGATATCGACCTGGTGCTGGGGGCTTCAGGGGCTGCCAAATGGCTGGTGATTTACGGCCTGGATGCGGCCTTGTTTTCACGCTGGTTTGCACACCGCAAAGACCCGCTGCCCGTGCTGGGCACGTCCATCGGGGCCTGGAAATTTGCCGCAGCCGCTCAAAATGATCCCGTGCGGGCCTTGTCGGCCTTGAAACATGCGTATATCCACCAGTACTATCAGGGACGGGTGACCCCGGCCCAGGTGTCACGGGAATCCGGGCGGATCATGGCTTCGTTTCTGGACCCGGCCCGGGTGAATGAGATTCTGGACCATCCTTTTTTGCGCATCGCGTTCGGAGCGGTCCGGTGCCGGTATCTGCTGGCTTCCGGACACAGAATCCCCCAGATCCTGGGTGTTGCCGCCGGTGCCATGCTGAACCGGATGTCCCGGAACCTGAACCGCCTGTATCTGGAGCGGGTCGTGTTTCACCATGACGGGTTTGATACCGGCGGGGTGGATTTTTCCGGTTTTCCCACCCGGTGTGTGCCCCTGGCACCCGGTAATTTTCAGTCCGCTCTGACCGCATCCGGTGCCATTCCCTATGTCATGGAAGGGGTGACAGATATTGCCGGTGCGCCTTCAGGCATGTACAGAGACGGCGGGATTCTGGATTATCATCCCGCCTTTGCCCTGACCCCGGGCCATAAAGGATTTGTCCTGTATCCCCATTTTTATCCCCATCTCATTGCCGGGTGGTTTGACAAAAAACATCCCGGCCGCCGGGTGACCGGTGCTGTGACCGACCGGATGATTCTGGTGGCCCCCTCGGACCGGTTTATATCGCAGCTTCCCTTTGGCCGGATTCCGGACAGAAAGGATTTCATCCGTTTAAAAGGACAGGATGCCAAACGGGTGGATGCCTGGGAAACAGTGGCCGATTTGAGCCGGAATCTCGGAGAGACCTTTCTTGATATCACCCGCACCGGCCGGATTCAGGATCTGGTCCGGCCTTTGTCCTGAATTTTAATCATCACACAATGCCGCCAGAATGGATTGACATGCCATGTCTGCGCCGCCGGACCGGGCCGCCACATACGCATGCGCTTTTTGCTGCCGACAGTGACGATCTTCCGGATGTTTCAAAAGTGACACCATGGCATGGGCCGCAGATTGCCAGTTTTTTTTTCTTTGCACCAGCCCGGTGTCAAACACCTTTTTTCCCACCCAGAAAAAATCGTCCCAGAACGGTCCCGTGACAACCGGGGCCCCCTGGAGCAAGGGTTCTAAAAAATTCTGGCCTCCTAAAGGCTTCAGGCTGCCGCCCATGAACACGGCATGGGCATATCTGAAAACATGGCGCATCTCACCGAACCGGTCCCAGAGGATAATGCCCGGTTCAGCCGGAGGAGATGCCAGTTCAGACCTGAGATAAATCTTTACCCCGGTTTTTTTCAACCGGCGTTTCCAGAATCCGAGCCGGTGCATGTGCCTGGGAAATATTGCCATCACCTGCCCGGGGAACTGATGTAACAGTGTATGAATCATTTTAAGCACCTGCGTTTCTTCCTGGCGGCGGATGGAGGCAAACACGGACACGGGCCAGGGGCAGGGAAAGATGTCCGTTGACACGGATGTGGGTATTTCAGGGGCCTCAGGAGCCAGGGTTTCAAACTTGATATTGGGCATCACGGATACCCTTGCCCCGTCAAACACCTCCCGGAATCTTCCGGCATCCGGATCGGAAACAGCCAGGATCTGATGTAAACCGATGTTCGACCATAAAAATTTTGTCATCCCATACCCCCGGCGGCTTTTGACAGACATGCGCCCGTTTACCACCACAACCCGGGTGTGCCGGCGGTTCAGAAAATGCAGCAGGGCCGGCCAGAGCTCGGTTTCCACCAGTACCATCACTTTGGGGTTGACCGTCTCAACGGCCCGGGCCGCCACCCAAGGCATATCAAAGGGAAACCATGCCACAGATATGGACACTTTGGCGGACACCGGTTTTTTTTCAAGTTCTGAACACAGAATTTCCATGCCCTGATCCGTGGTGGTGGTGATCAATATCCGCACGGGCCGGTCCGGGGAAAAATGCTGAACCAGGCAGGCGGCCAGAAGGGCTTCTCCGGCAGATGCCGCCTGAATCCAGACATCAGCGGGATTTAGATGGGATGGATCGGTCCGCTGGGCAAAGGTGCGGGCCAGTCGGGGGTGGCGCCGCAAAAAAGGCAGGGCCGCGGCCCAGAGCATGTTGTAAAATCCCATAAAATCGGGTATAAAGGCGATCTTTGTCATGGGAGCCTATGCTCGCATGTTTTTTTAAGATTGACAATAGGGCTGGAACCAAAGATATAAGGTTTATGGATAAAACACTTGCCGGTCTGTCCGGATCACGCCGCAGAAAAATTCTGGAACTGATATTTCAGCACAAGGGATACCTGATTGTTGCGGCCCTGTGCATGATCGTGGTGGCGGCTGCCAACGGGTCCATGGCCTTTCTGGTCAAACCCGTGATCGATGATATTTTTGTGGCAAAGGACCGGGACATGCTCATGCTGATTCCGGCGTTGGCCGTGCTGGTGTTTTTTCTCAAAGGCGTGGGCACGTTCGGGTCGGAATACCTGATGAACTACATTGGCGAGCGCATTATTCGGTATTTCAGGGAATCGCTGTACGACCGGATCACGGATCTGCCCCTGGCCTTTATCCACAAGGAAAAAACAGGCGCGCTCATGTCCCGGATCACCAATGATGTCAATATTGTCAAGGGCATGGTTTCCACGGCCGTGGTCAATATATTCCGGGACTTTTTTTCCGTGATCGCTTTTTTGTTTGTCATTTTTTACCGGGACTGGCAGCTGGCCTTAGGCGCTTTTGTGGTGCTGCCCCTGGCGTTTTATCCGATTCTGATTTTCGGTAGACGGGTCCGAAAGTTTTCCACGGGGACCCAGGAAACCATGGCGGAGTTGAACTCATTTCTGCACGAGACATTTACGGGCAGCAAGATCATCAAGATTTTCAATCTCCAGGCGTTTGAGAAACAGCGGTTCAAACAAAAGACCCGGCTTTTGTTTGAACTGGAAATGAAAAAAGTGATTGCCAAGGCCCTGTCTTCGCCGGTCATGGAGTTTCTAGGGGGCCTGGGTATCGCCTTTATCATCTGGTTCGGGGGCATGCGGGTCATCAACGGCACGTCCACACCCGGCATCTTTTTTTCTTTTTTAACGGCCGTGATGATGCTGTATGATCCCGTGAAAAAAATTTCCAAGCTCAACAATACCATCCAGGAAGGCGTGGCCGCGGCTTCCCGGATTTTCGATGTGCTGGAAGAAGACCAGACCATCAAAGAAGCCCCTGATCCGCAGATGCTTTCCGGCCGGGCACTATCTGTGGCGTTTGACGATGTGTGTTTCAGTTATGGGCCCGATGAAAACCCGGCCCTTAATCATATCAACCTGACGGCTGCCCCCGGGGAGGTCCTGGCCCTGGTGGGCATGAGCGGGGGCGGTAAAACCAGCCTGGTGAACCTGATTCCCCGGCTGTATGATGTGACATCCGGCCGGGTGACTGTGGGCGGTATCGATGTCCGGGACCTGTCCGTTCAGTCGTTGCGGGACCATATTTCCATTGTGACCCAGGAACCCATTCTGTTCAACGAAACCGTGAAAGACAATATCCGTTACGGCCGCATGGATGCCACGGATCAAGAGATCCAAGCCGCGGCAAAGGCTGCCTATGCCCACGAGTTCATCACTGGATTCCCCAAAGGGTACGACACCCTGATCGGGGAACTGGGTTCCCGGTTGTCCGGTGGAGAAAAGCAGCGCATCTGCATTGCCAGAGCCCTGATCAAGGACGCGCCCGTGCTGATCCTGGATGAAGCCACATCCGCTCTGGATTCCCAGGCCGAGAAAGTGGTGCAGAAAGCCCTGGAAAACCTGATGAAAGGTCGGACATCTTTTGTCATTGCCCACCGGCTGTCCACCATTGATTATGCGTCCCGGATCGTGCTGCTCAAAGACGGGGCCATTCTGGAACAGGGCACCTCGGATGAACTCATGGCCAGCAAAGGCGCGTTTTATGATCTGGTAGTGCTGCAGATGGCGGCAAAAAATACGGCCGAACACCCGGAAAATGGACCGGCCGGGCCGCTCTATTTTCCCCAGGAACCTGAAAATAAAAACCAGTGAATCATAAGGAGAGGGATATGGGTATTTCCAAGGAACTGCTGGACATTCTGGTGTGCCCCAAATGCAAAAACCAGATCCGGTTGACAGAAAAACAAGACGGATTGATCTGTGACGATTGCGGTCTGTTGTATGAAATCAAAGACGACATCCCCATCATGCTGGTGGAAGAGGCCAAACCCATCAAGCCATGAGTGTGCCCAAAATGCCGGATCCGGCCAAGCTGGTGATGTCCGTGTTCATGAAGGAAAAACCGCTGTTTGAATCCGTGTTTCCTTTGCTGGAAACCATCGGCGGTCCCGTGGACCTGGTGTCCCGATGGCTGGATTTCGATTTTACAACTTATTATCACAAGGAAATGGGGCACCCGCTTTTCAGGCGGATTCTGGCGTTCAAGTCCCTGGTGGATCAGGCGGATCTGTCAAAAATCAAACAGGCCACCAATGCCGTGGAGCAGCAGTTTGTCAAAGATCAACAGCGCCGGATCAATATCGATCCGGGCTATCTGCTGCCCTCCCGGTTTGTGCTGGCCACGGGCAAAGACTATGCCCACCGGATTTATATCGGGGATCACATGTACGCGGATCTGACCCTGATGTATGTCGGCAAACAGTTTGTTCCCTTAGACTGGACCTATCCGGACTACCGGTCCAAAGAGATCGTTCGTTTTCTGGAACAGGTCCGGGACAAATATCTGCTGGATTTAAAAGCAGTCAAAAGGAGTCTGTCATGATAAAAAGCATGACCGCGTTTGCCAAAGCGGTCCATACAAAGGATCTGATCACGGCCGAAGCAGTGATCAAATCCTATAATTCCAGGCACCTGGATTTTGCTGTGTACCTGCCTGAACCCTGCCAGGGGCTGGAAGAGGAAATCAAAAAGATTGCAACCCGGTATCACCAGCGGGGACGGATGGAAATCCGGGTCACGATCCAGGATGAAGGCTCCCGGGAGAACGGGTTTGACGTGGATGAAGCAAAGGCATTGAGCTATTTTAAAGCGTTGAAACAGATCACCGATCATCTGGGGCTTTCCCGGGAACCGGAACTGGCGGATGTGCTGTCTGCCAGAAATATCATTGTGCCGGCCGTGGAAAATCCGGACCAGGCCCTGTTGGCCCAAGTGGTGTCTGAAGCTGTGGATCTGGCGGCCCGGGATCTGGACCGGATGCGCCGGGCCGAAGGGGAAAACCTGTACCAGGACCTGATGGCCCGGATCACAGAGATTGAAGATCAGATGGATCAGCTAAAATCTCTGTCCGGTGACATCCCCGTGCTGTATAAAAAACGGCTTCAAGACCGGCTGGCCAGACTCACGGCAGACCAGGGAGAGATCGATCCCGTCCGTCTGGCCCAGGAAGTGGCTATACTGGCGGATAAAAGTGACGTGTCCGAGGAGATCGTCCGGATTTCAAGCCATATCCATCAGTTCAGGAAAACAATGAATGCGGACAGATCCCAGGGCCAGACCCTGAATTTTCTGATCCAGGAATTCAACCGGGAGTTCAACACCATTGGATCCAAGGCCGGTCAGGCGGCGTTGTCTCACATGGTGGTGGAACTGAAATCAAAACTGGAAAAAATCCGGGAACAGGTGCAGAACATTGAGTAATATTAAAAAAAAGAAACCTGTCGCGGCCGAGCGCACAGGAACAAGTATGGAACAGGTCGTGCTGAACATCGGTTTCGGCAATACCGTGGTGGCGGACCGGGTGGTGACAATTCTCACCCCGAATTCCAGTCCTATGAAACGCCTCAAGGATGAGGCCAAAGATGACCGCCGTCTCATCGATGCCACCCATGGCAGAAAAACCCGGGCCATTATCATCACGGACAGCAACCATGTGATTCTATCGGCCATTCAGGCGGAAACCCTGTCCTCCCGGTTTGAAACCTTGATCCGGAACCCGGAACAGGCCCAGGAAAAATGATTATGAAACAAAACGGCCAATTGTTTGTGATTTCCGCGCCTTCCGGGGCCGGTAAAACCACGTTAATTCAACAGGTCATGGTCCGGTTTCCCGGGGTGTCGTATTCGGTGTCTCACACCACGCGCCCGCCCAGGCCCGGAGAGATCGACGGCAAAGATTATTTTTTTGTCACAGAACAAAACTTCACCCAAATGATCCAGGCGGGAGAATGGCTGGAATGGGCCCGGGTCCATGGGAATTATTACGGCACTTCCCGGGCGTTTGTGGAAAAACAGCTGGCAGCCGGGAACAGCCTGCTTTTGGATATCGATGTCCAGGGGGCCCGGCAGGTCATGGATGCCGGCCTGGATCCGGTTACGATTTTTATTTTGCCCCCGTCCATTGAGGTGCTGCGCCAACGTCTGGAAACAAGGGGCACGGACAGTGCGCAAACCATTGCCCTGCGTCTGGAAAACGCCAAAAAGGAAATCGCGTTGACCCATCTTTATAAGTATGTGGTGAAGAATGATGATCTGACAACGGCGGCGGATCAATTGTGTGCCATTTTCGACCAGGAGATCACATCTGCCGGAAACAAGCGGAAATCCAGCAATGTCTGAGCCGGGCATGGAAATCCTTTTCGGGTTTCACAGCGTGGTTGAAGCCCTGAAAGCCGGACGCCGCCGGTTTGAAGGCCTGTATCTGTTCAAGAAACTGTCGGGCCGCCGCAAGGACATTGTCATGGCTGCGGCAAAAACAGCCGGCATTCCCGTGTCCTTCACCGATACCCGGCAGCTGGATGCGCTTGCCCGGGGCGGGGTTCACCAGGGGATTGCGGCCCGGGCCACCTTGTTTCCCGTATTTCGTGAACCGGAGCTCATGGCACAGATTGCCCAAAGACAACTCCCGTTTCACGCATTGATTCTGGATCAGATTGAAGACCCCCAGAATGTGGGGGCACTGATCCGCACGGCCCTGTGCACGGGAATCGATTATATCGTAATTCCCAAAGACCGGTCCGCACTGCCCGGTCCCGGGGTTTCCCGGGCTTCGGCCGGTGCCATGGAGCATGCATCCATTTTTGTGGTCACCAATACCGCGTCAACCATCCGGACCCTTAAAACACACAACGCCTGGGTGGCCGGCTTGGATGCCGCAGGCAGCACGTTGCTGCACCAGGCGGATTTGACCGGAAATCTGGTCCTGGTGGTGGGCGGGGAACACAAAGGGGTTCGTCCGGGCGTGCTTAAAGTGTGCGATTTTGTCATTTCCATTCCCATTAAAAGTCCGGTCACCTCTTTGAATGCGTCAGTGGCCGGGGCCATGGCCATGTACGAGGCCCTGCGCCAGAAAATTGTCAATTAAATTTAAGGAATAACTCAAATTATCATGCAGCAACCTATTTCAATTACTTCCAACGGAACATGGCAGGTGCCGGATTATCCGTCAGTGGCCTGTATAAAAGGCGACGGCATTGGATCCGACATCTGGCCCAATGCCCGGATTGTGCTGGATGCGGCCGTCAATGCCGTATTTGGAGAAGAAAAAAAAATTGACTGGGTCCCGGTGCCGGCCGGTGCAGCCAGTTTCAAAGAAACCGGACACTGGCTTCCGGATCAGACGCTTGAAACCATCCGGAATTTGAAAGTCGCCATCAAAGGTCCTTTGGCCACGCCCGTGGGAAAAGGCATCCGAAGCCTGAACGTCCGGTTGCGAAAAGAACTGGACCTGTATGCCTGTATCCGGCCGGTCAAGTATTATCCCCCCGTGCCCAGTCCGGTGAAACACCCGGAAAAAGTGGATATGGTGGTTTTTAGGGAAAACACGGAAGATGTCTATGCCGGCATGGAATGGGAAGCCGGCACCCCGGAGTGCCGGCAGTTGATGCACATGCTCAAAACCCGTCTGAACTGCAATCTGCCGGAATCAAGCGCTTTGGGGCTCAAGCCCATGTCACCGGAAAACACCCGGCGCCTGGTTAAAAAAGCGTGTGAATACGCGTTGGAAAACAACCGCAAAAGTGTGACTCTGATGCACAAGGGCAATATCATGAAATTCACGGAAGGCGGGTTTCGCAAATGGGGGTATGAAGCGGCATTTGACTGTTTCGGAGACCGGATGATCACTGAGGATGTGCTGTACGCCAGATATGAAGGTGTGGTGCCGGACGGCCATGTGGTGGTCAGAGACCGGATCGCGGATATGGTGTTCGCCGATGTGTTGCTCAAGCCGGACCAGTATGATATCATTGCCTGTCCCAATCTGAACGGAGATTATATTTCCGATGCCCTGGCCGCCCAGGTGGGCGGGCTGGGAATGGCCCCGGGTGCCAATATCGGGGATGCCTGCGCTGTGTTTGAGGCCACCCACGGCACAGCCCCGGACATTGCCGGTAAAGATGCGGCCAATCCCTGTTCCCTGATGCTGTCCGGGGCCATGATGCTGGATCATCTGGGGTGGCACGCGGCCGGAGATGCCGTGCGCCGGGCCGTGGGCCGGGCCCTGGCAGGAGGACAGGTCACATCGGATCTGGCAGACCAGATCCCGGGGGCAAAGGCGGTATCATGTTCCGGATTTTCACGGATCGTCATGGAAAACCTGTTTGTAACAGCCTGAAAAAAACCGTTCAAAGGGTTGGGGCACTGGTGTTTCCGGACATGTGCCTCAACTGCCGGGCATTGCTGCCCGTTTCGAAGGAACCTGATTTTTCAGAGCCGGCTTTTTTCTGTGCAGAGTGTCGCGCCAGAGGACTTCCAGCATTCGAGCCCCCTTATTGCCGGATATGCGGCCATATGTTTGACACGGGAGACACCCATGTTTGTGAAACCTGCCTCACAGACCCTCCCGTGGTTCACCGGGTCCGGGCGGCCCTGGCCTATCAGGGACTGGTGCCTGAGATCGTTCCTTTGTTCAAATACCACGCCCGGCTGTCGTTGACCCCGTTTTTTGATTCCCTGATGTTCAATGCATTGGATCGATATTTCAGGGACACGGAAATCCACTGGATTGTGCCCGTGCCCCTGCACCCGAAAAAACTGCGGCAAAGAGGATTCAACCAGTCGTTGCTCCTGGTACGCCGGCTTTACGACACATATGAGCGACATTATGGCGCGCGTCCGGGGTGGCAGGTGGATGCTTCCGTATTGAAACGGGTCCGGTACACCCATTCTCAAACCGGGCTGGACATTGCCGCACGGAAAAACAATTTAAAGAACGCGTTTCAGGTTCCGGACCCGGCCCGGGTGAAAAATGCCGGCATTTTACTGGTGGATGATGTGTACACCACCGGGGCCACAAGCAATGAAGCAGCCCGGGCTCTGCTGGCTGGGGGCGCGGTCCGGGTGGATGTCCTGGTGCTGGCCCGGGCCTGATCCGGACGGATATATTAATTTTTTTTTGTAATTTTGTGACACAGGAGGAAAATATGCAGCGCTGTGACTGGTGTCTGAAAGATCCGATATATATCAAGTACCATGACACGGAATGGGGCGTGCCCGTGCATGATGACAACAAGATCTTTGAATTTCTGATCCTGGAAGGGGCCCAGGCCGGGCTGTCCTGGCTGACCATTCTCAAGCGAAGGCAAGGATACCGCAAAGCGTTTGCCGATTTCGATCCGGCCAAAGTGGCCCGGTTCACGCCGGAACGGATCGCAGACCTGCTCCAGAACAAGGCCATCATCCGCAATAAGCTCAAGGTGGCATCCGCCGTGAGCAACGCCCGAGTGTTTTTGGACATCCAGACCAAGTTCGGGTCTTTTGATCAGTATGCCTGGCAGTTTGTGGACGGCCGGCCAAAGGTCAATACCTATACTTCAGTGGACCAGATACCGGCCACCTCCAAAGAATCGGACGCGTTTTCCAAAGACCTGAAACAGCGGGGTTTCAAGTTTGTGGGCTCCACCATCATCTATGCCCATATGCAGGCCACGGGCATGGTGAACGATCATCTGGTGTCGTGTTTCCGGCATCAGGAGGTGAAAAAGCTTTGACAATGCGTACGTCATGGCGTACCATACTAAAAAAGTCCAGGAGGTTCAAATGACAATATTATCTGCAACAGAAGCACGCTCAAATCTTTACAGGCTCATTGATCAAACATCATCTTCTCATGAGCCTATCATTATTACAGGCAAAAGAGGAAATGCGGTTCTTCTCTCGGAAGAAGACTGGAAATCAATTCAGGAAACCCTGTTTCTTTTGAGCATTCCAGGTATGCGTGACTCGATCAGGGAAGGCCTTGCCACGCCAATAGACGATTGTCAAGAGGAACTTGACTGGTGAGCTGGAAGGTGGTGTTTACCAAACAAGCTCAGAAGGATGCTAAAAAAATTTCCTCATCCGGACTGAAATCAAAGGCAGAAGAAATCATAGAGATATTGAGAAATGATCCATACCAGACACCACCCCCCTATGAGAAACTGATCGGCGACTTATCAGGTGCCTGTTCAAGAAGGCTGAATATTCAACACAGAATTGTTTACCAGATTTATAATGATGAAAAAATCGTTAAAGTGATTCGAATGTGGACCCACTACGAGTAGAAAATCAACACAATCCTGCCGCAGCAAAATGCTGCGCACATCTTTTCAATACCATTTGCCGAAAATGGCAGTATTGCCATTTTCGGCAAATACTGATTTGTCCAGGTGCTTCACCGTTGCCTAAGTGGCTGAAAATCATGCTAAAAAGACAAATATGTATGCTTACGATGCATATCTTTTGGATTGTGCGATTCGACAAAAATCACCTTTGTTAACATTGGATCTGAAGCTAAAGACAGCTGCTCAAAAAATTAAAATTGAAACACTGGAGGTTTAAGATGCAGGTTTATACCTATTCAGAAGCCAGGCAAAAGCTTGCGTTGGTGTTAGAACAGGCTGAAAATACCGGCAAGGTGTTAATTCGAAGGAAAGATGGGCGGACTTTTGCTTTGGTTCTTGAAAAAAATATTTCATCTCCATTAGATGTGCCTTCGATAAAAGCAAAAATAGCAACACAAGAAATTGTGGATATCGTCAGACAAGGAAGAGAAAGATGAACAAATCACTGGGCGGGACCGCGAGCAACTCAATTCCAGATTCAAAACGGATAAAAAAATACCCATTCTGGGAAAGCCGATTAAATATCCAACCCCCTACTGACCCAGCAGTTATCATTCTGGATGAGCCGATTTATCCCAGAAAAGGAATCGACCCCAGGCGGGTTTATCTCCAGGGATCTGGATGGCAAAGCGGCCAGGCCTGGACCAAAAAACAATTCATTCCCATTAAGGGAAAATGCCAGTACTGGCATTTTCCCTTAATGATGATCTATCCCGGGGCTTTACCCCGATAGCCGTTTCGGCCATGCAGAAAAGAAACATCCTGGGAGTTACCAGCCGGTATGTGATCGTCCTGAATCAGCAGGGAGTGGGATGATGCCGGTTCAGACCAATACCGGGAACCGGCGTAGATGATGCACCGGGCCTGGAAACGCGGGGTGATATGATCAGCCTGTCCCAGCGGTATAGTGCCGGTTTTTTTGAGCCTGAACAAGCACGTCGGCCATATGAATGAAAGATCCATTAAGATGGTATGGCAGCTGCGGTATTCCATGCCGGTGGAAATATCTGAGCATATTACGTAATGACAGTATGGTGTTTTTTTTTAATTGCTTTACCTGAGAAAAAACATCTGGTATGGAATCAAATCAGCTATTGAGGTGGTATACAGATCTGGATTTGTTTCAAATTCTTTTGTTATCCAGTTTGTTATGAAAAATCGCTGAAATCCAGATCAGCTCAACAACTTGTTTAAGGAATGGCGCTCTCAAGAGTGATTATTCATATGTCACAGAGGGTATGGACAATGATGATGTGGGTGAGGGAAATTCTGAGGAATGATCTTTTTTAGGTAAAATGATGACTTTAATAGTGAAAAACAGAAGGTAATTAAATGACCAAAATTAGAGTATATGAATTAGCCAGAGATTTGAATATGACCAACAAAGCTCTGCTTGACAAATTAGAAGAGCTTTGCATTGAGGGTAAGGGTCATCTGAGTTCATTGGAGTATACTGAGGTCAAACAGATCAAGAGAAACATTTTTGGTAAAACCCATAAGGAATCTTTAGATACTTTAGTTAAGCCATCTGTGATTCGGCGTAGAATCCCAATAATTCCTGACTGGGAAATTTTTGAAAAGGAAGTTCGGAATTTGTTAACCCAACAAGGATGGGCAGTAACACCTGAACATATTTTAGGTCCAAAAAAAGTTGATGCTTATGCAGAAAAAACCACAGATTTCATGCAGAAAAAGAAGATTGCAATCGAATGTAAATATTATGAAAAACCATTGTCAAAATCTGAGGTTGTCACTATTGTTGTAGATTATTTACCCTTGATACAGAATAATTACGTAGACACTTTACTGATTGTCACGTCAAATGGGTTGTCGCCTGCTGCAGTAACATATGCCAAAGATACAGAAGGAATTGTTCACATAAAATTTTTAGAACTTCTATATTCTTCTATTGATTTTTCCAATTATGTCCAAGGGATTAGAGCACAATATACAATGGATGAATTGCCTGTTTTGTATACATATCAGTCTGCAAAAGACATCGAAAATTCTCATATCTTGGATGTTGCTGAGCATATACTTGATTGGACAGAATCAGAGGATGAGCAACCTCTTGCAATTTTTGGTGGTTATGGAATAGGAAAGTCAACCTTGGCAAAAAGGCTTGCCTATGTACTTGCGAAGCGACACATGCTTGACTCCCAGAAACGGATTCCAATAATGATCGGTTTGGATGATGTAACATCTGACCAATCATTAGATGGCCTTTTAGGTCGTCATTTCACGTCATTTGCCACTGTACCAAATTTCAATTTTCATATTTTTTTACAGTTAAATAATAGAGGCCGTTTCGTCATAATTTTAGATGGTTTTGATGAAATGAAAAAAACAATGAGCTGGGAATCTTTACAATACAATTTCACACAATTTAATAAACTTATCGGTAAAAATACCAAGGTTATACTATTGGGTCGACCAACAGCTTTTATTTCAGAAGCTGAATATATAGAGGCTATACAGGGAAAAAGATCCATTGGTGGCACCTTAAAACAGATTCCAGGTTGGCCGGAATATAAAGAATACCGATTGTTACGCTTTGAATTAAAACAAATAAAAGAATACGTACAAAAATATAAAACCACAAAAATATTTCAAGGCCAAAAGCCCCACCAAATAAATCGATTTTACAATATTCTGGAACGATACAAAAAACACAAATTGCTGGATCTTGCTAGCAGACCGGTACAGCTTAAAATGTTACTTCAAATTTTGCCCCATTATAAAGGATCGTTAGATATTTTCACAGAAACTATTTTATATTCAGAATTTGTAGAACTGATAATCCGAAGAGATCTCAAAAAAAGAGCTCGAAGTGCATACAATTTGAAAGAAAGAAGATTATTTGCTTCCAAATTAGCATTTTGGATGTGGCAAAATGATGCTACATTAGAAATCTCTGTCTCCTCAATACCAGATGATATATTTAAAGGATTTGAACGAAAAGACGTGCATATTGATGCAGTGAAAAGAGATTTAATATCTGGTTGCTTCTTGGAAAAAAAACCACCAGAAGGTTTGTATTTACCTCATCGTTCATTTCTTGAGTTCTTGGTGGCTGATTGGCTTGTACGCTTGGTTGAAAGAAAAGATGAAAATTTGTTAGAAATCCCGTTCGTATCTCCAGAAATTATTGCTTTTTTTAATGAGTTGGTTGGCAAAAAAAATGTGTTGGAATGGAGAGATTGGTTACGAAGAATATCCAAAAATAGAGCTATTGAAGAACAATGTGTTGAATTGTTCAAAGAAACATGTAAATACTATAACATCAGGGTCACTTCCACATTACTTAACGAACTCAGACATATTAAGCCACAGAAAAAAAAGGAAAATTCAATTGATGAATTGAAGGCATCAGAGGATTTGGACAATTACCCGATAAAGAAACGAAAACAGAAAAAAATGCCCCATCGTCTTGGTGGCGTTACAAAAAAGAAAAATTTAAGAGGTGTTAAGTGTTGAATAGAACAAGTTAGCTAATTCCCTTGTGGGATCTTTTCGGACTGGATGGGCCATGCATAATGCAATAAATTAAATAGTTAAGCCAGCAAAACGTTTTATAACGTCCCTATATTCGCTTTTTCGGGGCAAAAAGAACAATATAGAAGTAATTGAGAATAAATATAAGTCCCTAACCACCAAAATGCTGACGGACAAGCCACAGATTTTGAAACGTTAGCTCACAGAAGGAATAGAGAATGTCAGAAGAAACGGTATTGGTATCTCAAGCAGATGCGGAACTCGACCGCCTTCTGGGCTGGGTGCGTGCAGCCGAATCCAGGCTGGCTCTTGTGCTCCCTCTCTCTACGGCGATGATAGGAGCTCTGGCCGTTCTCATGCCCTCGGCTCCCAACTGGACTGTACCGGGAGGAAGCGCTTCTGCTTTCGCCGCGTTTTTCTTGTTTCTAAGCATTGTGTTCGCGGCATGCGCTTCGTTCCCGCGAACGACTGGTCCAAAGGGATCACTCATATACTTCGGCGGGATCGTAAGCAGGGATCTTTCCCAGTACGTGGAAGCGGTTAAGTCTGCCACACAGCAAACCTATCTCGACGATATGCTGACCCAGTGCCACCGCAACGCGCAGATTGCCGAACGAAAGTACACCTGGATTCAACGCTCCATGGCATGCCTCTTTCTCGCAGCGCTTCCGTGGGGTTTCGCGCTGTTCATCCTCTATTCGGGAACACCCTAATGGCCTTGATTAATGACCTAACCAATGACGTCCAAGGGATAATCAGTAAGACTTGGAGCACCCGAAAGGGCCAGAAAGTTCCCTCTTCGGACAGTGTCGCCTTAGCTGGGGGTGCAGTAGAGCTTGATGCCACATTCCTATACGCCGATTTGGCTAACTCATCCAAGATGGCGAAGGAACTTGACCGTCGGATTGCTGCCAAGATCTTGAAGTCGTTTCTGGCAACAACGGCCAGACTCGTTCGCCACCATGGTGGGAGTATCGTCAGCTTCGATGGCGACCGCATACTGGGAGTCTTTACTGGATCGTACAAGAATACCACTGCTGCCAAGTGCGCGCTCCAGATCAAGTACACGGTGCAGGAAATCATCAAACCCAAGTTCGAAAACCAATACGACAGCGTCAAGAAAGCGAGTTTCTCAATCAGTCACGGCATTGGTGTCGACTCCGGTACAGTGCTTGCGGTACGAGCTGGCGCAAGAGGTAACAATGATTTGATCTGGATTGGTAGGGCTCCCAACCTTGCCGCGAAGCTGAGTGACTTCAGGAAGCCTCCGCATCATACGTACATCACGGCGACAGTTTATAACAAGCTTGACGATCCGGCGAAGTATGGAGGTAAGGACAAGCAGAACATTTGGGAACCAAGGACTTGGACCTTTCTCGGAGATTCCATATCACTCTACAGATCAAGTTGGCAATGGAAGCCGTGAAAGATTGATGGAGCTAGTTATCGCGTCGACTCGTACGCATGGAAGCAGCGCTGCTTCGCTCTGCTGCTTCCATGCACCGGTCACGCGTCACGTTATGCCAATAATGCACACATGAAAATACAAATAACTGGAATTTGAATGGAAAACGGACAACTAAACTGGATTGCAAATTTTATTTGGGGTATTGCAGATGACGTCCTGCGGGACGTTTCCGTGCGAGGCAAATACCGGGACGTGATTTTGCCGATGACTCAAGATGAGTGAACAGATCAACAAGGCAGGCGTTGTCAATAAAGATGCCGCGCTTTACCAGGCGGCCGGTCCGCCCAGTATGAAGCTCTCAAGAAGGTCAACAAGGAGCTTGGGCTGTACTGGGACATCGGACGGATGATCGTGGAACGTCAGGAGACCGCGGGCTGGGGCAAATCTGTGGTAAAGCGGTTGTCTGAAGATCTGCGGCAGGAATTTCCCGGTGTGAGCGGTTTTTCAATCCAAAACCTCTGGTACATTCGCCAGTTTTATTCGGAGTTCCATGACAATGAAAGGCTCCAACCACCGGTTGGAGAAATAGCCTGGGCGCATAATCTTGTCATCATGAGCAAATGTAAGGTGATAGTATGAACACCGTGGCAGCATCCATTTCGGTATTGCGCTGGGCAGCGGGGCGGGCCTGGCTTTCCGATGAAAAACTGACAAACCGGTTTCGAAAGTGGCCGTTGTGGATTTCGGGTGAAGTTCAACCGACGCTTCGGCAGCTTGAGGAGTTTGCCCGACTGACCCATACGCCGATCGGTTATTTCTTTCTGTCTGAGCCGCCGGAACTGGCATTGCCGGTACCGGATTTCCGCACCCTGCGCGATGAGACCATGATGGAACCCATGCAGAACGGCGGCAGGTTTCAACCTGGACGGAGGCGCTACGTCAACTCATTGCCGGAACCGAGGACGCGGGCGGTTCTTTCAAGTACACTGGAAGGCCAGACCTTGTTTCAGGAAGCCTTTCGCATGCTCGGAATGAGGAAAACATCCTTTTTTTATGATGCGGCCCGTGAATTGAGAGTCCTGCTATGACATATACCGGATTGGAAAAACTCGCACCACTGGTGCGAGAAATCAACTGGACCCACAACCTGGTCATTCTTCAGCGCTGTAAAGATAATGATGAACTGCAGAGGTTTGGGGGCGGCTCAGGAGAGACAAAAATGAAATCAGTGGAACATAGTATGACATTTGTGGTGCTGCAGCCGGTATCAAGGGTTTTTCCTCTTTTCAGTCCTGAAGGGGAAAAACACTGGGTGCCGGGATGGGACTATGAGAATGTCATGGACACAAAGGAACTGTCTGAGGACTATGTGTTTTTGACAAAGTCTCATGACCACGCTGCGGCCGAGGCCATCTGGCTGGTAAAAAGATACCGTCCGGACGCCCATTGTGTAGAGTTTTACAAGGTTGAACCCGGTGACAAGGTCGGGGTTGTGAAAGTATGCTGTGAGGCCCTGGCCGATAAGCATACACAGGTTGCGGTCACCTACAGGTATATTGCGCTCTCTGAGACGGGAGAAGCCTTTGTCTCGGGATTCACGGCTGAGGCATACAGGGAATTTATCACAGAGTGGCAACGGCTCCTGTCAGATTATTTTGTCGCATTTGGCTGATCCTGGCCGTCAGCCAAATGCAAAAGAAAGGAAATGTGCCATATGGAAAAGGAAAAATATGTTGATGCGTTTCTGGAAAAAAGAATTGTCAAATATGACGAATGGCTGGGCAAAGGCCGGATTTCCTACGCATCAAAGGTTATTCCTGTTTCAGAATCTTTTCAAACAAAACAATGGGTGCTTCCGACAGAGCAGGCCATGGAGATACTGGGTAAGGCAAAATATGTGGCTGTGACAAGTTTTGAGGATTGCATTCATTGCGGTGAATGTGTTGAAAGGTGCGTATTTGGTGCCCGGGTCTTCCAGGATGAAAAAATGGCATATAATAATGAATCATGTGTCGGCTGTGGACTTTGCGTTACTGTCTGCCCTGTTGGGGCAACATCCATGGTGCTCAGAGACAGGGAATGAATGAAAAAGGATAAAAACAAAAAAATACAGAATCCTTGTCAAAAAGGTGATACATGGAACTGAATTCAGAAATAATCATTTATACGGATTCAAAAGGAACAACAAAGCTTCAAGTGCAATTGGAAGATGAAACGGTCTGGCTGACACAGGACCAGATGGCAATGCTTTTCGGAAAAGCAAAATCAACGGTTAACGAACATATTAAAAATATTTATGCGGAAGGAGAGCTTGAAGAAAGCCAGACCTTAAAGAAATTCGGAAATTCCGAATTTCAGCAGAAAGCCCCGAATTATTATAATCTCGATGTTATCATTTCAGTGGGTTACAGGGTTAAATCCATACCAGGAAATATTCAAGATTGACCCTTTGAAATAAGGAGGCCTGTTATGAATCCAAGAGTAAAAAAAGTGACTCCGAATTTGGATTTTACGATCACCCTGACCTTTGAAAACGGAGAACAAAAAATATTTGATGTAAAACCCTACCTGGACAAGGGAATTTTTCAAGAGCTGAAGGATCCCAAAAAATTTAATTCAGTCAAACCATGTCTTGGAAGTATACAATGGCAGGGAGGACAGGATTTCTGCCCAGACACATTGTACGTAGAAAGTGTCATCCGATAAGCCAATCCAGCTGTCTGCTGAAAACGGCCTCTGGCCGCGCCGACGTCCGCAGAAAATAATGAAGAGACGGCCGGAGTGCTCGAACCGGCAAACGTTTTGCGCGGGCGGTTCTTTCAAGTACACTGGAAGGGCAGACTTTGTTTCAGGAAGCCTTTCGCATGATCAAACCCTGATTGTCGATTCCCTTGTCAATGAGGCGACAATCTTCCTGACACAGGGGGCCATCTTCGGGAAAAGGACTCAGCCCAGAAGGTCCGCTTTGACCTTATCCAGTCCCATGCGCTCGATCATACGGCCCATGCGTTCGCGCTTGGAGTGCTCCTTGTAATAGTCAATGATCCGGGCCACCATGTCCAGGGCCTTTTCCCGGGACAGGTCCTCCACCAGAAGATCCGCCAGCCTGGGCAGTGCCGATCCGTTCCCCCCGATCATCACGGCCCATCCCTTGGGGGTGCCGTACAGGGAGATATCCTTGATGCAGTTTTCCGCGCACTGGATCTTGCAGCCGGAAACCCCCATCTTCATCTTGCTGGGCAGGACCATGCCGTGGTAGCGCCGGTCGAGTTCCATGCCCATCTCCAGGCTGTCCTGTTTGGCCAGGCGGCAGTACTGGATGCCCGGGCAGACCTTGATGCTCCGCACGCACAGCCCCACGGCATGGCCGGGATCCATGCCCAGGTCCTCCCAGACCCCGTCCACCTGGTCCTCCTTGAGCCCGATGATGGCAATCCGTGCCGCACTGGTGATCTTGAGTTCCGACACCTGATATTTATCCGCCACATCGGCCAGGGATCTCAGCTGGTCCGGTTTCACCACGCCGCAGGGCACATGGGGGGCAATGGCATAGGTGATATCGTCTTTTCCGCGCTGGCGGATGACGCCTTTTTCTCCGTCTTTGAGCATATTTGACTCCTTTGTGTGACGTCTGATCCTTAAAAGGACCCTCGCCTTAATATGTACCGTCATTAATACGTAGCGTCATTTTTAATATTGTGGTCCAAAAATGTCAATGACCCCTGCCGCAACCGCCCCACACAGCCGGGATCCGGCTTTGCCCGGCCGCACTTGCCCTTGGCCGGATCATGGTGTATCTTTGGCGGCAGGGAATATGATTTTGAAAAATGAAGGGACGTAAAAATCATCAAAACAAATGAAACACAGGAGGTTGCATGGAAGTTGATAAAGTGATGGATGGGCTGATAAAAGAGCTGGGTGTTGCAATCAAAGCGATGGGAAAGCTTTTTTGACTCGAAACGTCTGCGGATAATGCTTGACTTGTGTGCGTGTTTCTCATAAACAGTACAAAACGACACACAGGAGGAACAATGTGCACAATTTCTTCGGCATTGCCGTCAGACGATTTTAAAATCCGGTGCCCCCGGCTGGGGCATCAGGTGGCTTTCAGCTACTGCCGGGTAGAAAATACCGGCGCGCCCTGCTTTAAAACACTGGACTGCTGGCACGGCCATTTTGATGTGGTTGCCTATTTTAAGCAGACCCTGTCAAAAGACGAATTTGCCGCGGCATTCATGAACCAGGGCCGGCCCAAGGTCCAGACATTGATGGAACTGATCCAGCAGGCCCAGGCCCGGGTATCACAGAATCCTTTGAAAGCAGACGACGGGCAGGGCCCATGTTCCTGAAGCAGGCGGCCATTCACAGCGACACCTTTCCGGACACAAATGCATATCCGTTTTGTCTGGAAATTCTGAACCGGACGAATACCCTGGGGTTTGACCAGGGCATCACGCTGTTTTCCGGAGAAAACGGCACGGGCAAATCCACATTGCTCAAGGCCCTGGGGCTTTGCTGCGGCATTCACATCTGGGAGCCGGAGTTTCTGCTTCGGTGCGAAACCAATCCCCATGAAAAACAGTTGCACCGCTATCTGACCGTGACCTGGGACCAGGGACCCGTGCCGGGATCGTATTTCGGATCCCAGATTTTTTCCCATTTTGCCAGAAAACTGGAGGAGTGGGCCCTCACGGACCGGCCCATGCTGGATTATTTCGGGGGAAAATCGTTGATCACCCAGTCCCACGGCCAGTCGCTGATGTCGTATTTTTCCAACCGGTATCAGCGCAAAGGTTTGTATTTTCTGGATGAGCCTGAGACGGCCCTGTCGCCGAAATCCCAGGTGGCACTGCTCAATCTGATCATGGGTGAAAGCGGCAAAGGCCATGCCCAGTTTGTGATCGCCACCCATTCGCCCATTCTGCTGGCCTGCCCGGATGCCGTGATCTATAATTTCAACGGGCCGGAAATTGCGCCTGTTTTGTATGAAGACACGGAGTATTACCGTCTTTACAAGGCGTTTATGACGGACCCGTCTTCCTTTATCCAAGAAATGAAATAAGCGATATGTCAGCCGTTAAAAAAATATCAATTTTGCCATTAAAGGAGATCCCATGAAAACCCAGAAATTTTTATTGACTGAACAGGAAATGCCCCGGCAGTGGTACAACATCATGGCAGACCTGCCCACGCCCATGGAGCCGCCCCTGCATCCGGGCACGGGTCAGCCCTGCGGACCGGAAGACCTGGCCCCGATTTTCCCCATGAATCTTATCGAGCAGGAAGTGAGTACCCAGCGGTGGATCGATATTCCCGAAGAGATTCTGGACAAATACGCCATCTGGCGGCCGTCTCCTCTGTTCCGGGCCCGGAATCTGGAAAAAGCCCTGGACACCCCGGCCCGGATCTATTTCAAGAACGAAGGCGTGAGCCCGGCCGGATCCCACAAACCCAACACGGCCCTGGCCCAGGCCTATTACAACAAAGTGGCGGGCACCAAAAAGATTACCACGGAGACCGGGGCCGGGCAGTGGGGCAGCAGCCTGGCCATGTGCTGTGCGTTTTTCGGCATTGAGTGCAAGGTGTTCATGGTAAAAATTTCTTATAACCAGAAACCCTACCGCCGGATGATGATGGAAACCTGGGGCGCCAACTGCACGGCCAGCCCTTCCACGGAAACCCGGGCCGGCCGGTCCATTCTGGAGAAAGATCCGGATTCGCCGGGATCCCTGGGCATGGCCATTTCCGAAGCCGTGGAGGAAGCCGTGGCTGATGAAAACACCAAATATGCCTTAGGATCCGTGCTCAATCATGTGATGATCCATCAGAGCATCATCGGGCTGGAGGCCATGAAACAGATGGAAATGGCCGGGGATTATCCGGATGTGATCATCGGCAGTGCGGGCGGGGGCAGTAATTTTGCCGGTCTGTCCTTTCCCTTTGCCAGAGACAAGATCAACGGCAAACAGATCGATATCATTGCCGTGGAACCCACCTCCTGCCCCACCCTGACCCGGGGGCCTTTTGCCTATGATTTCGGGGACACGGTCCAGATGACCCCGTTGCTGCCCATGTACACCCTGGGTCATAATTTCGTGCCCGCCCCCATCCATGCCGGCGGGCTGAGGTACCACGGCATGTCACCCCTGGTGAGCCAGCTGGTTTTGGACGGCATCATCCGGCCTGAAGCCATTCATCAGATGGAAACCTTCAAGGCCGGGCTGACCTTTGCCCGGTCCGAAGGATATATTTCCGCGCCGGAATGCAACCATGCCGTGGCCATGGCCATCCGGGAGGCATTAAAAGCCAAGGAAGAAGGCAAAGAAAAAGTGATCCTGTTCAACTGGTCCGGCCATGGACTGGTGGATATGGCTTCCTATGAATCTTATTTCAGAGGGAATCTGGCTGATCATGATCTGCCCCAGGAACAGATCGACATCGCGCTTAAAGACCTGGAAAATCTGCCCAAACCCAGACAGGGCAAATAAAGGGCATCGCGCATCCATCAACGCATCCGGGGGCCGGTATGATTCAATCACCGGCCCCCGGACACGTTTTGGGAGAAGAAAAAAACCGGTTATTTGACGCTTTGTATGGCTTTTTTGAATCCGGGCAAAGAATCAATGATGGTTTTGTCCGGCACGGCATAGGACAGCCTGAAATGGCCGGGGCCGCCAAAGCCCGTGCCCGGCACGGCCAGGATGTTCTGGTCCTTGAGCAGATTGACAAATTCCACGTCATTTTCAATGGGGCTTTTGGGAAACAGATAAAATGCGCCGTCCGGTACATCGAATTCATACCCGGCCTGTTTAAGCCCCTGGCAGAAAATATCCCGGCGCCGGCGGTAAATATCGATATCCACGGTAATTCCTTGCAGCCGTCCCACCACCTGCTGGAACAGGGACGGGGCATTGACATACATCATGGTGTTGGCCACGCCGGCGGCACCGGCAATCAGTCTGGCATCTTCCGCTTTGGGATGCACGGCCAGATAACCGATGCGTTCACCGGCTAAAGACAGTTCCTTGGAATAGGAAGTCAGGACAATGGTGTGGTTGTAGGCATCAAATACGGACGGAACGGTCACGTCATAGGCGATTTTCCGGTAGGGTTCGTCGGATATCAGGTAGATGCGTTTGTCGAATTTTTTGCTGGCCGCTTCCAAAACCCGGCCTAACCCGTCCAGTTCTTCGGCTGAATAGACCGCGCCCGTGGGGTTGTTGGGTGAATTGATCAGCACGACCCGGGTTTTTTCCGTGATGGCGGTCTGGATGGCTTCCAGGTCCAGGTGGAAATCCGGGCGGGTGGAGGCTGTGATCAAGGTGGCCCCGGCCACGAACGCATACTGGTTGTATCCCACAAAATAAGGGGCCGGGGTGAGCAGTTCCTCCCCTGGGTTGATCAGTGCCCGGAGACAGTCGTTCAGGGCCCCGGCCGCGCCCACCGTCATCACGATCAAATCCGGTGTCAGGCCCACGTTAAACGTCTGGTTCAGATAATCCGCCACTGCCTGGCGGACATGCATAAACCCCGGGTTGGGCATGTACCCATGGGAAACAGTGTCATCATGGATCAGGTCCAGCAGGGTTTCCTGCATGATTTTGGGCGGGGGAACATCCGGATTTCCCAGGGAAAAATCAAATACATGGTCGGCCCCGAATTTTTCTTTCATCCGGATGCCTTCTTCAAACATCTTCCGGATCATGGAAGCCGCTTCCACCATTTTCACCATTTTGTCTGCAATCGGCATGGCACTGTCCTTTCAAAATTATGATGTTTTCACTGCATATGGATCATACATGAAAAAAAAGCGTATGAAAATCCCCTGGAAAAAAACGGGATTACCTGCCGGATACGCCAGTTGTGTAAACAGGTAACTATCCTGATTTTAAGGAAAATGCATACTTATGCCCGTCAGTGAAATTCTCCGGACTAGGGAGTTTTACCTATAGCCACTAAGGGATTTTCCCGAATTGACAACCCGGATTGACTGGCGTAATCAATTGATCATGCCTGAGTGGGGCCATCCCAACATAACCCCAATCCCACCAGGTAGCGGCCTTGAAAGTGCGTCTGGCGGGCATTCATATCCCTCCAATCCCATCCTTCCAACAACGCACCCAGACGCAAACCCGGCCTCCGGATCCCCTTTCCGGAAGCCGGGTTCTTTTTTTTGGGGGATCGTTATTGAACTCCGGGAACGATGATCCGGGAATCATTGGCTTGTTTTTGTTCCGCCTCCATTTTCTGGAACTGCTGAATCACTTTCCGGGTCTCTGCTTCCATGGCCTGGGGAAATTCATCCATGGCCTGCTCCAGCGTCGTGGCTTTCAGCCGGGCTTGAATCGGAACCGGGCCATGGGGGGTGCCCAGCTGGGTGTTTCCCACAAAGACGGTTTCTCTGGAAGGATCGTTTGACCCGTCCGGAAGAATCGGGGTTAATTTCTGAATATTGGCAATTTTCAGATCTGTGATGGTTTCTTCCCGGTAAAGGTGTGTTCTGTCTACCTGAAAATCGATGTTGATGGGATTGCCGCCGTTACCGCTCATGATAAACTCCTTAAAAAAAATAAAAATAAATGATGATAAAAACCCCGGGTGTTTGATCCGGGTGCCACATTAAAATTTTGTCAAAAAGGGCAGAAAGGGGATGGATCGGTCAGATACAGCGAAACCCGTTATCTGCGGTTGACCAGGTAAATGCCTGCGCCCACCATGGCCAGGGCGCACAAAAGATAAATCGTCACGGTTTCTCCCAAAAGCCATGACCCTGCCAGGACACCGAACAGCGGTGTCAGAAACGTGAACGGCGCCAGCCGGGAGACCGGATAGGTGCGGATCAGCCAGAACCAGGTCACATAGGTGAAAAACGCCACCCAGACAGTCTGGTAGATCAGGCTTGAGATCACCAGAGGGGTCAGGGCCTGAACCGGCGGTTCGCCCAAAAATATGGACGCAACCGGCAGAATAACCGCAGATACGCCAAGCTGATACAGCAGTACTTTGCCCGGATAAACCTTTGCCAGCGGGCTTGCCTTGATCACCACGGTGGTGGCCCCCCAGAACACGGCTGCCCCCATCAGCATGATATCTCCTTTGATCATCCCCGAATCGGGCAGGTTCAGGGATTCATGAAACGCCACCAGAATGCCGGCAAATGCCAGCACCATTCCGATGATCTGGATTCGGGACAGGTATTCTGCCCGGATGAACAAATGGGCGCCCAAGGCCACCACAAACGGGGATGTATTCAAAAAAATGGTGGATCGGGAGGCATTGGTGAACTCAAGCCCCCAATAGATCAGAACAAATTCAGCTGAGAACAGCAATCCGCAGATGAGTCCCCACAGCAGGGTGCCGTCTTTTTCCAGCAAAGATTTTTTTTTGATGGTCATCCATACCAGCATCAGGCAGGTGGCGCCCATGGATCGGATGCCGGCCTGGAGCA
The DNA here is from genome assembly GCF_000350545.1 of Desulfotignum phosphitoxidans DSM 13687. GTDB lineage: Bacteria > Desulfobacterota > Desulfobacteria > Desulfobacterales > Desulfobacteraceae > Desulfotignum > Desulfotignum phosphitoxidans. The sequence goes on from NZ_APJX01000003.1 coordinate 28,214, forward strand.
CGGGCGGTATGTCGGCAACGGCCGCTTTAATGGCCACCTGGTTCAATCCCCAGGAGGCGCACAAAATGATCAGCAGGGCCATGGCCCTGATATCGATGGTGGATGTATCCGGTTTCATGGTACGGGGTTATACTTGAATGGCGCACAGAAATCCAGGGTTTATGTCCCGGTCTCCGTTCCTTTTTTGGGCCGGCCGTTTTTTCCCCGGGCTGTTGCAATCAGTCATAACTGCCTTATGTTCATGTCAAGGTGGTGTAAAACAGAACACCATCTTGATTTTATTTAAAAAAAAATGCCAAAGAGGTGACTTATGGTCGATTTATTGAATATAAAAGCAAGAGAATGCTGTGTCCGGGAAAAAAATCGTCTGGTCAAAAAACTCCGAAACTGTGATTCAACATCTAAAAATCCGGAAGAGCGGCATCAGTGTTACCGGTCGGCCGCACTCAAAAGCGGCTCAAATTCCAGACATTGCCTGATTTCAGCCATGTGATCCATAAATGATCCCATGGCCGGGCATTTGATTTCAACGTTGAATTTAAAGATAAAGGGCGGTTCGCTTTCGGGCGGACCGCCCTTTTTGTATGCATGGTCCGGGCGGGTTGTGAAAAAAAAGCAACTATACCAGCCCAGTGGCTTCATCCAGGCCCAAATGGATGTTCATGCACTGGACGGCGGCACCGGAGGCCCCTTTGCCCAGGTTGTCAATGCGGGTGATCACCGCCATCTGCTCAGGATTGCCGAACACGAATATATCGGCCCGGTTGGTATTGTTGCACCCTTGCACATCAAAAAATCCATTGTCCAGATTATTGGCATCGTCAAAGGGAAACACGCGGATAAACGGCTCATCCTGGTAATATCGGGCAAGCAGTTGCCGGATGTCTGCCGGGGTCACTTTTTTTGTCAAAAGGCGCGTGTGAACAAACGTGGTCACGGCCAGGCCTTTGTAAAAATCAGCCACCACGGGCGTGAAGACAGGTGCCGCAGTCAGTCCGGTTCTCACCGTCATTTCCGGCAGATGCTTGTGAACCAGGCCCAGGGCATAGTGCCGCGGGCTGTCCAAAGAAGGGGTATGAAGTTGTTCATAGGCCGTGATCAGCTTTTTGCCCCCACCGCTGTAACCCGTGATGGAGTAGCAGCAGGCCGGGTAGTCCGGCGGCATGATGCCGGCTTTGATCAAGGGATGCACCCCCAGCACAAACGCGGTGGCATGGCATCCCGGGTTGGCGATTTTTTTGGATTTTTTCAAAAGATCCCGCTGTTCAGGCGCGATTTCCGGTAGTCCATACACCCAGTCCGGGTGGGTTCTGAATGCCGTGCTGGCGTCGATGATGCAGGTGTCTGCATTTGTGACCAAAGACGCCGATTCTCTGGAAGCCGCATCCGGCAGGCATAGAAATGTCACATCCGACTGGTTGATTAATTTTTGTCTTTCCCGGGGGTCTTTGCGAAGATCAGGATCGATTTCAAGCAGCTCAACATCTTTGCGCGATGACAGATAATCGATGATCTGCAATCCCGTGGTTCCTTCCCGGCCGTCGACAAACACCTTAAAAGCCATGACCCTTCCTTTTTTATGTAAAATTTAACTTATACGTATTTCAGGATAAAAAATAAACCCTTGTTCCGGAGAAAGGAGGGATAAGACACATTTGAAATGATTGAAATCGCAGCCATGATCCTGTATACCTTATATCAGGCGGGTTACAAACAAAAGATGTGATTCAGACCGTTCCTGTTTTGATCATATTTTTTTCAATGTGCATAAAGGAACATCTCCATGAAAAAAGTGTTTTTGCTGACTTTATCCGGGCTGGGAATATTGATTCTGGTGGCAGTGGCTGGGGCCGTCATTGTTTTGAATCTGGATCCGAACCGGTATAAGGACTATGTCGCAAAAAAGGTGAGTCAGCAGGTGGGCCGGACCTTTGAGATCCAGGGGGACTTGCGTGTGAAATATTATCCCTGGCTGCATCTGGAGATGTCCAAAATTTTTCTGGAAAACGCCCCGGGATTCGGGGATGGGCCCATGTTGACGGCTGATTATGCCATGGTCCGGGTCAAGACATTGCCGTTGCTGAAAAAACAGATCGAAATGGACACCCTGGTGCTTGAAGGGGCGCAGGTCCATCTGGCCAGAAACCAGGCCGGCATGACCAATTGGGAAACTCAGGGCCGTTTGCCCGATAAAACAAAGCCGGACAAACCGTCTGCTGCATCGTCGAAAAAAAGATTTGACCTGAAAAATCTGGCCGTGCTGCTGAACGGCGGGGTGCGCATTCAAGATGCCGGTTTCAGTTTTGACGACCGGTCCACAGGAAAAAAATATACGCTTTCCGATCTGAATCTGACAACGGGCAAAGTGGTGCCGGGCGCTCCCGTGGACTGGCAGCTGACGTTCAACGGTACGGGCACGTCACCAGAGATTTCCGGAAATGCCGGACTTGAGGGCACCCTTGTTTTTGATATGGATTCCGGTCAGTATCAGATCGATCCCATGATATTCCAGGCACAGCTTGCCGGACCGATCCTGGGGAAAAAACCGGCAGACCTGGATCTGGCCTGCCGGGTGGAAATGGATCTGCAAAAAGACACTGTATCTGTCAAAAATCTGAAAGGGTCCGGACTGGGAACGGATGTAACGGGGACCATTGTGCTGGGCAATATGGGCGCTGTCATCCCCCGAATCGACCTGGCCCTGGATATTGCCGGAAAAGACCTGGCCCTGCTGATGCAGATTATTGAAGGCGGGCCATTGGCCGCACACCTGGCCCGGACCGGTCAAAAGGCATTTCATGTGAACATGGACGTGGATATGGATTTAAGTCAGGGCCGGGTTCTGGTGCCGGCTCTGGATATTGCGGCACTGGGCATTACCCTCAAGGGCAATGTCGCAGCCCGGGATCTGGGCACCCGCCGCGCGGAAATGGAAGGAGCGATGGTTCTGGAAGGCAGGCATCTGAACCGGTTGCTCCATGCCCTGGATCAACCCGTGCCGGGTGATTTTCTGGACACGGTGGCAGGACAGGTGCGGTTCAACGGAAAACAGGGAAACCTGACATTGGATCCGTTGCAGATCCGCCTGGGCCTTGACGGAAAAAAAATTTCCAACGGGCCGTTTTCCGTGACCCTGGATGCACCCGTGCACTGGCAGATGAATCAGCAGCGACTGGAAGTGCCGGCTTTTTCCCTCTCAGGCATGGATCTGGCCGTGTCCGGTGGTATCACTGTTGAAAAAATCCAGACCGATCCCGTGTACACCGGAACCTTGTCTGCGGCCCCATTCAATTTGCGGCAACTCATGAAAACACTGGGCTTGTCTTTGCCGGCCACGGCAGATGCCCGGGTGTTTGAAAAAGTGGGCCTGAAAACCCGGTTTACCGGTTCGACAAATGATCTCCAATTGACCGGCCTGTCCGGGGTTGTGGATGATTCACACCTGAAGGGAAGTTTTGGGGTAACAGACTTTTCAGATCCGGACATCACAATGGAGCTGGCTGTTGACCGGATCGATGTGGACCCGTATCTGCCCAAGGCACCCGAGGCACCCAAGGCACCCAAGAATGCAAAAGGAAAAAAACACGGATCTGTACCCGTGACACCGGAAACGGTGGCTGCCGGAGCCGCTACCCGAATGCCTGTGGCCCAGCTTCGAAATTTGAAAATCAATGCGGCCCTGGCCATAGGGGATCTGGTTGTTTCCGGGGCTTCTTTGTCCAGGGTTCAGGCAAAACTGACGGCCAAAGACGGGGTCATCCATGCCGCACCGTTGTCTGCAGCCCTTTACAATGGGGTGTATCATGGAAGCATGATACTGGATGCCGCTGAAGATATTCCTTTGATCACAATAAATTCGTCCCTGAAAGGGATTGAGGTGGCCCCTTTGCTGGATGATATGACTGAAAAAGCCATGATCCGGGGAACCGGAGACATCACTGCGGCCTTGACCACCCGCGGGGCAACCGTGAGTGCCATGAAACAGCATTTGAACGGGAATCTGTCTTTTTTGTTCAAAAACGGGGCCGTGATCGGGTTTAATGTGGGTAAATTTCTGCGCAGCCTCAAATCCCTGCGGGATACCCGGACCTTTTCCGTGTCAGAAGCGGAAGAAACCGATTTTACCGAACTTGCCGGAAATCCCGTGGTGACAAACGGGGTGGTCGTTCTGGACGATCTGTCGGGAAAATCCCCGGCCCTGCGGGTATCCGGGACCGGAACCGTGGTGGATATCGTCAAGGAAACCATTGATTACAGGGCAATGGTCACGGTGGTGGAAACCTCCAGAGGCCAGGCAGGCAGCGAACTGGCCGAGCTTGCCGGAATTCCCGTTCCCATATATATCCGGGGGCCGCTGGCAGACCCGGCCATCCAGCCGGATATCAAGGGCGTGATCACTTCGATTTTAACCGGCACCTCACCTGAGGCTGTGGAGCAGTTGAAACAGAGTGTGGAAAAGGAACTGGGACGGTTTCTGAAAAAACTGACCGATTGACCGGACATGACAATGAAAAGGATATGAATATGAAATACGGGGCATCGGGTTTTCCGATCAAGCCGGTATGTGAAGAAATACAAAGAGTGGCGGACCTGGGGTTTGATTATTTTGAACTGTCCATGGATCCGCCCGAAGGGCACTGGACAAAGATTTGTGAGCTGGAAAATCAGATTATGGCAATCCTGGCAGACACAGGCATGCCCGTGATCTGCCATCTGCCCTGTTTTGTGTACACACCGGACCTGACACCGGCCATCCGCCGGGCGTCTTTAGATGAAATGAAACATTCCCTGGATGCCGCAGCCGGAATCAACGTTCACAAAGCCGTGCTGTATCCGGGGTATATCACGGGCATGGGGATGTTTGCCATGGATGCGGCCAAAAAATATGCCCATACCGCGTTGACCGCCATTGTGGCCCATGCCCGGGACCTGAACATTCAGCTGTGTTTTGAGAACATGTTTCCTTCATATCATCTGAATTTTGAGCCCGAGTCGTTCGAGGATCTGTTCAAGGAATTTCCCGGGCTGAAGATGACCCTGGATACCGGACACGCCAATATCGGAGATCCGGAACAGACAAGGCTGGGACAGTTTGTCACCCGGTTCGCCCCGTATATCGGTCATGTGCATATCAGTGACAATTTCGGGAAAAAAGACGATCACATGGCCGTGGGAAAAGGAAATATTGATTTTAAATCTTTGGTTTCATCCCTTAAACAGGCCGGGTATGATGATACCATCACCTTTGAAGTGTTTTCAGCCAATACGGATGATCTGGTGAACAGCCGGGAACGAATCGAATTTCTTTTTTCAAATGCCTGAGAATGGGCATCGATTTTTTTCTTGAAATTTTTTGGTGTCACGATTGTTTTTTCAACATCCGGATCAAGGGCAGGCACAGGAAGGTGACCCCGCCAAGAACGGCAAATCCGATGTTGAACCGCCCGGTTTCCGCCAGGATGCCGATGCCGAACGGCACCAGCCCGGATCCCAGGAAATGCGCCAGGGGCACTACCACAGAAACCGCCACCGGGCGGATTTGAGGCGTGGTGACCATGGCCATGATGGCAAAACACAAAGGAAACACACACACCCCGGCCCCTGCCTGAAGGATCAGGGCCAGCCAGACCCATGTCCCGGGCAGCCACCCCATAAAAAACGTTCCCAAAGCACTTAAAAACAACGCAGACAAAATGATTGGCCGGGGGCCGAACCGGTCGGCCAGCCATCCCCCGGCCAGGGGCATGCCAAATGCCACAACCCTGGAGACCGCCAGCATGATATTGGTGGTTTCCGGATCGATTCCCCGCTCAAACACCAGATAAAGGGGCAAAATGACAAACACCCCTTGATTCAATCCCATTCCCAGGATGAAAAGCACGGCAATGATCGGGATTGCCGGGGTATGGAGCAGGGTGGCGAATATTTTGAGCCCGGGCGGGTCTGTCCGGTCCGTGATCCCTTTTCCCCGGGCCGCATAGGTGATCGCCAGAATCAGGGAAGCGGTGCCGTAAACCACCAGCACCATGCGCCAGGAATGGTGCCATGCCGCAAACAAAGACACAGCCAAAGGAGCGATGATATACGCCAGGTTCGGCGCCAGCTGGTGCACGCCCAGCACTTTGCCCCAATGGTGCCGGGAAACCAGTCCCGTCAGGCTGGCCACACCCGAAGGCAGGTAAAAGCCGCCGGCCAGGCCTAAGCAGACCATGCCCGCCTGGAGCATCACCACTCCCTGGCTGGCTGCGGCCGCCAGCAGGCTGATTCCCACGGCAAGGCCGGAAGCGATAATCAGATGCCGGTGGGAGAACCGGGGCGTTAAAAATATGGAACCAAAAAGACTGATGCAATATCCGGATGAAATCAGAAAAAATAAGCCGCCTGCCTGGCTGTGGCTTAACGCCAGATCTATTTTGATATCCGGCAGTAACGGGGCCATTCCCAGCCGGGAAAGCATGTTGAAAAAGAAAATACCCGTTAAAAAAACAATGGGATTGAGCTGTTCCCGGGACAATGTGTCCGGTTCCGGTTTTTTCATCAATTTTTGTTCAGTCTGACTGGGCATGGTTCAAATGCTTTTGTTTCAGGTTGTGTCTGGGACATAGTATTCCAAATTGGTGGAATGTAAACAGCCAAAAACAAAAATCTGGAGATGGAAGTGATAAATAGGTTGACAATAAAAACCGGATTTTTCAAAATAATAAGTCTTTCAATCCAACACAAATTTTCCAGAGCGGAGAAAAAAATATGAGAGTCATTGTTATCGGTGGCGGCTGGGCCGGATGTGCTGCAGCCGTCAGCGCGAAAAAACAGGGAGCGGACGTGGTCCTGGTGGAAAGAACGGATATGCTTTTAGGCACAGGCCTTGTGGGCGGCATCATGCGGAACAACGGCCGGCTCACTGCCACGGAAGAACTCAAAGCCTTGGGGGGCGGTGATCTGTTTACAGTCATTGAATCCAATTTTATCCACAAAGACATCAGTTTTCCGGGACATCTGCATGCCTCATTATACGATGTTTCCACCATGGAACCCAAGATCCGGCGGTTCCTGGAAGCATCCGGCATCTGCATTGAAACCGGGTGCCGGATCACGGATGTGGAAATGGATAAAAACTGGATCACCACGGTGTTAGGAAAACAGGCCGGCAAAACCGTCCGGTTCCAGGGAGACGGGTTTATAGAAACCACGGGCACGGCCGGGCCCCCTGCCAACTGTGCCAAACACGGCAATGGGTGTGCCATGTGCATTCTCCGGTGCCATTCATTCGGGGGCCGGGTCAGCATTGCCGCCAAAGCCGGCGTTGCAGAGGTCAACGGGAAAAAAGGGGATCAGACCGGGGCCGTGAGCGGGTCCTGCAAGCTTCACAAAGAATCGTTGTCTCCGGACCTGCTCAAACAGCTCAATGATACGGGGGTGGCGGTGATCCCTTTGGATGAAAATCTTCGCATGACCGGGAAGCTGTCCTTGAAAGCCTGCCAGCAGTATGCCATTGCTGATTTTGAGCAAAACGTGATTCTGCTGGACACGGGCCATGCCAAGCTCATGACCCCGTTTTTCCCGCTGGATGGGCTCAGAAAAATCCCCGGGCTGGAAAACGCCCGGTTCGAGGACCCTTATGCCGGCGGCATGGGCAATTCCGTGCGGTATATGGGCATGTCACCCAGGGATGATGCGCTGAAAGTGGACGGGGTGGACAATCTGTTTTGTGCCGGCGAAAAAGCCGGGCTCATGGTGGGCCATACCGAAGCCATCTGCACGGGGACTCTGGCCGGGGTGAATGCCGTGCGCCATGTGCAGGGAAAAACAGCACGGGTGCTCCCGGAAGCGTCCGTGATCGGGGATGCCGTTACGTTTGTGCGGGAGCAGATGCAGACCCCGGAAGGCCTGGGACTCAAATTTACCTTTTCCGGTTCAGTGCTGTTTGATCGAATGAAACAAAAAGGACGGTACCACACGGACCCGGCGGTAATTGACAGGCAAATGGAAAAAGCCGGGTTGAAAAATATTCTGGCATCTGTTCAGGACCGGTAGATTTTTGTGACACGCCGGTTCCAGAGGATGAAAAAAATAACAAAATTAATGATGTCTGACATTGAGGAGGGGCCATGAAAAAAAGGGGATGTTTATTTCTGGCAGCAGTCTGGATGGGTATTTTTTTAACAGGTCCAGGATGGGCACAGACACGGCAAATAACCATTGCACTGGGTTCCGAGCCCACCACCCTGGATCCCCAGATCCGGGAGGACGGAGGAGAACGGGCCGTGAACGACAATATTTATGACACCGTGCTGACCCGGACCCCGGAAGGGGATTTGATCCCGTCTCTGGCAGCCCAGATGCCCGAACTGGTGGCGCCTGACACCTGGGAGGTCACATTGCGGCCCGGTATCACGTTTCACAACGGGGAACCGATGACTGCAGATGCCGTGGTCTACAGTATCCAGCGGGTGATCGATCCGGATTTTAATTCCGAGCAGATTTCATTTTTTTCCACCATCAAGGCGGCCCGGGCCACGGGTGATCTGACCCTGCATGTGATCACAGACGGACCCGATCCCATTTTGCCCTCCCGGCTGTACTGGCTCAAGGTGGTGCCGCCCGTGCATTCCAAAGATCCCGGATTCGCCGAGAATCCTGTGGGAACCGGCCCATACCGGTTTGTGACCTGGCAGCGGGGCCAGCATATCGACCTGGTCCGCAATGACGATTACTGGGGGGATGCCCCCCAGATCATGGCCGTCAGATACCGGTTCATTGAAGAACCCGGCACCCGGCTGGCCGGTCTCATGGCAGGGGAGTTCGATCTGATCACCAATCTGCTGCCCGAGTTCACCAGCCATGTGCCCAAATCAGTGAATGTGCTGGGGCTGGAACATCCCATTGTCATTCTTAACGCGGACAGCGGCATCACAAAAGATCCGCAAGTCAGACAGGCCTTGAATCTGGCAGTGAACAAAATGGCTCTGGCCAACGGTCTGTTCGAGGGATATGCCCAGGTGGCCCAGGGCCAGCTGTTAAGCCCTTCGTTTTTTGGTTACAATGACCAGGTCACCGCGTATCCTTATGACCCGGACCGGGCCAAAAAGCTGATCGAGGCGGCCGGGGTCAAGGGACAGACCATTGAATTGATCGGTACCAGCGGCCGGTGGCTCAAGGACCGGGATCTTGTGGAAGCCGTGGCCGGGTACTGGGAGCAGGCCGGTTTAAAAGTCAATGTGCGGATTTTTGAATTCAATGAATACCTCAACCGGTTGTTTGACCGCAAGACAAGGGCGGATGCCATTTTTGTGGTTTCCTCCAATGAACTTTTGGATGCGGACAAAAGCTTTTCCGCGTATTACAAATCCGGCGGCGTGGGCGCTTCCAACACGGATGCAACCCTGGCATCGCTCATTGATGCGGCCCGGTCTGAAACGGATGAGCAAAAAAGGGAAAATTTGTATCATCAGGCTGTCAAACGGGCCTATGACCAGGCTTATTTTGTGTGGCTGTTGAATATCGAGGACATTTACGGCCTGAGCCAGCGCCTGGATTGGCCCGGGCGGGTGGACGCACGGCTGCTGGTTCAGGAAATGACATGTCAATGATCCGTATCATCCGTTTCTTTCCAGGGGTGCGGCAACAGGCCGGGGGTCCGGAAAACAAAGGCCGGACCGCATAATGGGCCGGTTTATTTACAGGCGCCTGATTCACGGACTGATTGTGATTTTAGGGGTGACGGTCATCGTGTTTGTGGTGACCCGCATGGTGGGAGACCCGGTTCAGGTGATGCTGCCCCTGGAGTCCACCCCGGAACAGCGGGCCGCGTTTGAAAAAAAACTGGGACTGGATCGCCCCATTCCCATCCAGTTTGTGGAATTTATGGGCAACATGGCCCGGCTGGATTTCGGTGATTCTTTGTGGCAGAAACGGCCGGCCATGGAGATCGTGTTTGAAAAACTGCCCATGACCATCCTGCTGACCGCTGTGGGCATCGGGTTTGCCTGTGTTCTGGCGATTCCTTTGGGGATCATTGCGGCGTTGCGGCCCGGCGGGGTGGTGGACCGGGTCACGGTGTTCGGCAGTCTTTTGGGATTGTCCGTGCCCCAGTTCTGGCTGGGGCTTTTGTTCATCGTGGTGTTTGCCGTGCAGTTCAAGATCCTGCCCACCTCCGGGGCCGGTACCCCGTCCCATATTCTGCTGCCGGCCCTGACCATGGGGCTGCCCACCCTGGCCCGGCTGGTGATGCTGGTGAGATCCTCCATGATCGACGAACTCAATCGCCAGTATGTCAAGACCAGTTTTGCCAAAGGGTTGCCGTTTGTCCGGGTGGTGGGACTCCATGCGCTTCGCAATGCCGGTCTGCCCATCATGACCCTGGTGGGGTGGGAAGTGATCCGGTCTCTGGCCGGGTATTCCGTGGTGGTGGAAACCGTGTTTGCCTGGCCGGGCATCGGGTTGACCGCGATTCAGGCCATTGAAAGAGAAGACCTGATCCTGATCCAAGCCATTGTGTTCACAGCGGCCGTGTGTGTGGTGGTCATCAACATTGCCATGGATTTTATCTATAAACTCATTGATCCGAGACTGAAACTGACATGACACCGCCCCGGACCGATACCCTGGAACAGGCCCTGGCTGAGAATCGTTTTGAATGGTGGGACAGCATATGTGAGCTGGGCCGGGAACTCAAACGCGACAAACCCGGATTGATCGGTGTGATCCTGATCACCTCCCTGGTGCTCATGGCCGTGTTTGCCCCTTACATCGCCCCCCATGATCCCGCGGCCCAGGACCTGACGGCCCGGCTGGCCCCGCCCGTGTGGTATGACAAAGGCACCTGGCACCATATGCTGGGCACGGATCATCTGGGCAGAGACGTGCTGTCCCGGGCCATTCACGGGGCCCGGGTGTCCTTGTGGGTGGGGGCGGCCGTGGTGCTGTGCGCCGGCGGTTTCGGTGTGGTCATGGGATTGATGGCCGGATACCTGGGCGGCCGGACGGATGCGTTTATCATGCGGTGGATCGATACCCAGGTGGCGTTTCCCGGACTCCTGCTGGCCCTGATTATTTTAGCGGTGATCGGCCCCAGTCTGACCACGGTGGTGGTGGTCCTGGCATTGAACGGGTGGATGGTGTACGGCCGGATGACCCGCAGTGCCGTGCTGTCCATCCGGCAGTCGCCTTATGTGGAAGCCGCAGAAGTGGTGGGATGCCGGTGGCCCAGAATCCTGTTCCGGCATATCCTGCCGAATTTGACCTCTCCGCTGCTGACCCTGGGCATCCTGGAATTTGCCAGAATCGTTCTGGCGGAAGCGGCGTTGTCGTTTCTGGGACTGGGGATTCAGCCGCCGGCCACGTCCTGGGGTCTGGATGTGGCCATGGGAAAAAATTACATGTTCATGGCCTGGTGGCTGGTGACCATTCCCGGGTGTGCCATTGCCGTCACCGTGCTGGCCATCAACCTGGTGGCTTCCTGGCTGCGGCTCATCTCCGATCCCCAGGAACGGGAAAAACAGTTTGCCCGGCACATGGCCAAAGGGATGCGCAAAAACATGCAGGCAGAAATCGACAAAGAACGGCAACCGGAGACGTCATGAATACATCCCCAAAAGCCCCGTTGCTGGAAGTGCGGGACCTGGTGGTTAATTTTTATACCCGGGGCGGCGTGGTCCAGGCATCCCGGGGCGTCAGTTTCCAGGTGGATTATGGCCAGACCTTAGGGATTGTGGGAGAATCCGGTTCCGGAAAAAGTGTGGCCGTCCAGGCGGTCATGGGGTTGATTTTCAATCCCGGACGAATCGAAGGGGGAGATATTTTTTTCAAGGGCCGGTCTCTGCTGGACCCGGCCGGTAAAAAAAGGGTGCGTCAGGTTCGGGGCAAAGAGATTGCCATGATATTTCAAGACCCCATGACCTCATTGAATCCCGTATTCACCATCGGCACCCAGATCACTGAAGTGCTGCGTCACCATCTGGGTATGACAAAAGAGCAGGCCAGAAAGCGGGCCATGGATCTGCTGGACATGGTGGATATCAACGCCCCGGAAAAGCGGTTGAAACAATATCCCCATGAAATGTCCGGGGGCATGCGCCAGCGGGTGATGATTGCCATGGCCCTGGCCTGTGAACCCCAGCTGATTATCGCGGATGAACCCACCACGGCGCTGGATGTGACCATCCAGGCTCAGATTCTGGAATTGCTGACCGACTTGCAGCAGCGGCTGAACGTGTCCGTGATTCTGATCACCCATGACTTAGGCGTGGTGGCCCAGCTCTGCCACCGGGTGGCCGTGATGTATGCCGGCCGGATCGTGGAGGTGGGGGATGCGGACCCCGTGTTTGCCGCACCTGTGCATCCTTATACCAGAGGATTGATCCGGGCCACGCCCCGCCTGGATGTGGTGACCGAGCGCATGGTATCCATTGACGGGGTGCCTCCGGATCTGATTTCCCCGCCCAGAGGATGCGCGTTTTTTCCCCGGTGTGATCGGGCCGGAAAAGCGTGTTCGCGAATGCAGGCTTTGATCGCACTGGGCGATGACCGCCATGTGTCCTGCTGGTGTGCAGCAAAGGAAGTTACCAGATGACGGGCCAGACATTGGAAGGGCGTTCTGAGCTGCCGCTGGTCGATGTCAGGAACCTGAGCGTGCTGTTTGACGCAGGCCGGGCCGGGTTCTGGGGCCGAAAACGGCTGACCGTGCATGCCGTGGAAAATGTGAGCTTTAACATCCGTCCCGGTGAAACCTTAGGGTTGGTGGGGGAATCCGGTTCCGGCAAAAGTACGACCGGAAGGGCTATTCTGGGCCGGGTCCCCGTGAGCCAAGGTCATATCTATTTTCAGGGCAAAGAGATCACCCATGCCGGGAAAAACCGGGTGCGGGAATTGAGCCGGGACATGCAGCTGGTGTTTCAGGACCCCTACGCCAGTTTGAATCCCCGCATGAAAATCATCGATATTGTGGCGGAACCGCTGCGGGTGCACGGTATGGTGAAAAATACAAAGGCGGTTGCTAAAGAGGTGGCCCGGCTTCTGGAACTGGTGGGTCTGCCCCCGGATGCCGGCGCCCGGTATCCCCATGCCTTCAGCGGCGGCCAGCGCCAGCGGGTGGGCATTGCCAGGGCCCTGGCTTTGAAGCCCCGGTTCATTGTGGCGGATGAGCCCGTGAGCGCCCTGGATGTATCCATCCGGGCCCAGGTGGTGAATCTGATGCAGGATCTCCAGGCCCAGTTCGGCCTTTCCTATTTGTTTATCGCCCATGATCTGGCCGTGGTGAGACATATTTCCCATCGCATCGCCATCATGTATGCCGGCAATATCGTGGAGCTGGCGGAACGCCATCTGATCTATGATTCGCCGGTCCATCCCTATACCCGGGCTTTGCTGTCCGCCGTGCCCGTGCCGGATCCCCCGGTGCAGCGGGCCCGCCAGCGCATCACCTGTCCGGGAGAACCCCCCAATCCCCTGAACCCCCCGTCCGGATGCCGGTTTCAGTCCCGATGTCCATATGTGACCGGGACCTGCCGGGAAAAATCCCCGGATTTGACCCGGCGCCGGCCGGGCCAGATGGCGGCCTGCTGGAATTGTTGATGACTTAAGATATTTGGTGATCCAGGAATCGTTGTGCAGGTGAATGCGGCGTTTGATTTATCGGAGCATGGCCTCTTTCAGGCGGAAGAATCCGGTCATATTTTTGAGCCAGAACACCTCGAATACCAGATTGTCGCTGTGAAATGAGATCACCTGGCGGCGTTTCTCTGATACGTAAATCAGGTGAAGACGACCGGTGTCCTCGATATCGAATACCATGGCTGCCAGCTGGTTGTTCAATACCATGAGATCGCCTTTCTGAACCTGGTTTTCGTCGATCTGGCTGACGTTTTTCAACAGACGTGCCATGGGCAGATAGCCATGATAGGTCAGGCCGGCCCGCTGGGCCGCCGTGGTATAGATGGCGAAAAACAGATAGGAATTGTCCGTGGTGCCGGAAGTCAGGGGATTGCCGCCATATTCATATGGCGTGCCGATGAACTGTCGGGCCGTTGCGGGAATATTCTGACGAAACACTTCCCGGGCCGTGATCACGGATGAGCCCACTTCCGGTTTGTCTGCGGACGGGTTTTTATCAAATTGAACGCCCCATGCACACACGGTGTTCATCAATAACCACATGGCGGCAAAGACATATTTTTTCATGATTTTTCCTTGTATTCATGACCCTTTATTCATATAAAGATAAGATATTGTCAAAAAAAAAACAAGCCGTATCCGGAATGATTTTACGCGACCGCTTGTTTTGGCGGCATCCACTTACAAGGGACAAGATATGTATCATGAAAATTGTGACCACCCATAAAGGAACTGATTTCGATGCCCTGGCCAGTCTGGTGGCGGCAACTCTCATCTATCCGGACGCCCGTCCCGTGATTCCCGGTGATGTCAATGAAAATCTGAAACCGTTTCTGGCCATTCACAAAGATGTGTTCGAACTTGCAACCCCCAATGATGTCAACCTGGACCAGGTGGATACCCTGATTGTGGTGGACACCCATTCCTGGGGCCGGCTGGACCCCCGGCTGGCCGTTCTCAGGGAAAAGCCGGATCTTGAGGTCATTGTCTGGGATCATCATGTGCACGGGGATATCCAGGTGACACAGCCGCATATCAAAGAAACCGGGGCCTGCATCACCCTGATTCTCGATGAGATTCAGAGAAAAAGGATATTGATCACCCCCATACAGGCCACCTTGTTTCTGATCGGTTTGTATGAAGATACCGGAAACCTGACATTTCCTTCCACTTTGGGGGAAGATGCCCATGCCGCCGGATTTCTTCTGGACCGGAAAGCGGATCTGGTGATTATGGCCTCGTTTCTGAAGCAGGCCTATGCCCGGCAGCACAGGGATATCCTTTATGATATGATCCGAAAAAGTGAGACCATCAAACAGTCCGGTTTTACGGTGGGGTTTTCAAAACTGGATCTGGAGGGACGGGTTCAGAACCTGGCCATGGTGGTGCAGATGTACCGAGAAATCATCAATGCAGATGCGGCTTTTTGTATTTTTCGGGACCTGGTCCAGGACAAATGCATGGTGATTGGTCGGAGTGGTGTGGATGAAATCGATATCAGCCTGATTATGCGCAGCCTGGGGGGCGGAGGCCATCCCGGTGCCGGCTCCGCTTTGATCAAAGCGGCCAATCCCGAGGTGATCCAGGAAATGATCGTGGAATTGATCAGCGGGAATCAGCAGACATCGGTGATGCTCTCGGATATCATGTCCTATCCCGTGGTCAAGGTGCATGAGGATACCACCGTTCAAGAAGTGATCATGATCATTCGGGAACTGGGATGTACGGGCATGCCCGTGGTGAATGACCAGGACGATCTGGTGGGCATCGTATCCCGGCGGGATCTGAAAAAGGTCCGTCAATCCAAACAGAAGTCTGCGCCCATCAAAGCGTTCATGACCCGGAACGTGGTCACCATTTCCCATGAAAGAAGTGCCGTGGAAGTGGCCCGGCTCATGATCAAGCATGACATCGGACGGGTCCCCGTGGTCAAGGAAGGCAAAATGATCGGTATTGTCACCCGGTCCGATGTGATGATGTATTTTTATGACATGCTGCCGGATTGAGCATTATTTTCTGAGTCTGGCAGCAGCCTTGACTGCCAGTTTTTCCCTGAATATTTTGGCATTGTGCCGGATGTCCACGGGAAAATGTTTCTCAATGAAAATATGGTGGATGTCTTCGGTCAAAGGATTGGCTTGGGCCAGGGCTATCAATTCGGCAATCAGATCGTTTTGATTGTCAAACGATTCATACGGCTCCACAAAGATCACCGGTGTCTGGCTGTTTGTGGGCCCCGTCCCGGTCAATGCACTGCGGTAAACCCCCGGATGATTGTTGAAAACAGATTCCACGGGAATGGTGAATAATGTGCCTTTTTCCGTGATGACCCGGTGACTTTTTCTTCCGCAGAACCAGATCCGTCCTTTGGAATCCATCCATCCCAAGTCCCCCATGCGGTGCCAGATCCGGCCGTCTGAGTCGGGAATTTTGGCCGTCAGATCAGCTTCCCGGTTGTTGAAATAATGTTCTGTGACCAGATCCGCCTTGACGATGATTTCACCCACCTGTTTTTCCGGGACCAGCAGGGAATCCCGGATCTGGGTGATGGGTGTGTCCGTGATTTTGATCAGCTTCACCTGGGTGTTTTCAATGGGCCGTCCAATGCACAGACCAAATCCTTTTTCAGACAGATGCCTGGTTTCAGACAGAATTTCATCGGAGGCAATGGAGATGACCGGTACGGCTTCCGTGGCCCCATAGGGGGTGTGGATCTGTGTGTCGTCGGACAGCAGCCCGGCAAACTGCTCGATGTTGTCCGGTGACACCGGAGCCCCGGCAGACACCACCCGGCGCAGGGACGGCAGGGTGATGTCGTTTTCCCGGCCGTATTTTCCCACCCGGTTCAGCAGGGCCGGGGAAGCGAACATGTTGGTGATCCCGTGATTTTCAATGGCTTCGATGATTTTTTCCGGATTGGCTTTGGCCGGCCGGGTGGGGTCCATGTCCGGTATGACTGCAGTCATGCCCAACGCCGGATCAAACAGGGCGAACAAAGGAAATGTGGGCAGATCGATTTCGTCGGGGCCGATATTGAAATGGGCCTGGATCTGTTTGATCTGGGCGTCAAAATTGCCGTGGGTATAGACCACCCCCTTGGCCGGGCCGGTGGAGCCCGTGGTGAACACAATGGCCGCGGTTTCATCCCGGGCGGTCTGGGCCGGGGTAAAGGATTGGTGTTCATTGGCCAGCAGTTGCCTGAACGTGTGCCCGCCCCAGAACCATTTGCGGCCCACAGTGACCCAGTGCCGGACCTGTTTGAAATACCCGGGCTTCACCAGCCGGAGGAGATGGGCTTTTTCAATGCCGATAAATGCTTTGGGCCGTCCCTGATGCAGGCATTGCACCATCCGGTCAATGCCCATGCCCGGATCCACCACCACTGGCACGGCCCCGATTTTGAACATGGCAAACACAATAATGAAAAATTCCATGCCCGGCGGGACCATGAGAATGGTTCTGGTTCCCCGGCTGATACCGATATTTTCCAGTCCAACGGCCAGGCGATCGGAAAGTGCATCCAGCTGTTTAAAGGTCAGGTGGCTGTATAGCACATGATTGTTTTTGTCCCGGCCGGCAGGATACACCACGGCCCGTTTGTAAGGCATCGTCCGGGCGGTTTTTTTCAGGCTTTCGGCGATATTGGCATAAGCGGTCATAGCAACCTTATTTTTAACATATAAAGTGGAATCCAACCGCGCTGGTGCCCCAGCCCGGCAAACTCATTCAAATTGTCTCATTGACGTTTACCACGAAGGACACGAAGTGCACGAAGAGTAAAAAAAGCAGTTTCTTCGTGATCTTCGTGTTCTTTGTGGTGTAAAAAACAAATCAAAGCAGCGCCATCCCATCAGAGCCCAGAAACCGGTGAATCCGGTCAGCAGTCTGTTCGGGTTTGTCCTCAAACAGATAATGACCGGCATCTGAAAACACATGGGATTGTGCGCCGGGCAGTCTTTTCAGAAATTCATCCAGAAAACAGGTGTCAAACACAAAGTCTTTTGCGCCCCATAAAAACAGCACCTGGTCGGGATTCAGGCGGTGAATTCTTTTATCCACCCGGGCAACGACCTCCCAGGCAGGATCTGCCGGGGTTAAGGGAATGTCCTGGACGAACTTCAACGTGGCAATGCGGTTTGAGGGGCTGTTGTAAGGGGCGGTAAGTCCTTTTTTCACCCGGGCGGACAGACGGGTGCAGGCCCCCAGATAAAGGGCGCCTTTGGCAAACAGGTTCAGTCCCAACACTGCGGGCACTGAAAACCAGTTCAGGTATTTTACCAGCCACAGCATCCAGGGAAACCGTTTGGTTTCCGGCAGAAAAAATCCGGATGTATTGGTGATGACCACCCGGTTGATCCGGTCCGGATGATCCAGGGCCCAGGCCAGGCCGATCATGCCGCCCCAGTCATGGACGATGAGATCCAGTTTGCCTTGTGGCACGGTATGTGCCACAAATGCATCCAGGTCCGACACCCGGGAGGCCAGGGTGTAGTCGTAAGTTTTCGGGTCCGGCTTGTCTGAAAAACCGCACCCGATATGATCGGGCACCAGGGTTCTGAATTCCTTGGACAGCCGATTCACCAGGTGACGAAAATAAAACGACCAGGTGGGGTTGCCGTGAACCATGAGCACGGGGGAACCTGCGCCTTCATCCAGGTAATGGAGCAAATGGCCGTTGATATCCAGATAATGGGGGGCAAACGGGTATTCACTTTCAAATTCCCGGGTGGAAGTGATTCGGCCGTTGATGCGTCGGCAGGTTACCATTCCACCCCCAGCACATAACAATTGAGTCCGGAGCCCACCCCGAGGAAAGCCACAAAATCTCCGGGCTGCAAAAAATCCCGCTCATCGGCAATGGCCGCGGTGATGGGCAATGACACCGTGCCCACATTGCCTAACAAAGAGAATGTGGAAAAATCTTTGGCCATGTCCAGACCTAAGGCTGCATAGAACCGCTGGTGGTGAATGGCGCCCACCTGATGGCCGATGACCTTGTCGGGCTTGTCGTCCGGCAGGCCCAGCAGCTGTTTTATGGCCTGGAATGTCCGGGTGGCCAGAACCACCCCGTTTTCCAGAACCTCGTTGGCCCGGGTTCGCATGATCACTTTGGCATGGGTGGGCATGCCTTTTTCATCAAACCGCCAAAAGCACAGGTCATGGTGCTGGATGGCGTTTTTGACCACCCCGCCTTTCAGGGCATGGTGGCGGATGTCGTCATCTCCCAGGGTCCCGTCCGTGAGAAGCACGGCCGCTGCACCGGAACCGCCGGTCAGGGTAGCCACGGTGTCTTTGTAGAAATCAACGCTTTTGTGCAAATTGATCTCCTCGATGGTGCTGTCCACGATCTGCCGGGCGGTTTCACACGAGACCACCAGACCGGCTTTGATGTTGCCCAGCTCGATTTCATTGGCCACCTGGACCATGCCCGTGATCATGCCCAGACAGGCGGATTTGACATCATACACATGGGCTTCGGGTCCGATGTTGAGCTGATGGGCGATATGGCACGAGGTGGCAGGCTCAAACCCGTCCTGGCAGACCCCGCAGAATACCAGCGCCCCGATGTCGGACGGATGGATGCCGGCCTGTTCCATGGCCCGTTGACCGGCCACGGCCGCGTGATCGGCCAGGGTGTGATCCTCATCCCAGTATCTTCGCTCCCGGATCCCGGTCAACGCTTCCAGCTGGCCGGGTTGGAATCCCACGGCATCCAGAAACGGTTTGATCCTTGCTTCGATCTGGGCCGTGGTGACGATGTGAGGCGGCAATTCATATCCGAATGAAGTGATAAAAACCTTGCTGTATTTCATTTGTGTCTCCACACGTGTCTGAGAGTGTCCCGGGAAACCCCGGTCAGGGTCATTCCCATATCTTTGTATAAAACAATGCGCAGGTCATCGGCAAACATATGCGCATCCGCAATGACAAACGGCTGTCCATCCGCTGCTGTATACCCCATCTCTTTGATTTCGATCTCATACCGGGCTTTTTTTGTGTCCGGCGTTACCGGGCCCCGGCATTTGAGATCGCTTTCATTGTTTGGCAGCACATTGAACCGGGCCACAGGATCCGGGCTGACCCAACCCATGCGCTGGACAAAAATTCGCAGGGCATGGGCGCAGCACTCATACATCAACGTGCCGGGCATGACCGGGTCATCAATGAAATGACAGGTGAGAAACCAGGCATCCGGCCGGATATCCGCTTCCGCCACAATGGTTCCCAGGCCGTATCTGCCCCCGTTGGGATCAAAGGATAATACCCGGTCGATGAGATGCATGGGCCCGCCGGGCAGGCGCTGGGCCGCTCCCAGGGTCATGCCGGAAAAATCATTGCCAAATGCGCCTGCCAGATTGCCGGAGCGCAAATGAGCGATCCGGCTCTCATCAAAGGCCGCCGGCCATACCCGTACCAGAGGGTCGAACCCGTGTTCGGGCAGAACCGGGATCTGGTCCTGTTTTTTAAGTACAATGCCGCCCGATTTTTCGACCTCGGCTTCCGTGAAAAATCCGGCACAACCGTCCCGCATGGAGATGAACAACTGCCGGTTGATATAGCCTTTGTAATGAAAAAAGAACAGAAACACATCCCCTTGTTTCAGAAACCGGTCAATGCAGATGTGGTATTCAATGGTTTCTCCGGGTTCGGGCAATGGCCGGTGAAAGGTGACTCTGGCATCCAACAGCCGGTATTTGCGTGTGCCTTTGACCTGGTGGTCAATACCCAGAAAAGCACATAAAAACAGATCTGCCTGGCCCGCCTCAATGGAAATGGACACCGGGGCCACGCCCCCGTCCAGATACCAGGCATCTGGCCGCACATCATGCTGGGTGATGATTTTTCCCGGCCCCAGCGAACAGGGGGTCCCCTCAATGGCCATGATCCGGTCCACCAGCATCAACGGGTCATCCGGCAGCCGGACCCGCACCGGATAGGTGTCGATGATGTCAAAGTCCGGGCCCAGCACGTTTCCGGCCCGGCCGACGGCAAATTCCATGCACTGGTCCCGGGTGAACAGCGGGGGCGTGGCGATGGGCCGTGGATTCTCGTTTTCACCGGATGGCGGTTCAAACCCGGGCTCCCGGGTCAGGGCGGCAGCGGCCCGGGTCAATGCCGCAAACTGGGTCTGCATATGATCCATATTGGTTTGGGAAAAGGCCAGAAATTTTTCATGGGCCCGGGCCGTGATATCGGATACTTCAACCAAAGCATCCGGATCCATATAAAAGGGGCTGGAAAGACCCGTGACCGGGGCAGAAGGCGGGGCCGGTGCTGGCGCCGGATTCAGGCGGTTCAGCAGATCTTCGGGAATCGGAGGCCGGGTGGTCGGGACAGACAGGGTATGCGGGTTGGGTCCGGCATGGGACGATTGCAGACCGGCATCTGGCTGGGTTGATAAAGGGGCTGGGTCCGGCGGCTGCCCAAGCAGGCAAAAAGCGGTTCCGCCATCCCGGGTCATGGCCCCAGCCATGGCATGCCGGGAGAGGGGGGATGTTTCCGGCCATGGCACCGGGGCATCCGGTATGACAAAATTTTGTTTTTTCATGCCCTCTAGTCCGGGGCCC
The DNA here is from genome assembly GCF_000350545.1 of Desulfotignum phosphitoxidans DSM 13687. Taxonomy (GTDB): domain Bacteria; phylum Desulfobacterota; class Desulfobacteria; order Desulfobacterales; family Desulfobacteraceae; genus Desulfotignum; species Desulfotignum phosphitoxidans. The sequence goes on from NZ_APJX01000003.1 coordinate 49,393, forward strand.
GCCTGGAAACCCGGAATGGTGGCGTGATAAAGGCACAGGGCCGAATGAATGATACTGACCAGGCCGGATATTCCCCGGGTGTCTCCGGCCAGATCGGCGGTCCAGCCCAGGACACACGCTGTCTTATCATCAGGGTGTTTCAGATGGGTCAGGGCATGGGCTTCCACAGCCCCCAGGGGACCATGTCCGCCGGCATGGGTATTGAAAAACGACAGGTCTGAAAACGTTATCCCCGCATCGGCCAGGCATTGTTTCAGGGGAGTCATATAAGAAAATTCCGGTTCTTTATGATCCCGGGTGACAGGGCCGCCGCTGCTGCCTGAAACGCCCTGGATCACCGCATAAATCCGATCCTTGTCTTTTCTGGCATCTGCCAGGCGTTTGATGATGATGGCCCCGGCCCCTTCGGCCGGCCGGGCCGGAACCATGGGAAGACTTGCCTGATTCAGGCAGAAGGACCGGATATCTCCGGCCATGTCCACGCCGGCACAGATGAACCAGTCGGTCTCTCTGGCTGCCAGAGACCGGGTTCCCACCTCAAGGGCTTTCATGCCCGAGGCCGCATCGGCTGAAACGGTGAAACAGGGGCCTCCCAGCTTGAATTCCCGGGCCACCCGGGAAGCGGCAATTCCGCCTAAGGCCCCTAAGGTGCGGTTGAATGTCAATGGCGGGGAAAGCGGGTCCTGAAGCGAATCCTCCAGGTCATGGGCATACCATCGCAATGAAAAATCCGCGGCCCCGAAATCAAAATCAATGCCCACGGCACACCCGGCCCGGGTCCGCAAAAAATCCTGTTTGTCCGGCCGGTGCGGGATACGGGCATCGGTCAGGGCCCCTTTGACCGCCTGGAGCAGCACCAGATGCTGGGGCAGGATATCGGGAATCTGAACTGGGGGAATGTGAAATTCATCCATGGCCAGGGACAGGGCAGTCAGGTACCCGGCCGGCCGTTGGGGTTGATCCGGCGGCAGATGGTCCCTGCGCCGCCATCTGTCGGCCGCCGGGGCCGGACAAGGGGATGTGCGGCCCCGTATCATATCTGCGAACTGTGTCAGATCCGGGCAGTCACCCGTCAGAATCTGCATGCCCACGATCGCAAATTGGTCTGAATCGTTTTCTAACGCAACGGGTTTATCAGAAGATGCGGCCCGCTTGGAGGCAGGCTTTGATGAATAAGACCGGGATTTATTATGTTCTTCCACCAGAATATGGGCGTTGATGCCGCCGAACCCAAACGCGGAGACGCCGGCCCGCCTGGGTTCTCCCGGACGTGAAGGAATCCATTCATCCGCTTTTGTCTGAACCTGTACCCGGGTGTTTTCCAATGGATGCACATCCGGCAGGGCCGTGAAATTACAGGATGGCGGCAGCATTTTCCGGTTCATGGCCAGAAGCGTTTTAATGATTCCGGCGGCACCGGCCGCGGTGAGCAAATGTCCGATATTGGATTTCACGGATCCGATGGCCAAAGGGGTGTCCATGCACTCATGTTTTTCCAGCATGGCCCGGATACTGGTCAGTTCCACCTTGTCTCCCACCGGGGTTCCGGAACCGTGACACTCCATGTACTGCAGATGGGCCAATGACAGGCCCGCCATATCATAAGCCGCGGCCATGGCTCGGACCTGGCCCTCGGAAGCCGGGGCCACCAGGTTGCCTTCAATATCGTTGGAAATCCCCCAGCCTTTGATCACCCCGTGGATGGTATCGCCGCAGGCCAGGGCGTCGGACAGCCGTTTGAGCACCAGAATGCCGCAGCCTTCTCCCACCACCAGGCCGTCGGCCTGCCTGTCGAACGGGGCGCACCGGCCCGACGGAGATAACGCGGCCAGCTGGGAAAAACCGATCTGGGTGTACAAAGAATCCGGCCGGGACACCCCCCCGGTGACCATGACATCTGCCTTGCCGGAGATCAGTTGTTCACAGGCCAGCTTGATGGCAACCAGCGACGATGCACAGGCGGCATCCAGTGTATAGCTGCCGGCGTTCAGCCGTAACGCCCGGGCCAGGATTGCCGCCGGCGCCGATACCATGGCACAGGCCAGGGCATCGGAAGGAGACGTGGGGCGGGGATTTTTGGCGCACAGCAGTTCTCTGGAAAACGCGGATGCCGTGTCCGTGGGAAGGGCAATGGCTGCCAGGATCACGCCCGTGCGCTGTTTTAACTTTTCCGGCAGGTGGCACTCCCGGCATGCGGTCCGTCCGGCACTCAACACCAGATGATGAACCGGATCCAGCATCGACAAAAGGGCTTCGTCCATGTCCAGCCCCGTGGGATCAAAGCGAAAATCGGTAATCAGGCCGGCCCGATCCGACACTGCCCGGTCCGGACAAGCAGCAGAAACTACCATTTTTTTGACCGGTGCGATCCATCTGTGGGCCGGAACCTGGATAATATGCTGTTTTTTTTCCAGAATATGGGTGATGAACCGCTGATTGTCAGAGGTTCCCGGAAAAATGCCGGCCATGGAAACCACGGCGATATGCGGGGCATGGGATGTCATAGGGGGTCATATAATGGAGAAGAAAAAGGATTTCAAGGGATACGTTGTAAAATTTGTGTAAAATGACGGCACGGTTAAAAAAATACAAGGAAAAATCCCTGGATTACAGGAAATGCCAGAAGCAGAACCGTGATGCCTGTCAGGAAAACAGCCAGGCCGCGATCCCAGCGGTTTTCACGCCTTCGGTCATCATATCCCAGGATCCATCCTAAAGCGATGCCGCCGATCAATCCCCCGGCATGGCCCCAGTTATTGATATTGGGCAGCAGAAATCCGATCACGGCCAGGCTGATGATCCATCCGGAGGTCTGCTGATACACCTGCTGTGCCCGGAGCCCTTTGCTGGACCGGCCGAAATACAACAGCGCACCAATGAGCCCGCACAACCCGGAAGAAGCCCCAATGGTCAACGGCACGTTTCCCATCACGGACAGCAGAAATCCGGCTGCGCCGGAAAGGGTGTAGATCGAAAACATCCGGAACACGCCGTATTCAGCCATGACCAGCGGTGCCACGGTTTTCAGGGCCAGCATGTTGAAAACGATATGCAGCAGGCTGCCGTGAAGCCAGTTGGCCGTGATCAACGATTCCCAGGCCTGATACGCCTGGATGGGAATTTTGCCGGACGCACCTAAAAACACGAGTACATCCGTGGCAGGACTCAACGCGTTAAAGGGATTGAATCCCGTATGTATGGATCGGCCGCTGAAAATCAGGCTGATAATGAACAGGATGACATTGGTATAAATAATGGTATTCAGCACCCGGGAAGGGGTGACTGCGTTCAGATAGGATCGGTTGACAGTCATGTGGATATTATTTCCTTGTGACGTATGGGCTTAATTGAGTTTGACCGGTTTGATACGAACCGCTGCCAGATATTCCTTGACCCCACCCAGGGTCAGAGCAAACATTTTGGATCCCGTGAGCATGGCCACGGGATCTTCCGGATGCCCGCAGGTCTTTGCAAACGCAGGCCCCATGACCGCAGACGGATCCATGGTATTGTCGGCGGTCTTGTGCATCTGCTGAACATAGGTGTCCAGCCGTTCCTTGAGAATCTTGAAATAGTCAATGGGCTGACCCGTGGTGGTTTCGGTAAGGGTGGAGATATTTTGGGAAAATTCCTGGATCATCTGCCAGAACGCATCCGATAAAATGGGTTTGTTTTTATCACTGACGGGCATGAAAAAGGAAATTCCCCATCCCACGGCCAGAATCTTTAAAATGCCCAGTTCATATTCCAGGGTGACCCGGTTGACACTGGATTCAGGCGGCAGGGATTCCAGAATGGTTTTTAAGTCGGTCCGGTCCACCGCAAAAACGGCCAGATTCCGGGCGGTTTCTTCCACGGTCAGGTGCATTGACGGGTCTTGGGGGGTCATACATACGCCTTCCATTTAAGGTATACAAAACAGGTGATTTATGGCATAACATACAGCATTCAAACCAAAATATCCAGAAAGGAAAGGGGATTGCCTTGGCAAAGATTCATATCACACTCAAACTGTTTGCCACCCTGGCACCTTATCTGCCTGAAAATGCGGATCACTTTCAAATTTCAGACGGCACCACTGTCCAGGCCCTGATCACGGACCTTCACCTGCCTTCAGATGCCGTGAAACTGATTTTTGTCAACGGCAGAAAACAGGAAACAACCTATGTGCTTAAACCCGGAGACCGCCTGGGACTGTTTCCCCCGGTGGGAGGAGGATGATCCCCATGTCCATTGGAACAAAACGGTATGACCGGAATTTTGACACATTGACCCGACCCCAGCAGGCCCAACTGGCATCCTCCCGGGTGGCGGTGCTGGGCCTGGGGGGTCTGGGGGGCGGTGTCAGTGAAATGCTGGCCCGGACCGGTGTGGGGCACCTCACCTTGATCGACGGGGATGTGTTTGAGCCCAGCAACCTGAACCGGCAGCTGTTCTGCACGGAAGAGGTGTTAGGCATTTCCAAGGCCCTGGCCGCAGAAAAAAGGATCCGGGCCGTCAACTCCCAGGTGCAGGTCACTTCAATAGACCAGTACGCGGATGGTGACAATCTGTATGGCATGATCAAACACGCTGACCTGGTGGTGGACTGCCTGGACTCCATCCCGGCCCGGTTCATGCTTGAACATGCGGCAAAAAAAGCACAAATTCCCCTGGTGGCCGGTGCCATTGCCGGGGTAACCGGTCAGGTGACCGTGATTTTTCCCCAGGACAAAGGGTATGAACTCATTTATGGCAAAAAAGAACACCTGCCGGCCAAAGGCATCGAGTCCCGCACGGGTAATATCTCCTACTGCGCCCTGATGGTGGCAGCTCTCCAGGCCTCAGAATGCATCAAAGTGCTGCTGGACCGGGGCGATATTCTGCGCAATAAACTGCTGATCATGGAATTATGGTCCAATTCATTTGAGGTGATGGATCTGGTATGAAACACACAGACCTGTACGAGAATGCAGCAGAAATCATCGTCAACGCCAAGCGGTGTGTGGCATTCACGGGGGCCGGCATTTCCGTTGAAAGCGGGATCCCGCCGTTCAGGGGCGAAAACGGGCTGTGGAACAAGTATGATCCCGACAGCTTTGATATTTGCTATTTTCACCGGCACACCAAAGCATCCTGGCAGGTGATCCGAGAGATCTTTTATGATTTGTTCGGAAAAGTCCGTCCCAACAAGGCCCATGCGGCTCTGGCACAATTGGAGGCCAACGGGGTGGTGAAAAGCGTGATCACCCAGAATGTGGACAACCTGCATTATGATGCCGGCTCCCGGGTGGTGCATGAGTTTCATGGATCGCTCAAGCGCCTGGCGTGCCTGGCCTGCCATGCCCGGTATCCCATTTCAGAGGTTAGCCTGGACCGGCTGCCGCCTGCCTGTCCCCGTTGTGAGGGGATCCTGAAACCGGATGTGATTTTTTTCGGCGAGTCCATTCCTGAACCGGCCGGGTCCATGTCTTTTGAGGAAACCCGGCAGGCAGACTGCTTGATTCTCATCGGCACCACCGGTACCGTGGCCCCGGCCAACCTGATCCCGTCGGCTGCCAGATCCAACGGGGCCGCCATCATTGAAATCAATCCCGTGCCCTCGGAATATACATCCCGGGTGACCGATATTTTTCTGGAAGCCGGCGCCACAAAAGCCATGACACGCCTGATGGAAAAAATATCCGGCAAAATTCGAAAACAATGACCCCTATCCCCCGGAATCTGTAAAGGAGTAACACATGCCTGACGACTGTCTTTTCTGTAAAATTGTCAACAAAGAGACGGACACCCGGTTTTTATACGAAGACGACACCTATGTGGTGTTCAAAGATATCCGCCCGGCAGCCCCGGTCCATCTGCTGCTGGTGCCTAAAACCCATATCCGCAGTGTCAACGACCTGACACCTTCGCACCAGTCCCTGGTGGGGGGCCTGTTTCAGCTGGCCGCGAAAATGGCCAAAGAACAGGGCGTGGACCAATCCGGATACAAACTGCTGTTCAACGTGGAAAAGGGCGGGGGGCAGGTGATTTTCCATTTGCACCTGCACCTGATCGGCGGGTGGCAGCGGTAAACGACCTGTGTGGTGATGGTGGCTTTAAATTTTACCACGAAGACCACGAAGATCACGAAGGATATGAAGGGCATGAAGGATGGAATTTGATGAACTTTCGAATCGAGTGATCGGATGCGCGCTTGAGGTTCATCTTTAATTGATGGAACATAGAGATGATTGAAAAAGATTTTGATATTGCGTTCATCGCTGATCTGGCCTTGAGAGAAAAACAGGTCCAGCAGAATTACCGCCCGGTGATCGCGGTTCACAAATGGTTTGCCAGACGACCGGGGACCTTGTTCCGGGGCCTGCTTTTGTCTGAATTTCTCAGCAACACGCCGCTTCGGGAGGCGTTTTATCAATCGATCAATTTTTCAGGCCTTCATGTCGCAGATCCGTTCATGGGCGGGGGAACCCCCATGCTTGAAGCCAATCGAACCGGTTGTGATGTCACCGGATTTGACATCAATCCCATGGCTTACTGGGTGGTCAAACAGGAGATCGAGCACCTGGATCTGGCCGCATATACCGAGGCTGCCGCTGATCTGCGGGCATCCCTTGAAGCGAAGATCGGCCATCTTTACCGCACAAAGTGTATGATCTGCGGGTCGGAAAAAGCGGATGTCAAATATTTTCTCTGGATAAAACATCTTAACTGCAAAACCTGTGGAAAACAGATCGATCTGTTTCAAAAATATTTAATTGCCACGGATGCCAGACACCCCGAAAATGTGTTTGTCTGCCCGGTTTGCGGGGACCTGACGGAATCCGAAGACAGAAAAAATCCCGGGCCGTGCCGGCATTGCCAGGCAGACCTGCGGTATGAGGGACCTGCAAAAAGAGGGCATTGTAAATGTGATCACTGTGGCACGGACAACCGGTTTCCGGCCCCGGAAACCGGACCGTTGGGCCACCGCGTTTTTGCCATGGAATATTATTGCCGGGCGTGCAAACCGTCTCATACCGGCCGGTTTTTCAAAAAACCGGATGCAAAGGACATTGAAAACATAAAAGACGCGGAAAACCGATGGAAAGCCATCACCCCCCAATTTGTTCCCGATGACAGCATCCCCAGCGGAGATGAAACCAACCGGCTGCACCGGTGGGGGTATCGGTATTATCGGGAAATGTTCAACCCAAGGCAGCTTCTGGGGCTGGAACTGTCCTCGCAACTGATTGCCCGGATGCCAAATGAACGGGTGCGCAATGCCCTGGCCACCAATCTGTCTGATCTGCTCCGGTATCAGAACATGCTGTGCCGTTATGATACAAAAGTTTTGAAATCCCTTGATATCTTTTCAGTCCATGGGTTTCCTGTCGGGTTGATGCAATGTGAATCCAATTTTCTGGGTATTGTGGAACCCGGCCGCACCCTGTGTGTGGGCAGCGGCGGCTGGGCCAACATTATTGAAAAGTTCAAAAAAGCCAAGGCGTATTGTGACCATCCTTTTGAGGTACAGGTTGTCGGGCGTAAAAAAAAGATAATCCCCATTGAAAAGGAATGGATCGGAGACCGGTTCAACGGGACCGGGTGTGATGATATCCGGCGGGTGGACATCTCTTGCCGGGATGCGGCGGCAGCGGATCTGCCTGACAATTCACTGGATGCGGTTTTCACGGATCCCCCTTATTTTGGTAATGTCCAGTATGCCGAACTCATGGATTTCTGTTATGTGTGGTTGAAAAAACTGGTGGGGCAGACGTCTTCCGCGTTTAGCGCCCCATCTACCAGAAACGCGGAAGAGCTGACCGGAAATGTAGACATGGGCCGTGATTTCACTCATTTCACCCACGGCCTTTCAACGGTGTTCCAACGCATGGCAAAGGCCTTGAAAAATGGATCTCCGCTGGTGTTTACCTATCACCACAACAAACTGGAAGCCTATTATCCCGTGGCCGTGGGAATTCTGGATGCCGGCCTGGTCTGTTCAGCTTCCTTGCCATGTCCCGGTGAAATGGGCGGTTCCATTCATATCAACGGCACCGGGTCATCCATTATTGACACGGTATTTGTCTGCCGGTCCACCGGTACCATGCAGCGCAAATGGCTGGCTGATTCACCACGGGAAGTGGCACAAATTGTTCAGGCAGACCTGATTTATCTCAAGGCGGGCCATGTCAAGCCGACCCCGGGTGATATCCGATGTATCATTTTCGGCCATCTGGTTCGTCTGGCCATCTGGTCTCTGCGGTCCGGGTGGGAGAAAGACAAACCGGTCGCGTCCCGGATAGCGAAAGTCGGGGCCTGGCTTTTGCATTTCGGCCGTCTGGTGGAAATTGAACAGTTTATTGAAACCGTCTGTGATACGACAAAGGATGAAGTCTCGCTGTTTGCCGTTAATGAACGTATTGAAAAATATGGAACAGACCATGACGAAATTCCCTTTTGAGGCGGGGATTGATGAGATCCTCGATGATGTTGATGTGTATATTGACAGTGTGTTTTCCTGTCTGGAATCCGAATTTCTGGTCATGCCAAAAGGGGCCGGGTTTGTAGAATACCCGGTTTTTGAGCGGGGATATGAGACGTTAAAAGCGGTTACCAATGGATTTTCCCGGCTTGATCCGGATAAGATATTTATGGTAACGGTTTCCGATCCGATTGCCCTGGTGGTTCTGCGTGCCATGCTGGGGTTTACACCCCCGGAATGGGGGTATGTGAGCACTCAGCGGACCGGTGTGTCCGTTACCCAGGGGTTTGTGCGCGCCCTTGACCGGAAAATCCGCATGGCCCCTGAAACAAAACTCAATATCAACGGGGTGGTCAGGGAACGGGTTGAAGCCTTGATCCAGACGGCCTGTCAATTATTATCCACAGGTGCGCCAAAAGTAAGGCAGGATCAATTGCACCGCCTGAACAAAGCCGATACGAAACAGGGACTATCCAGCATCAAAAATCTTTCCAGAATCGGCGCCCCTTATGCCATGCTGCTGTATGAACGGGTTCTTGGCAGGCCGTTTGCCGGACACAGGGATTCTGTAAGTGACATCATCGGCGACAGCCTGGAATCTGCCATTGAAGAGGTACTCACCAACGCTGGCATCAGTTTTCGGAAAACCAAGCGGGCTGAACGGATCGAGGGGTTTGACCAGTCCCCGGATTTCATCATCCCCAGTGAATTCAATCCCCAGATTATCATAGAAGCAAAGATTACCGAGGATGACGGAACCGCCCGGGACAAAGTAACCCGCATTCAGCATCTTGGCGAACTGAGTCTTGCCGGCCGGAACATTGATGATCCCAGGTATGAGGTGATTGCATGTATCGGAGGCCGTGGTTTCGGGGTCCGCAGGGAAGATATGAAAAAAATGATTATTGCCACCCGGGGGAAGGTGTTTACCCTGAAAACCCTGGACCAGCTGGTTGAGTACACCCGATTGAAGGAATTTCAGGCTCGGCATCGGTAAAACGGACCGTGTGGCGATGTCAGGGAGATGATGGTTTTCATATGATCTTCGTGGTGCAATACAACAGCATCTTCATGGCCATACCTGGTTGCGGCCGTTCTGCTTGGCCTTGTAGAGGTGCTGGTCTGCCTGGAGCATCAGGGATTCGACAGTATGTTCACAAGTCTGGCCGTCCCGGGTCTCCCTGAGCTGTTCACCGGCACGTCCGGTAAAGCGGACAGTGGCAGTGCCCGCGCTGACAGTGATGTGCGAAGATACGCTGGAGATGGTATGGGGAATTTTTTCGTTTTCAACCGCACGCCGGGCTTTTTCCGCCACCCTGCCGGCGGCCGGGGCATCGGTTTCCGGCAGGATCAGGGCAAATTCCTCTCCGCCATACCGGGCAACCAGGTCTCCGGGCCGTTCCAGGGATGCTTTCAGAGAAGAGGCAATCTGATACAGGGCACGGTCTCCCATGGCATGACCGTATTGGTCATTGTACTGCTTGAAAAAATCCACATCCACCATGCCCACAGACAAACTGGTGCAGTTTCTGGCGGCCCGGGACAACTCTTTGACCAGCACCTGGTCAAACCGGCGCCGGTTGGCGATTTCCGTCAGCGGATCCAGGTAGGCCAGCCGATCCAAGAGCCGGTGATGGTGAACAAACCGGATATGGTTATGGATTCTCATTTTCACGATGGGCGGTGAAAACGGCTTGGTGATGTAGTCCACAGCCCCCAGCTTCAGCCCCTGCTCCTCGTCTCCGGTGCTGCTCAGCGCAGTCACAAAGATGACGGGAATCTCTTTGGTCAAAGGGTCTTCCTTCAACTGCCGGATGACGTCGTGGCCCCCCATTTCCGGCATGACCACATCCAACAGGATCAGGTCCGGCAAAGGTTTTTGCCGGGCAAATTTCAGGGCCTGTTCCCCGTTTTTGGCCAGCACCAGGGTGTAGTCCTCCCTGAGGAGTTCAGTGAGCACCTTGAGGTTCATCTTTTCGTCATCTACAATCAGGATACGTGTGGTTTTGTTCGGGATCATGGCCTGGGTCCGTTGGTGTCTGTAAAGGTTACGTCGTCATTCGAGCAGGCGGTTTATTATATGTGCGGCGGCATCATACTCGATTTCATCCATTTTTTCTCTGATCTGTGTCCATTCCGCGTGGAATCCGCATCGGGTCAGAATGGCATGAATATCCGGGAGCATCTCTTCCGCGGTCAGTTCCCCATTGCTCAGCAGGTCTGAAAAGTGCTGCATTACTTTTTTATCCTTTTCGGTCAGGGGAAGGAGATGGGCCTCACCGGTTCCGTCCAGGGGATCCCTGTCCCCGGAAACCGGCTGCCCGGCGGTGGGGGGAACCGGAGGCAGCAGATCCAGGCTGTTCAACACGGTTTGGAGATTTGTGACAAACCCCTGGAGGATCAGTTCGAAAGCCGGCAGGGTGTTCTCAGAGGTGCTGGGGCCGGCCGGGTTCTGCTTGAGACAGGTTTCCAGCTCTCCGGCGGCCTGCTGCAGCGGCAGCGCCCCGATATACCCGGCAACGCCCTTGAGGGTGTGGGCCGTTGTCCGGAGGGTTTCCAGGTCGTTTCCCGCCTGACAGGCCGAGATTTTTTCCGGCAGATCCTGGTAGGTGCGTTTAAAATCATACATTAGTTTGATCAGCATGGCAGGTGTGACATGGGCCAGTGCCTGGTCCGGATCGATGCCTGACATGACCGGCAGGTCTGCCGGCAGCGTGGTCTCAGGTTTCCAGGGTGTGGTTTTCCCGGTTCCGGACGGGGTCAATGGAATCGGTTTTTTGGGCACTGCCGCAGGTGCCCCGGCGGCGGGTTGTTTGTCCTGTGGCAGAAACCGCTGGAGCATCTCACACAGGGCCGCCGGTTCCACGGGCTTGGTGATATGGTCATTCATGCCGGCATCCAGGCTTTTTTTCCGGTCTCCGGTCATGGCATGGGCGGTCATGGCGATCACGGGCAGATCGGACAATTCGGGATTCCGCCGGATGCGGCGGGTGGTCTCCAGCCCGTCCATCTCCGGCATCTGAATATCCATTAACACTAGGTCATAAACGTTTTTTTCGAGCTTTTCCAGGCAGATGAGGCCATTTCCGGCTATGTCCACCTCCACTCCCATATCCATGAGCAGGCCGGCCGCCACCTCCTGGTTGATGGGGTTGTCTTCGGCCAGCAGGATCTTTGCCCCGGTCATCTGTCCCTGGGAAGGCCGGGTGACAGGCTGTGCCGGTCCGGATAGATCTTCAGACCGGTCCTGTGTATCCAGTACCCGGATAAGGGTATCAAACATCACCGAAGGGTAAACCGGCTTGGTCAGAAAGGCGTTGATGCCGCTTTTTCCCCCTTTCTGCCGGGCTTGTTCCCGGTTGCTGGCCGTGACCATGAGCATGGCAGGGATCTTTGCCAGGGTTTTGTCACGGTGGATGCGGCGGGCGGTTTCAATACCGTCCATTTGAGGCATGAGCCAGTCCAGGAGAATCACATCATAGGGCCGGTTCTCCCGCACGGCCTTTTTCAGGCGTGCCAGCGCGGTTTTTCCGTCGCTCGCCGTGTCCACCTGCATGTGAAAGGAGGTGAGCATGCTGCCCAGAAGCTGTCGGGCCATCTGGTTGTCATCCACCACCAGGGCCCGGAGCCCCTGAAACCGCGCTTTTGTCAGCCGCACAGAAGACTGCCGGCCGGTGGTGTACTGCATCATCGCTGTAAAGGTGAAGGTGGTGCCTTTTTGGGGTGTGCTGTCCACCCGGATCTGACCGCCCATCATCTGGATCAGCTGGCTGCAGATGGACAGTCCCAGGCCGGTGCCGCCATATTTGCGGGTGATGGATCCGTCTGCCTGGCTGAAGGCTTCAAACAGATGATCCAGCTGATCCGGGGCCAGCCCGATGCCGCTGTCCTTGACGGAAAAGGTCAGCATCACCCGGGGAAGGTCCCCGGCACCGTCCGGTGCATGCGGCCCTGTCCTGTGGGTTGTGTCGCCGGTTGCCGAATGCTGGTCCGGTCCGGTTAGCACTTTTTCTCCAGTCACGGAAATGATGATTTCACCGGATTGTGTGAATTTGATGGCATTGCCTGCCAGATTGATCAGGATCTGTCCCAGCCGCAAAGGATCACCCACAAGCTTCAGCGGCAGGGAATCATCCATGTGAAACAGAAACTCCAGCCCCTTTTCTTCCGCCTGGAACCCGATGGTGTTATACAGGTCCACCAGCACATCTTCCAGCTGAAACTCGATGGTTTCCAGGGTGAGCTTGCCGGCATCGATTTTGGAGAAGTCCAGGATATCGTTGATGAGATTGAGCAGGGTTTTGGCAGACGAGAGGATTTTGTTCAGATAGTTTTTCTGGGTCCGGCTCAGAGACGTTTTTTCCATGAGATAGGCCATGCCGATGATGCCGTTCATGGGGGTCCGGATCTCATGACTCATGCGGGCCAGAAAATCACCCTTGGAGGCATTGGCTGATTCAGCAGCCTCCATGGCCTGTATCAGCTCCTGCTGCATCTGTTTTTGGCTGCTCATGTCCATGGCGGTGAACAGATATCCCTTCATTGTGCCCCGGGCGCTGTAAAATGCGGTAACAGACAGGTTGACCGGCAGGTGAGTCCCGTTTTTACACAGATAAGTCCATTCACTGGCATGGACAATCTGCTGTTTGACATGCTGGTCAAACACCATGACAGCAGCGGGTACGTCCGGCGTTTTTACGGCAAGTTTTTGGGCATACTGCCGCAGTTCTGATAGCAGATGGATGCGGTCAACCGGCTGACCCATCATCTCGCCGGGACCATACCCCAGCAGATTTTCCGCCCCCTGGTTGAACAGATTGATCTTTCCTGACAGGTCTGTGGCGATGATGGAGAGCTGGGTGGCGGCCTCCAGGATCGCCTGCCGCTGGGAGTTGGCTGTTGCCGTGCGGTGCAGGCTCTGTTCGGTTTTTTCAAACTGTCTCACCACCAGCCGGGCAGTGATGTCGGCAGCTTCCCTTGTCACCTTGATCTCACGGCGCAGCATCCGGTTTTCTTTTATCAGTTCCTGCATGGTTTTTTGCGGTTTTATCATGATCTTATACCACCGGGTTTTTCCGGGTCATTGTCAGGGATGCATCTGCAGCCCGGTCAAGGGTAGTGCTGTCACACCGGCCTTCCAGGCCCACCAGAAAGATCTCTTCGGGCAAAGAACCCTGGCACACCCGGGGCAGCACGGCCAGCAGATAGGCGATCCCGGCCGAATGGTCATATACTGGTTTCGGGCAGGCGGCCTGCACCTGTTGTCCGGTCAGCACAATCATCTGGCCCGGGCGGGTGAATCCTGACACGGCATCCACAAACACCACCACCCCGGCCTGTTCCAGGTGGCACAGCAGATTCAGCCCGGCAATTCCCCCTTCCACCAGGTCGGTGTGGGCCGGGATCTTTTTGCGGCACAACCGGTCATATACTTCCGGGCCGGCTTTGTCGGTCTCAACCAGGCGGCTGCCGATGCAGAGGATCTTATTTTTCATTTTTTACGATGTGCACGGCGCACACCATGCACGGATCAAAGGAGCGGATCACATGGCCGGCTTCCACGGGGTTGTCCGGGTCTTTCACCGGCGTGCCTTTCAGGGCTGATTCCCACGGGCCGGGCTGGTTTTGCCCATCTCTTGGGGAGCCGTTCCAGGCGGTCGGGGTGATCACCTGATAATTACTGATTTTACTGTTTTCAATAGTGACCCAGTGTCCCAGCGCTCCCCGGGCCGCCTGGATCATGCCGGCCCCCTGTCCGTCGGGAATGGTTTTGACCGGGGTGTAAAACGGGTCGGCATGATGGGCCAGCAGTTCATCGATCCAGGTGCCCATATCCGGCAGCAGCCTTGCCGGGCGGGTGATGCGGGCCAGTTGCCGGACCAGGGCCGTGGCCCCGGTGTTGCGGATCAGGTCCAGGAACAGGGGCACCCGGTCCATCACGGCTTCGGCCAAAGGGCCTGTTTCTGCGGGCAGGCCGTCATACCGGGGGGCCTTGACCCAGGAATAGGGTTTGCCCATGTTGCCGGATGCATAGGGCCGGGTCACACTGTCAAAGGGGTGACTTACCACTGGTTTTTGCTCAAACCAGGAACAGGTGATATCCTCTTTTATGCTGGCGGCATCCAGGGCCAGGTATTCAGTCTCCCGGAAAAACCCCGGCGTGGTCAGCTGATCTGTTCCGGGGACCCGGGGGGTGACAGCCGTGTCTTTGGGCAAAGGAAAATTACCAAAGCAAAGAAAGTGGTCATTTCCCCGGCCATAGGTATCCAGCCCGGCTTTTTCGGCAAACCGGATAAAGAAGCCCACTTCGCTGTCTCTGTGTTCGGGCCGCTCTTCAAACCATTGGGCAAGTTCTTTTCGGGTGGTGACCGCCTGCCATCGTGCGATGGTACATCCCAGCACTTTTTTTTCATACCATTCCAGGAACCGGTTAAATATGAGGCGGGACTGCATGAGCTTTGGCACATAGGGAATGGAGGTGACCCCGCCGGGAACCATAAAGGAGGTATGGGGCCATTGACCCCCGATGATGGCGATGATTTCGATGAGGCGTTTGGTTTTGCGGATCACCTCCACCACGCTGCTGCCGGACAGCATCTGGTACCGGGCCACAGCCTCTTTGAAAAGCGGGTGTTTCTGGTAGGCCTTGTGATTGGTGAAATCTGCCATGTACATGAGAACGGCCTGGCGCAGGTCGCTCTGGATGGTCTCCGCCATCAGTGCGACATTTCGCAGGCGGATGGCGTTGTCCGGCAGGGTCACCTGTGCGATCCGGTCCAGTGCAACAGCCGCGGCATTCAGGTGGGTGAGGCTGCAGATACCGCAGATACGTGGGGTGATCACCAGACCGTCCAGGGGACCCCTGCCGGTCATCATGGCTTCGAATCCCCGGTACATGGTGCCGCAGCTCCAGGCATCAGTGATGGTATCGTCTGTGACATCCACCTTGACTTCAAGGTCGCCTTCGACCCGGTTGAAGGGAATATCGATTTTTTTTGTTTCAGAAGACATGACTACACCTTTGCACTGCGTTTTTTGAGCCGTTCCGGGGCTGCCTCGGCTGCCATTCCCTTGTACACCATGTAATGGGCACGGTTGACGCCTTTGGGCAGTTCCAGGGGAATCCCCTCGATATTGGGGGTATGAAAAAACGGGTTTGATTTGGGAAAATCAGGACTGGTACATCCAAAACAGGGCACACCGGCCCGGGGTTTGGATGAGTGACGGTTCCACAGCAGTTTGTTACAGGGTCCCGGAACCAGGGGGCCTGCACACCCCATGTGAAAAAACAGGCATCCCATTTCGCCGAAATCAGACTCTTCCACCCGGTATTCATGGTATTCGTTCCGGGTACAGCCCTGGTGCACCATGGTGTTGTACCACTCCAGGGGCCGCTGGAACCGGTCCAGTTCCAGGGGAACATCAGAGGCAACCGCCATGAGGGCCCCGGCGATCACGTCATGGTGGCAGGGGCATCCGGCCAGGTTGATCACCGGCATGCCGGATCCGGATACAAACTCCCTGCCCAATGCCCCCCCTTTTTTCTTTTTTGTGAATTGAAGGCCGGTGGCTTCGATGGCATGGCCTGCCCCGAATCCGCCGAATGCGGCACAGGTGCCCACGGCCACCACATACCGGGCATGGCTGGCCAGGGTGTGGCACAGCTCTTTTTTGGCCCGGCCTCGGAAGGTGTCAAACATGCCGGTGCCGGCCGGGCCGAAGATGATCGATCCTTCCACCATCAGAATGTCCAGTGGGGTGGTGCCGGATGCAATATCGGTCAGCAAACGTTCATGGGCGGCCGGGTCGATGCTGCACAGGGACGGGTGCCACAGCAGCTTAAGGTCAAGGGTGGTGAACAGTTCGGAGACATCCATAAAATCACTGCTCAGCAGTGAATAGGTGTCGCCGCCGCATCCACCGCCCTGAAGCCAGTAAACGGTTTTCATGGGGGGGGGGCTCCTTGTCATGAAATTTACAATGTTGTTTGGTTTGATATAGACCAGGCAGCCGGGTGGTGTCAAGGCCGTGTTTGAAAATGTGATTCAGGCAGTTCTGACTGATATTCAGATGGTGTGGCATTAATTTTTTCAATCTCCCTGGTTGGCAGACTCAAATATTTTGTATAACTTATATATACAATATAATCTGGGGGGATTTAACCATGGCAACGCAAATGATAATTCGGCTCGAATCAAACTTGAAAAACAAAGTCAGTCAGCTGGCCAAAGCCGAGGGGAAAAATTTAAGTGAACTCGTGCGTGAACTTTTAGAGAAATACACAAAAGAGAGAGATACGAGTGCCTATATCGACAACCTGTGGGATAAAATTGGCCAAAACCTGGCCCAAAACAATATTTCTGAATCAGATATCGAAAAAGCAATAAAACAGGTTCGGTCAAAAAATGCTTAAAGTTGTCGTTGATACAAATGTTTTTATTTCTTCCTTCTTCGGGGGCATTCCAAGGCAGATAACCGACTGCTGGAAAAAAGGAAAGATTACCCTGTGCTTTTCTCAGCAAATAATTGAAGAATATATCGATATCGATATCATGTTTCCCAGCGCGTTTGTTAAAACCTGGATTCAAAAATAATCAAAACACAAGGATCGACAAGAAGAGATCAAAAAAGTCCTGATGGCTATGAAGCCACCCGGTTTCTCCCGGAGGATTTGGCGTGATACAAAGCCTGATCCGCGCGCTTCAATAAATCATCGATTCCCTGGGAGGGGTCTGTCAGCGCTGCCACCCCGATGCTCACGGTAAATGAGATCGGCGGTCCGCCGGACATTGGGATCGATTTTTGTTCAACCGTCTGCCGCAGCCGCTCAGCCAGGGCCATGGCTGCCGGCAGAGCGGTTTCAGGAAGCATCAGCGCAAACTCCTCACCGCCGATGCGGCCGGCAGTATCCGTGCTCCGCAGCACAGATTCAAGTGTTGCCCCAAGGGCCTGCAGCACCTTGTCTCCGATGTCATGGCCATGGGTGTCGTTGATATTTTTAAACCGGTCCGCATCGATCATCAGGATGGAAAGGGGGCGGGCATACCGCAGAGACCTTTGTATTTCTGCTTCTGCCAGTGACATGAAGTGTCCCCGGTTGACAAGGCCGGTCAGGCTGTCTGTGGTTGCCATTTTTTCCAGCTCTTTTTGCGCCTTTTTGCGCCGGGTGATGTCCCTGACACTGCTGACCGCATAATATCTGCCCTCGTTTCTGAACGCGGCCACTGTCATTTCAACGGGAAAACACTCCCCGGTTTTCCGGCATGCTTCCAGCTCCAGAACCGAATTCAGCAGGCGGCCCTGTCCTGTTCTGGCAAACTGTTCAATTCCCCTGGCAGCATCTTCATGGTACCGGGAAGGTGCGATCAGCGAGTGCACCTTTTGGCCCATCGCCTCTTCATTTGTCCAGCCGAACATCTTCCCGGCTGCCGGGCTCCAGAAAAGGATGGTTTCCTCATCATCGATCATGACATAGGCATCATAGGACGCCTCCAGCATGGCCCGCATCTTTCTTTCCTCTTTTTTCAGTGCCAGTGCCACACGTTTTCTTTCGGCAATATCCTGCAATGACCTGAACACAAAAAACACAACGGTCAGAAAGAACAAAGCCATCAACCCGTGCATCACCCAGGAAAAAGGGTGATGTGTGGCCCAGCCGCGCTTGGGGCGGGCCGCAATCTGCCATGCACCCGAGGGAAAAGTCACGTTCATGAGCACAGCGTTTTTTGCAGAGTCAAACAGGGATCGATCGCCCAGGAACACCTCTCCCCGGTCACCGGTCCCGTCTGTTCCCCGGATGGCGATCTCCAAATCTTCCAATTTGTCAATTTCCACGTTCGCAAACAGGCGGTCCACATCGATCACCGCTGATACCACCCCCCAGAATCCAGGAGAGCCGGCGGTTCTGAGCACCACCGGAGCCCTGCCGATCAGGCCCCGGCCGCCCTGCACCAGCTGAAGCGGTCCTGCCACAACCATATCCCCGGTCTCCCGCACCTGTCTGACCAGCTCCCACTGATCTTCAAGCTGCCTGTAATCCACCCCCAGCATCTGCCGGTTTCCTTCCAGGGGATAGATATATTTTATGACAAAATCCGGGGCTGCCCCCAAATTTTTCAACAGATTCTGTCTGGCCATGACCCCTTTGGCATACTGCTGGAACTCTGTCTGCGAAAGATCTGGGTTGACGGAAATAAAATTGGCTGTGCCATACACCAGCAGCAGATTTTGAGTAATTTCCTTTTCAATATGTGCCCGGATTACGGACAGTTTCAGCGACACCGCCATGGCCTGATCATTTTGATACCCGTTGTTCATCTGGTATGCCATGAACATATCCATAACCAGGAACCCGGCAAAAATAAACCCACTGATTTTTACAAACCGTCTGATCAAAACAGCTCTCCTTTCCCGGGCGACATCTCTTCCACTGTGCCTTGATGGCGCGGCAGATAAATTCTGAAGGTTGTTCCCTTTCCCTGCTCACTGGATACATCGACAAACCCGTTGTTCTGCTTGACAATGCCATACACCGTGGACAGTCCCAGGCCGGTGCCGCGGCCGAGCTCTTTGGTCGTGAAAAAGGGCTCGAAAATATTGTCCAGGGTCTGCCGGTCCATGCCGCAGCCATCATCGCTGACCGCCAGCATGACAAAATCACCCGGGCAGGCCCCGGGATGTTCGGAACAGTAGGCCGCGTCAAGGGTCGCATTTTTCGTCTCAATAATGAGTTTTCCGCCGCCTTCAATGGCATCCCGGGCGTTGACGCACAGATTGACCAGCAACTGATCGATCTGGGAACGATCCATATGGACAGGCCACACCCGGCAATCCGGCTGCCAGGCCAGATCTATCTCTTCGCTGATCAGCCGCCGCAGCATTTTGAGCATCCCGTCCACCGTGTCGTTCAGATCAAGCACTTTGGGTGCAATGGTCTGTTTGCGGGCAAAGGCCAGCAGCTGGCGGGTAATGTCCACGGAGCGTTCAGCCGCGTTCATCACTTCCATGAGATCCGCATGCAGCTGACCGGACGGTTCTGTCTTGTCCATCGCGATCTGCGTGTACCCGATAATCACGCTGAGCATGTTGTTATAGTCATGGGCAACACCGCCGGCCAGGGTTCCCACCGCTTCCATCTTCTGCGTCTGACGGATCTGGCTTTCAAGCTTTACGCGGTCGGTTATGTCGAAAAAAACAGTGGCGCAATACCCTTGTTTGGGCTGGAACACGAACAGGTCAAACCATTTTCTGAGTACCTCGCTGTACTCCTGTAACCGCACCGGTTCACCAGACCGGACCACGTTGACGTAATGATCGATCCAGAAGGGTTCTGTTCCCATTTGACTGACACGCCGTCCGATCACTTCTGACCGCTGCAGTCCGGTCAGGTGTTCCGCAGCAGGATTGATCTCAAGGAGGCAAAAATCCACGGGCCGTGCCTGGTCATCCATGATGATTTCGTGCAGGACAAACCCCTCGTTCATGTTCTCGAACAGCAGGCGGTATCTTTCCATGGACAGTTCCCTGTCTCTGGCAGCCTTGTCCAGAACGGATCGCACCTTTTCTATTTCCGCGATCCTCTCTGAAAAGGTTCCGGACGGCTGCTTTCCAGTGAGGGATGCCACAAACCGGACCAGCTTTTCTCCCATCAGACGGCCTCCGATGATACTGGCTGAAACGACCAGGACAACCGCCATCAGCAGACCGGCCCCTGCCATGTAAACCGGCCGGAAGTAATCCCGGCTGGATACATCAAGAACAATTTCCCAGTGAGAAACCGATGATGTGACAGTGATCTTTTTCCCCGGATCTGTGTCTCCATCTGTTTTTTCACCATCTGACATGTTTCGGTGTGCCATTCCCGCCTTTTTGCTGTCAACCAGGGTCACGCAATATCCCTCTGGAATTGCCAGGTCATCCAGAAGCGCCTGGTACTGCGCTGTTCCGACAATGCTCAGCAAAAGGGCCTGGATTTTTCCCGCATGGGTGACGGGTACCACAATCGCCACCAGCGGTTCCCTGGCAATGGGTCCGGGGAACATGTCTCCGACAGCCGGTTTTCCTGTCTCCATCACAAACGGGGCTGCAGCAAACCCTTTTGGCACGGGAAGCAGCGGCAGTTGCGTTCCGAACGGCACCCGGGTGTTGAAAACCATCCGGGTATCCATATCCGCAAGGATGACATGGCCGGTAAAGTGCGCCCGAAACCCCCGGGCCTCTTTATAAAAATCTTCCAGGCGGGGCGGATCATCGATGAGCGGAGAGCCGGCCAGAACCTGCAACGCAGAGATGCGTGCAGACAGATCACGATCCACCGCCTGCATCACATTGTGCGCCTGTGCCCGCATTTCACGGGCCTGCCTGGTTTGAAGCGTATAGACATGGGCCGCTGCAAGGCACAATGCCAGCAAAAAAAGCGGAAGCACGCACAATAAAATAAACCGGGTTGTAAACGCCCGGAGAGTGATTGTCTTTGCTTTTCTGCGCAATCCGCTCTTCATGCTTTTTTGTCTCCCAGTACCTGCCCGCCCAAATCTGCAATGCCTGGCTCATCATCCACAAACAGGATGCAGGCACTGCTTTTGGCAGCCGTGGCCGGGGCCGGTTTTTCCGGTGCAGATTCTGCCGGGGTCTCGATGACCGGAAAATACAGATCAAAGGTGGTGCCCTGTCCCGGGGTGCTGGAAACCGTGATGCCGCCCCCATAGGATTTTATGATGCCGTGCACCGTGGCAAGGCCCAGCCCCGTTCCCTGCCCGCGTTTTTTGGTGGTGAAATAGGGTTCGAAGATTTTGGGCAGGATCTCCGGGGCGATTCCGTGCCCGGTGTCAGCCACGGTCAATTTCAGATATTTTCCAGGCAAAAGGTCTGGATCTGTTTCAGCTGCATCCTGATCCAGGGTGACGTCAGAAAGTGTGACCGTCAACTCCCCGCCGGTTTGATCCATGGCATGGGCCGCATTGGTGCACAGGTTCATGAGCACCTGGTGGATCTGTGTCGGGTCAGCCAGAACATGTCCTGCATCCGGCATGATCTCCTGCCGGATCTCAATGGAACTGGGCAGGGTTGCTTTGAGAAATTTGAGCACCTCCTTGATGATGG
Organism: Desulfotignum phosphitoxidans DSM 13687; assembly: GCF_000350545.1. Taxonomy (GTDB): domain Bacteria; phylum Desulfobacterota; class Desulfobacteria; order Desulfobacterales; family Desulfobacteraceae; genus Desulfotignum; species Desulfotignum phosphitoxidans. Next base: position 70,940 of record NZ_APJX01000003.1, read on the forward strand.
GACCGATCTGAATGGGGGCCGCATTCTGCTCTTTCTGCCGGCTGAAGGTAAGGATCTGCATCACCAGGTTTCTGGCCCGTTCCCCGGCCTTGTAGACCTGTGCAAGGTCTTTCTGGGCCGGACTGTCTTTGGGCAGCCGGTCCATGGCCAGCTGGGAATACCCGATAATGGCGGAAAGAATGTTGTTGAAATCATGGGCAATGCCCCCGGCCAGACTGCCGATGGCCTCCAGTTTTTGGGAATGGTTGAGCTGGACTTGAAGTTTTTTTTGTTTATCTATGTCAATATGTACACTTAAAACAGCATACATTTCTTTTTTCTTATTATACAACGGGTATGTTGAAGACATAGCAAAGAATTTTTCCCCTGTCTTCCTGACCATGGTGATCTCTTCGCCAGATCCTTCACCCCTGTCTTTCATCTGCTGAAAGACGGCAGGAAATCTGGCAGTATCTTTTGGTAAATGCAAAACCGAAACCGGGGTTCCTTTAATTTCCGATCGGTGATAACCGAATATGTTCTCTGCGCCAGGGCTGAATTCAAGTATTGGCATGTCAGGATCCTGACCGTCGATTATAATCAGAGAAACATCCTGGGCCGCTTCATATATGGCTCTGAGTTTTGCTTCTCTTTCCTCAAGATCCTGTGTGCGTTCTTTTACTTTCTCTTCAAGCTGATTACGATATTCCTTGAGATCTTCTTCTGCCTGCTTGCGAACGTTAATTTCACTATGTAATTTGTTAATCTTTTGTTTCAGTTTTCCGGCCATTACATTAAAAGAATCAGCCAAAATCTCTATCTCGTCACCTGTTTTAACATCTATCCTCTGATCCAGGTCTCCTTTTGTCAGTCGTTTTGCTGCCGATGCCACAGCATTCACGGGACGCGCAATTAATGTGCTTTGTCTTATGCCGATAAATAAACCCAGTATGATGACTCCCAGGCTGACCGCCAGTGAAACATAGAGTCTTTTGCGGTATAGCCGGCCTGATACACTTAACCGGTGGTCAGCTTCCGAAACAACCATTTTCAGCAATTCATTCAGATTATTTACCGCTTCCAGTTCGGCTGAGCCTGCTGCACCTCTTTTTCTTGACAGTTCAAATACACTCTTATCAAGATTTGCTCTGCTCATTGGCACTACCTGTTCATGCCATATTTTCATATACAGTTTCCAGCTGTCATGAAATGTATCCAGCTTATCGATTATGTCCGGATTTACCAGTAGTGTTCTTATTGTTTCGATATCTCTGTTTATTTTATCCTGGCCCGCATCAATTTCAGATTCATAGCGGCCCATATCATCAATGGATTTGCTGAACAGGTGCAATAGAGAATTCGAATGAATAAAGCCAATCCGATTAGCTACCATACCTGTTATTACCGCAGGATTCAAATGCCCGGAGATAATTTCATTATGCTCATTTTCAATGGATTTCATGGTGTACATACCCGCAAAACCTACCAAGGCAACCAGCAGAACAATAACGGCATATCCTCCGATGATTTTTGTTCGAATGTTAAAGGCCAATTTACACCTCCTCAAATTCCCCAAGCAACATTACCACTGTTTCTTCCAAGGGCAGGAACAGGGTAAGTTCAATGGTTGGATTTTTTAAACCACGAAGCGCACGAAGATCACGAAGAGGTCTAAAAAACCTTTTCTTCGTGCTCTTCGTGTGCTTCGTGGTGCAACAAAACAGCATAGTGTCCTTCAAAGACATCACCCTCCGGGCGTTTACAACCCGCTTTATGCTCCCTGGTTCTGAAAAAGGCTGAAAAATTTGCGGTTTTCTTCCAGCAGATGCCGGTTGATAACCTCAAAGGCAAGGAAATGGAACACCTCTGCCGTTTTCACCAGCCCTTTTTTATATTGATCCGCCATTTCCAGGAGGGCATTTTTTCTGGAGGTTATACAGATCCATTTCCGGAAAGTGCTTTTCTGCGCATTCCGGACAGATGCCGTGGCTGAACCTGGCATCGGTGCGATGGTGAATGAAATGGTCCACTTTCTGCCAGAAGCCCTCATCATCCCGGATGTTTTTACAATAGGAGCAGATGGGAATCAGTCCTTCCAGGGTCTTGATTTCATTGTGGGCTCTCTGGATGCGGTCCAGCATCCCGTTTATCGAGAGTTCCAGTTTTCCCAGCTCTCCTGTGCCGGACACGGGCAGCCGCTTTGACACATTGTCACTGCCATCGATGGCACTGATTTTTTCGATGATTCTGAGCAGCGGAGAGAGCACGGATCTTTCCATCAGATACATGGTTGCCAGGACAAACACCACACCGATAAACACCACGGCGATATTGAAATAGAGCCAGGTGTTCATTCCCTGTTTGAAGATTTTCCGGGTCACATCAATTTTTAGAATGAATCCCGGGTTTTGCTGGATATCCCTGCATACCATATACCCTGAGATGATCTCCTTGTTTTGGGGAAGCGTGACCACCGGGGTTTTGTCAGATATCAGGGATGCGGCTTTTTTTACATCATCGGGCAGGGGGGTACTGTCTGCAGCATGGATGGACAGGGACAGGCCTGCGGCATCAGTGATTTTTTTGATTTCTGATGGATCCAGGAACCTGCCGACCACCAGGGTTCCCCGGGGAGGTCCCTGATAGTTGCTGGGCACGATGGCATGGGATGCGATCAGCACGGGCTGGTGCTCGAACATGAAAAATCCGGACACGCCCTGCCTGGGGTCGGGGAATTCAAACAAGGCTTTTTTTGAACGGATCTGGTCCCATACCCCTTTAGGCAGTATGACAGCCTCTTTTTTTTTCAGGTCAATGGCTGCTGTATGCACCTGCCTGCCGGCCGGATCCACAAACAGCATGAAATGGATACCCAGGTTGGCAATGGTTTCCACAGACAGGTTGCTGTCGATGTACCGGGTGTTTTGGTCCTGGACAAAACCATAGGTGTCGTCCCAGGGGGCCCAGTCGCCTGCAATGGATGCCAGCCACTGGATATCCTTTGATATGAAATGCCACGCCTGTGCCACATCCTGCTGTACATGTTCTGTTTCCAGGTGCCTGAACCCGGTCAAAATGAGCAGGCGCGAAGAGAGCATCAGGCTGACAATCAGCACCAGGCATATGGAAACGATGATGAGAAATGTTTGTCTGCGCAATCCGATTTTCATGCGTTTTTATCTCCCAGTACCTGCCGGATCACGGCAGCCAGGTTGTCTTTGAGTATGGGTTTGGGGACAAAGGCCTTGATGCCGGCAGATTCTGCTGCAGCTTTGGTCATATCCCTGCTGAAGCCCGAACACAGGATCACGGGCAGGTCCGGCCGGATTTTCATCAGCTCTGAGGCCAGCTGGTCCCCTTTCATGCCGGGCATGGTCAGGTCCGTGATCACCAGGGCGAACCGGTCCGGACTGGATGTGACCAGGGCCAGGGCCTCAAGAGGGTCGGTGCGGGTATCTGCCGTGTATCCCAGATGCGCCAGAAGCTGTCTGCCCAGATCTGCAATAGCGGGTTCATCATCCACAAACAGGATGCATGTATCGCTTTTGGCAGCTGAAGGCGGGACCGGTTTTTCCGGTGCAGACTCTGCCGGGGTGTCGATGACCGGAAAATACAGATGAAAGATGGTGCCCTGGCCCGGGGTGCTGGAAACAGCGATGCTGCCGTTGCACGATTTTATAATGCCGTGCACCGTGGCAAGGCCCAGCCCCGTTCCCTGCCCGCGTTTTTTGGTGGTGAAATAGGGATCGAAAATCTTGGGCAGGATGTCCGGGGCGATCCCGTGCCCGGTGTCACCCACTGTCAATTTCAGATATTTTCCCGGTGAAAGGTCTGGATCTGTTTCAGCTGCATACTGGTCCAGGGTGATGCCGGAAAGCTTGACCGTCAACGCTCCGCCGGTTTGATCCATGGCATGGGCCGCGTTGGTGCACAGGTTCATGAGCACCTGGTGGATCTGTGTCGGGTCAGCCAGGATATGTCCTGCATCCGGCATGACCTCCTGCCGGATCGTAATGGAACTGGGCAGGGTTGATTTGAGAAATTTGAGCACCTCCTTGATGATGGGACCGATCTGAATGGGAGCTGCCTGCTGCCCCTTCTGCCGGCTGAAGGCAAGGATCTGCATCACCAGTTCTTTGGCCCGTTCTCCCCCTTTGTAGACCTGCGCAAGGTCTTTCTGGGCCGGGCTGTCTTTGGGCAGCCGGTCCATGGCCAGCTGGGAATACCCGATAACGGCGGAAAGAATGTTGTTGAAATCATGGGCAATGCCCCCGGCCAGGCTGCCGATGGCCTCCAGTTTCTGGGCCTGCCGGAGCCGGGTTTCCGCCTGCCGGCGTCTGGATATGTCCCTTGTCACCCCGATAATTCCGGCCAGGCTGCCGTCTGCTTCCCGGAGGAACGCGGCCCGTGTCTCGGTCCATACTGTGGTGCCGTCTTTTCGGATAATTTCCAGTTCCAGGGTGCGGTTTTTTTGGACAAACCCCTTCCCCATTTTTTTCTCCAGAGAGGTGCCCTGTCTGTACACGGTCATCGCTTTTTTGAATGAAGCTTTTGTAAAACGTTCCAGCAGCGATCCTGCCATGAACGCTTCCGGCGTGAATCCGGTCAGCGGTTCCACGGACGGGCTGATATAGGTGAAACGCCGGTCCATGTCCATGGTCCAGATCACGTCGATGACATTGTCAGCCAGCAGCCGGTAGTGGGCCTGGCTCTTTTTCAGAGACTCCCCGGTCCGGACCGCCCGGTCCCACAGGTCGGTGATGGCACAGGCCAGCTGGTCCAGTTCATCTCCCGGACCGGACAGGTCTTTACAATCCCTGAGATTCATCTCCCGGACCGGACAGGTCTTTACAATCCCTGAGATTCAGCGGCAGGGCCGGCTGGTCCATGTGCAGACCTTTGGTATAGGCGGCCATCCGGACCAGGTGCCGGGTGATCACATACTGGATGATCACAAAGATGCACAAAGCTGCCATAAATGTCTTGACGGCATTGGAAACCAGGATCACCAGGGTCTTGTCCCAGAGCCGCTGGTAAACATTGGTGAGGCTGGCTGCCACCATCAGGAAGGCATGCTGAGGTCCTTTGCCCGGGTCGGATGGATAGGTGAGTGTGAATTCCCTGCAGATGGTGCGGTTTTCCGGCAGGGTCCCCATTTTTGTCAGGGTTTGGCGGGTGCTGTCCAAAGGTTCGCTGATTTCCAGGTACACGATATCTTTGAAATTGAATATCCCTGCCAGCAGCAGGTTCAGCTGGTGATAATCCATGTTGTAGGCATGGACTGCCAGCGGTTCCAGATAGCTGTCCCGGATAAAATCGATATGGTGATGAATGTCTGACCGGTCTCTTTGATAATCGGTGTACAGCTGAACCCCGGTGCTCAGGAGCGTAAAAAACGAGCTGCACAGCAGAATATACAGCAGTACCCGCCGGGTCAGGCCGGGTCTCGTAAACAGGGTGATCTGTTCTCTGATAAGGGAAAGCAGTTTCAATGGGGCCGGTTTCATTTGTCCACATCTCTCCAGTCGGTAAGACCATATTGTTTCAATATATCTGACAGGGCACCGGACCGTCTCAGTTCGGCCATTTCCCGGGTCAGCATGTCCGCGTATTTGCGGGCATCTGCCGAAATGGGTGAAAATGCGATATACACAGGTTCCATGGCTGCGGTACCAGCCCGGGCAAAGTCATCGGGTATGCCTTTTTTGTGAAGAAAATACTGAAACACGGCCCGGTCTTCGATAAGAACCTCTATTCTGCCGGCCACAAGTTTTCTGATGTTCAACGCCAGGCCTGATTCACCGCTGATCACCTGGACTTTTGCCAAATCTGCCTGGTGCTGCCTGATATAGGTATCGAATAGAGTGCCGTATGAATAGTTGCGGATCACCCCCAGGGTGACATGATCCAGGGATGCCGGGCCGTCATATTGCCAGGGGTTTCCTTTTTTGACATAAAAGGTGTGACAGGCAAGGCCCTGTTCGATATCCGGAAACACGAAATCCGGGGTTTCGGTCCTGCCTGCCCCGATGATGCCGTCATACTGCCCGGTCCGTGTACCATGGATGGCGCGTGCCCAGGGCACGGTCACATAGATGACCCGATGGCCGTTTTTCTCGAACACCGCTCTTGCGATGTCCACCATGAACCCGGAGTGTTCTTCTTGCCCGCCGCAGTTGTAGGGGCACCACGGGTCCGCCGCCAGCAGGATCTCATCGGCAAGCGCCAGGCAAACCGGGTGGATCGCCAGGACAAGCAGAACAAGCAATCTGGTCAGGGTTTTGGCCATATCTGATCCTGTAATTTATCATCAAACCGGAACGTTTTTTTTGAAAAAAGCTGTGTGCAGGCATCCACAACCTTTGCATCATACAGGTCCCCTTTCCCTTGATTGACCGCTTCCAGTGCGGCATCGATGCCCAGGGCCGGGCGGTAGGGCCGGTGGGATGCCATGGCCTCCACCGTGTCAGCCACGGCAATGATTCTGGATTCCAGGAGGATCTCCTCTCCTTTGAGCCCTCCGGGATAACCCGTGCCGTTCATCCTTTCATGGTGCTGATGGGCGATCCGGGCCACGGGCCAGGGAAAGTCAATATTTTTCAGGATCTCAAATCCGGCCCTGGCATGGGATTTTACCAGGCTGAACTCCTCTTTTGTCAACCGCGTGGGTTTGCTCAGAATTTCAGCTGGAACGGCAATCTTTCCCAGGTCATGGATCGCTCCTGCCATGCCGATCCCCTCTATGACATCATTGGGCATCTTCATTTCCCCGGCAATGGCGCAGGCCAGCTGGGCCACCCGCTGCTGGTGACCTGCGGTATAGGGGTCCCGCTTCTCCACCATGGAGACGATGACCTGGATCGTTCCAAAGAGGCTTTTTTTCAGTTGGCCCAGCATGTGCTGCAGTTGCAGGGCAGCCTCATCTTTGGCAGAAAACAGGTCCCGTTCCCTGAGCACCCGCCTGAGGCGGATCATCATTTCTTTCAGATTGACCGGCTTTTGCACAAAATCACTCGCACCTTCTTCAATCACCTTCTCAAAGGTGTATGCTTCCGCATACCCGGTCATGACGATGACATCCGCGTCATGGGTTTCCTTGACCGCCCGGGTCAGTTCAATGCCGGTCATCCCGGGCATGATGATATCGGTGATCACCACATCCACTTTCCGGGTTTTCAGAACTTCCAGGGCATCTTCTCCACTGGGCGCGCTGGAACAATCATATCCGGACATCTCAACACCTTGTTGCAGCAGCTGTCTTATGGCGGTATCATCGTCAACCACCAGGATATGGATTTTTTCTGCCCGATTGTGCTGCCGTGATTCCATGGTCACCTCTCTTTTTGCCTGTCTGATGTTGTCATAACGTCCCTTTATGCCTCATCGCCGGCCAGTACCTGCCGGATCACGGCAGCCAGGTTGTCTTTGAGTATCGGTTTGAGAACAAAGGCCTTGATACCGGCAGCCTCTGCCGCAGCTTTGGTCATATCCCTGCTGAAGCCCGAGCACATGATCACGGGCAGGTTCGGCCGGATTTTCGTCAGCTCTGAGGCCAGGTTGTCCCCGCTCATGCCGGGCATGGTCAGGTCCGTGATCACCAGGTCGAACCGGCCCGGGTCAGCCTTTATCAAGGCCAGGGCCTCCAGGGGATCGGTGCGGGCCTCGGCCTGGTATCCCAGATGCTCCAGAAGTCGTTTGCCCAAATTGGCTATGGGGGGTTCATCATCCACAAACAAAATACAGGCATGGTTTCCGGCAGCCGTAGCCGGGGCCGGTTTTTCCGGCACTGGTTTGACCGGATCTCCCATTACCGGAAAATACAGATGAAAGGTGGTGCCCTGTCCCGGGGTGCTGGAAACAGTGATGCCGCCCCCGCAGGATTTGATGATGCCGTGCACCGTGGCAAGGCCCAGCCCGGTTCCCTGGCTGCGTCTTTTGGTGGTGAAGTAGGGGTCGAATATCCGCGGCAGGGTCTGGGGAGCGATGCCGTGTCCGGTATCTGCCACGGTCAATTTCAGGTATTTTCCCGGCAGAAGATCCGGAAGCGCGGCAGCCGACTCTGGATCCAGGATGATGCCGGCAAGGGTGACCGTCAGGGTGCCGCCGGCCCTGTCCATGGCATGGGCCGCATTGGTACACAGGTTCATGAGCACCTGGTGGATCCTTGTGGGGTCTGCCAGGACCATCCCTGCATCCGGGGCGATCTGCTGCTGGATGTCGATGGAGCTGGGCAGGGTGGATTGGAGAAATTTGACGGCCTCCTTGACAATGGGGCCGATCTGAATGGGAATTTCACTTTGTTCCTGCTGCCGGCTGAAGGCCAGAATCTGCATCACCAGGGCTTTTGCCCGTTCTCCGCCTTTGTAAACCTGTTCCAGGTCCGCCTGGACCGGGCTGTCTTTGGGAAGCCGGTCAATGGCCAGCTGGGCATACCCGATAATGGCGGAAAGAATGTTGTTGAAATCATGGGCAATCCCCCCGGCCAGGCTGCCGATGGCCTCCAATTTCTGGACCTGCCGGAGCCGGGTTTCCGCCTGCTGCAGTTCTTTTTCGGTTCTCTTTTTTTCCGTGATATCCTGGACCACCACCTGCACGGCCGGGGCCCCCTGAAAGGAGATCGCGGTTGCCATAACCATCACGTCGATGGGGGTTCCATCCAGCCGGACATACCGGTCCTCCACCGGATACAGGCCGGGCTCTCCTGCCATCATCCGCTGTATCCGCGCTTTGGCCGCATCCAGATTGTCCGGGTGGATGATCTCATGGATCGGTTTTCCAGTCAGGTCATCGGGTGACAAAGCGCCCAGAATGTCGGCCCCGGCCCGGTTGGAAAAGACCACTTTGCCGCCGGCGTGGACCGCGATCCCTACAGGAGACACCTCGATGATGTTGCGGTACCGTTCCCGGGTTTCTCTGGCCTGCCGGATCACCGCCTTGAGCCGGCTGATGTCGGTATGGGTACCCACGATCCGGACCGGCCTGCCTTTTTCATCCACGGAAAACACCTTGCCGCGTCCCAGGATCCATTTCCATTTTCCGGACCTGGTTTTCATCCGGAACTCCTGTTCAAAAGGGCTGAATTCTTTTTCAATATGATCCAGGATCGATTTTTCCGCCGCTTCTCTGTCATCCGGGTGCAAAAGCCCGGCCCAGGTGTCATAGGTCTGGGGAAGTTCATTGGGTTCATATCCCAGCATGGTGTAATACCGGGGACTGAAATAGACCTCACCGGTCTGGATGTTCCAGTCCCACAGCCCGTCCCTGGACGCCTCCAGGGCCATGTTGAGGCGTTCCTCTTTTTGTTCCAGGTCCTGCATTTTTTTTTCAAGTTTCCGGATCAGTCGCTCGCTGTAGTGTTTATAGGTTTCTTCCTCCGGCTTGTCCACAGGGGGTTTTGGGGAGAGGCGGCCCTTTTGGGTGTTTTTTATCACCGCCTGGATGGATGCCAGAAAAGCCGACGGTTCCATGCCTTTTCTCAAGAATCCGTCCGCGCCGATCTCATAGGCAAATGCCTCGTCTTTTTCATCCACATAGGTGGCCGTGTAAAAGACAAAGGGAATGTGGCAAAGGGTCTGGTCTGCCTTGCAGTATCGGCACAGCTGGAACCCGTCCATCACCGGCATGAGGATGTCGGTGATGATCAAGTCGAATGGGCCTGATGCCAGGCATTCAAGCGCTTTTTTGCCGTTTACCGCAGACACGGTGTCATGTCCTTCAGATTTGAGCAGGATTTCCAGCAGGTACCGGTTTTCCATCCGATCATCCACGATCAGGATTTGCATGATGCCTCCTCATCCACTCACTCTATGCGTGTTCGGGTTTTCTGCGTCTAGCAAAGACTGGATGGTCTGCATCAGGTTATCTTTGAAAAGCGGCTTGGTCAGATAGGCATCCGCCCCTTGTGCAAGAATTTTGTCCCGGTTCTCTTCAGAATCATACCCCGTGACAGCCAGTACTTTGATATGGGCGGTGTCTGCATTTGTCTTGATCTGCCGGCACACCTCAAATCCATCCATTCCCGGCATGATCAGGTCTAAAATGACCAGCCCTGGTTTGAAAGTCATGATCTTTACACCGGCATCAAATCCGTCTTTGGCGGTTTCCAGAGAATATTCGTCCCGAAAAAGCATGGCAGTCAGCATTTTGAGGATTTGGGGCTCGTCATCCACAATCAGTATCCGGTGATTGTCCGGCTCATGAAAGGCCCGGGGATACATGTTGTTGCGCTGCATAAAGTCATTGAAATCGGTCTGCCTGATCCGGTACTGGCCCCCTGGGGTCCTGTATGCATTGATTTCCCCTGTCTTGACATATTTCCAGATGGTGCCCCGGCTCATGGCGCAGAGCCGGGCTGCCTGGGGGATGGTGAGAAGATCGTCTGTCACAACCAAAAATCTCCTTTTCTAAATGCAAAAAAAATGGTAACACAACAAACCGAATGAACAGAATGAACATACCACAGGGTTCTGGACAAATCAAATGGAAAAAGGGCAGGGGAGGACAGGATTATGAACAGGCGGGCGTGTAAAATAAATATTTGGATACTGGTAACGGCAGGTATCCTCTGCTGGCTGCTGATGCCGTTTTATGCAGCAGCCAGAGATGTCAGGCAGGTGGTGGTGGTGGTCACCATGCAGCTGCCGGCATGTGAAACCCATTTGACCCATTTTGTGGACCGGCTGGAGCAGATCGGGGAGCAAAGCGGTATCGACATCGATCTGATCACCATCCGGGCCAACGGGGACCGGCAGTTTGCTGAAAATCAGCTGAAAAAAATCCTGAAAAAGGGCCGGCCCGACGTCGTGGCCACCATAGCCACCCTGGCTTCCCAGGCTGCCGTGACCGTGTTCAAAGACACGGGGGTTCCCATCTTCTTTTTCCAGGTGTCTGACCCGGTGGGGGCCGGGCTGATCCAGAAAATCGGGGAACCCACGGGTACGAATGTGACCGGCAGGGTGTTCACCGTGCCGGCAAAGGTACGCACCGATCTTATCATGCGCCTGGTCACCCAGACCGTGCCGCCGGACAGGCCCGTGGTGTTCGGGTATATCCATTCCACATACCCGTCTGCCATGGGGGATATCCGGCAATTGAAAACCATCGCGGCACAGGAAAACCATTTCCGGTTCGCCGTCCATGACGTCATGTATGAAAAAGGACCGGACGGCATGCCCGTCATGCTGGCGGCAGCTGCCAAAGGGGTTCAGACCCTGTCAGACCGGGTCGATTTCTGGTGGGAACCCCAGGGGCCCCTGGGGGAACACCCGGACTACACCCGGCTGCTGCTGGAGCGCTCAACCGTGCCCGTGGCCATGGGCCAGACCATGGACAGCGTGAAAATGGGTGCGTTGCTGCACATCACCCCGGATCTGGAAGCCGGGGGCCGGGAGGCGGCCAATTTTGTGGCAGCGTTCCTGAAGGGGGCGGATCCGGGCACCATCCCCGTGACAGCACCTGCCCGGTTCCAGCTGGGCATCAACCTGACCACGGCCCTGAACCTGAATATCGTGGTGCCGCCGGATATCCTGGCCCTTGCCGGAAACCATGTATACAGATGACAAGAAACAAGAAACTGGATTGAAATGAAACTGCAGACAAAGATTACTATAGGCATCATTCCGCTGGTGTTGTGCAGCCTTTTTGTCCTGGGACTGTGGTCCATGAAAAAAACCGGAGAAAATCTCCACCAATCTGCGTTTCTGTATATGGATACCATTATCGATTCATATATGCAGGATATCGACCGGCATCATGATCTGCTGAAAACCAACGGGCTGAATGCCATACCATCCTTTGTCGCCGCATATCAAAATCAGGTGTTTGCGGCGGGCAGGGCAATGAAAATCGCGGATACGTCTCACCTGTTTATCATGGATGGTCAGGGGGAACTGGTGTTCTGTTCAAAGGAAAACAGCGGTCAGAATATGGAACCGGTGTGGGGACCGGTTGCCCGGGCCGTTATAAAAGGGAAGCTTTCCTCTGTGGACAATGACGGGCATGTGTATGACGATGACATTGAAACCATGTATGTGGTCCGGGTATTTTCCCCATGGAACTGGGTGGTGTTCTTTGCCATGGATCATGAGGTGCTCCATGCGGCGGAACGTCAGATTCAGATGGCGACCACCGGCATTGCCGTTGGCAGTGCCGGCCTGTTGATTCTGATCATTCTTTTGATGTTGAGACGGTTTTTTGTCAATCCCGTCCGGACCATCGGCCGGGCTGCCTCTGCCATTGCCAAAGGACGTCAGGTGGACCGGATCGATGTCAGATCAAAAGATGAACTCGGAGACCTGGCCCGCCATATGGAGGCGATGTCCGCCGCCATCCAGCAGCAGCAGGCAGAGATCATAAAAGCCAACCAGGAGCTGGAACAGCGGGTCAAAGAACGCACCCGGGACCTGGAAACGGCCCTGTCCGAGATCAAAACCTTGCGGGGCATTATTCCCATCTGTTCCCACTGCAAGAAAATCAGGGATGACGACGGTTACTGGAACCAGCTGGAAACCTATATCCGGGACCATTCCGAGGCCCAGCTCAGCCATGGAATCTGCCGGGAATGTGCAAAAAAATACTATCCGGATCTGGATTTATATGATGACGATACCCTTGGAGAGTAAATTATTAATTTTACAAATATTTGTAAAATTAATAATTTGAGCAATCCTGCTCGGGGTCATTTCAGGCCGGAAGATATTGAAACGGATGGCATTACATGGCGGTGCTTTTTTAAAAACCACGAAGGACACGAAGAGCACGAAGAAGTCCTTCCTTCGTGCTCTTCGTGTCCTTCGTGGTAAAACAACTTGCCTGCCCTGAAAAAACATTTTTTTGTTGACAAGCGTGAAAAAGGACTGTAGACAGGAAGCGATCATCAGTACGAAACAAACATTTAGATCGGAACACGGCATGATCCAGCGCATGACACCCCAGTTTATATTTAATTTTGGACGCTTCTTCTTTTTTAGGAGCGTTCATCCGGTGTAATGCTTTATTGAATAATTGAGAAGAATAAAGCCCCGGGTGGACAAGATAAGCCACCCGGGGCTTTTGTGTTTTTTTAAGGGCTTCGGGAAAAAATCCTGAAGCCCTTTTGTTTTTTTTACAGGCAGGAAACACCCCGACACGGGGCTGCCATTACAACAAGGAGAAAGCAAACATGAAACTCATTCTGGACACACAGATCACCCCGGACCAGGAATCCGGTGTTCAAACCCTGCTGGAAAGAGACGGCTGCATCAGCTGCACCATCACGGACGCCGGTCAGAAGGTGATCGGCATTGTAAAAAAAGGGTCCCGGAAACCGGAAGATTACCTGGGCGTACCGGGCATTGTTCAGGTATTGCCCGTGTCCACCTCCCACAAGCTGGTGAGCCGGGAATTCAAGACCCAAGACACCCGGGTGGCCATCAACAACGTGGTGGTGGGCGGGGACCGCATTGTGGTGATTGCCGGCCCCTGTGCCGTGGAAAGCCTGGACCAGGCCATGACCATTGCAAAACAGGTGAAACGGTATGGGGCCGTGCTGTTCCGGGGCGGGGCATACAAACCCCGGTCCTCTCCATACTCCTTCCAGGGTCTGGAAGAAGAAGGGTTGAAAATTCTGGCCAGGGTCCGGGAAGAAACCGGCCTGGGAGTGGTCACGGAGATGACCTCACCGTCCCAGGCAGATCTGATGGAACAATATGTGGATGTGGTCCAGATCGGTGCCAGGAATATGCAGAATTTCGAGCTGCTCAAATGTGTGGGGAAAATGAAAAAACCCGTGGTGCTCAAAAGAGGTCTGGCCGCCACCATCCAGGAATGGCTCATGTCGGCGGAATACATTGCTGCCGGCGGAAACACCGACATTATTTTATGTGAGCGGGGCATCCGCACCTTTGAGCCCTATACCCGGAACACCCTTGATTTGTCCGCCATTCCCGTGCTCAAAAAGCTCACCCATCTGCCCATTGTCATCGATCCCAGCCATGCCACGGGGATCCGGGAAAAAGTCAGCCCCATGGCCCGGGCTGCCGTGGCCGCCGGGGCCGATGCCCTGATGATCGAGGTGCACCATGATCCGGACAATGCGTTGTCCGACGGACCCCAGAGCCTGTATCCCGAGCAGTTCGGCCGACTGATGCGCGACATTTATACCATTGCGCCGGTGGTGGGCAAGCAGCTGGATTTTGATTATCTGAAAAAATCGGAACTGATCCATGACCTGGATGAAAACGCAGTCAAAACCGCCGCTTTTATCGGCGAGTTCGGGGCTTACAGCCATAAAGCGGCCCTGGCCTATTTCGGGGATGATATCACCCCGGTTCCCATGAAGGGGTTTAAAGAAATTTTTGCAGCCGTGGCAGCGGGCAGGGCGGAATATGGGGTGATTCCCCTGGAAAACTCATTGTCCGGTTCCATCCACGAAAATTTTGACCTGCTCCAGGAGTATGATCTGAAAATCATCGGAGAGATCACCATCCGGATTCAGCATGCCCTGATCGCCCACAAGGGGGCGGTCAAAGATAATATCAAACAGGTCCTGGCCCCGCCCCCGGCCCTGACCCAGTGTTCAAACTACCTGGACCAGTATCCCTGGATGGAACGGATACCCGTGGCCGCCACGTCCCAGGCGGTCAAGCAGGTAAAGGATTCAAATGATGCAGGCTTTGCCGCCATTGCGTCCACCATGGCGGCAAAGATGTTTGACATGCAGATTTTGGATGAATCCATCGAGGATGACCCCCGCAATTACACCCGGTTTGCCGTGATTGCCAAAGAATACAAAGGCCGCAAAAAAGTCGCCAAAACCTCGGTGATTTTTTCCACGGGCAATAAGCCGGGCGCCCTGTTTGAGGTCATGAAAATCTTCAGTAAATATGACGTCAACCTGGTGAAGCTGGAGTCCCGGCCCATTCACGGCAAACCCTGGGAATACATGTTCTATGCGGACCTGGAGGCCGATATTGAAAAAAACGAACTGGCACCCATGCGCGGCCTGCTGGAAGAAAAAACAGAAACCTTCCGGGTTTTAGGCCGGTATTGAATGCCAGGATGACGTTACCCCTGCCGGATGGGTATAATGGTGATTTCAACCCGACGGTTCATGGCATGGTCAGAGGATATGGGGCGCGATTCCCCATATCCCACTGCTTTGATCCGCTGTTCCAGCACGCCGTTGCGGATCAGTTCGTTTTTAACGGCCTGGGCCCGTTGCTCGGACAGGCGCAGGTTGTATTCGTCTGATCCCCGGGTGTCGGTATGCCCGCCCACTTCGATGATGGTCTGGGGGTATTTGTTCATGATATCCGCGATCCGCCGCAATTCTGCCTGGGCACCGGGCAGCAATGTGCTTTTATCATACTCAAAAAAAGCTTCTCCTTTAAACGTGGCCCGCAAAACATCCTGGTCTCTGGAGATGCTGGCAGATTCTGATGTGGCAATGGCGCTGCGCAGATCCTGCTCCTGGTTGTCCATGTAACGTCCGATCTGGTTACCTGCCAGGCCGCCCAATGCCGCACCGATCCCGGCACCGATCAGCGTGGCTTCTGTGTCTCCGCCGATCACCTGCCCGAGGGCGGCACCGACGCCTGCACCGACGCCCGCGCCGACAGCGGTCCCCTGTCCCTGTTGGCTTTGCATGGCCGTGCAGGAAAAAAGACTGACAAGCACGGCAATAAACATAACGGTAAGTAAATTTTTTTTCATTTTTTGGGTCTCCTGATTGCGATGTGTTAATGTACGTTTTTACAGACAGCTAACATTCAATGATTTCGAAAAAAACAAAAATAATTTATTGTTGGCTGTGTCACTGAATTTTTGAATTTTTGTGCATTATTCGATTAGGATAATGATAAGAACGATTTTAAAATTGTAAACCATTTAAACAGGTGTTGGCAATTATTAGGTTGACTTGGCACAAATGGCTGGCTATATCTGAATTGAAACAGCTACACCATAACTGTATTGTCGCATCACAGGTTGTTTGTTCACCCCAAATCTAAGGAGATGCCATGGAACGAAGACAGTTTTTACAAAAAGCCGCTATCGGCAGTGTCGCTGCAGTGACTGCGGGGAGTTTGATTCATGCACCGGCCGTACATGCCAAAAAACAGATTCGATGGAAAATGGTGACGACCTGGCCCCCGAAACTGCCGTATCTCCAGGATGCGGCAGAACTTCTGGCCAAAAAAGTGGAATTGATGAGCGACGGTCAGTTCAAGATCAAGGTGTTTGCCGGCGGAGAACTGGTGCCCCCGTTGCAGACCTTTGATGCTGTTCAGAAAGGAACGACCGTTCAGGCGGGATCGGGCGTCGGCTATTACCAGGCGGGCAAGGCCCCGGCAGCCCAGTGGTTTGCCGCGGTGCCTTTCGGTCTCAATGCGGCCGGCATGGCTGCCTGGTATGAATTCGGGGGCGGGCTTCAGCTGTGGGAGGAAACCTATGCGCCCTTTGGGGTCATTCCCCGTCCGGGCGGCAGTACCGGGCCCCAGATGGCCGGCTGGTTCAACAAGAAAATCGAGACAGCCGAGGATTTCAAAGGGCTGAAAATGCGGATTCCCGGGCTGGGCGGCAAGGTAATGGCCAAAATGGGGGCCACGGTGATTCTGTGTCCGGCCAGTGAGATTTTCACCAACCTGGAGCGCGGCGTCATCGATGCCACCGAATGGATCGGCCCGCTTCATGACCAGCTCATGGGATTCTACAAGGTTGCTAAATACTATTACTACCCGGGCTGGCATGAAACCGGTCCGTTTGTGGAGTTTGTGTTCAACAAAAAAGCCTATGAAGAGCTGCCCGTTGATTTTCAGGCCATTCTGGATGCCGCCTGTGCCCAGGTCAGCAACTGGACCACCCAGGGGTTTAATTTTGGAAACGGCCGGGCTTTAGATGAGCTGATCAATGTGCACAAAGTCGATGTGGTCCGGTTGCCGGACTCGGTGCTGGCTGAGCTGAAATCCCATTCAAAGGATGCCGTTGCCGAAATCGCCGCCTCCGATCCCATGGCTGAAAAAGTCAATGACAGCTTCCAGAAATTCCAGAAACTGATCGGACCCTGGGGAGAAATTTCTGAAAAGCCCTATTATGAAACACTGGCCGACCAATATCCGTTGAAGGGATAAGCATCGATGCAGATCGGTCCTTTTCTTGAAACAATCGCCGCCAGAATAGATGTCTGCAACGAGTGGATCGGCCGACTGGTCTCCTGGGTGGTGGTACTGCTGGTGGCGGTTGTTTTCATCGATGTGGTCATGCGGTATGCCGCCAACACCAGTTTTGTGTTTACCCAGGAACTGGAATGGCACCTGTTCGGGTTCATTTTTCTGATGGGCGCCGGTTACACCCTTTTGTATGACCAGCATGTGCGGGTGGATGTCGTATACCAGCGGCTGTCGGAACGGGGCCAGGCGTGGATCAATGTGCTGGGGTGTCTTTTTTTCCTGTTTCCCGGGGCAATCCTTATCATTTACACCTCATTCGGGTTTGCCCGGGAGGCGTTCGTCTTTATGGAAGGCAGCCCGGATCCCGGGGGGATTCCGTTCCGCTTCATTATCAAATCCTGTGTGCCTTTGGGATTTTTGCTGCTCCTGTTTCAGGGGGTGTCCATGTTTATCCGGAATTTAGGCATTCTTTTGACCCCGCCTTGTGCTGACAAAGAAAAGGATGTCCGGTAATGGGATCTGAATACCTGGCCGGATGGATGTTCCTGGCGCTCACGATTCTGTTGATGGCCGGCTTTCCAGTTACGTTCACCCTGATCGGCACGGCCATGTGTTTCGGATGGATCGGCGGAGGATGGGGATATTTCGAGCTGTTGCCCATGCGGATCTGGGGGGCCATCAACAATGTGGTGCTGATCGCGGTGCCGTTGTTTGTGTTCATGGGGGTGACCCTGGAAAAATCCGGTCTGGCTGAAGAGCTGCTGGAAACCATGGGGCTGGTGTTCCACCGCATCCGGGGCGGGCTGGCCATCAGCGCCGTGGTGGTCGGCGCATTGCTGGGGGCCTCCACCGGTATTGTCGGGGCCACGGTGGTGACCATGGGACTGCTGGCCGTGCCCACCATGCTGCGGCACGGGTACCAGCCGGAGCTGTCCGCAGGCACGGTGGCCGCCTCCGGCACCCTGGGGCAGATCATTCCGCCCTCCATTGTGCTGGTCTTGCTGGCCACCATTGTCCAGATCCCGGTAGGAGATCTGTTCATGGCAGCGCTGTTGCCCGGGCTGCTCCTGGTGCTGCTGTACATGGCCTATATTTTCATTGCGGCCTTGATCAAACCGGACATGGCCCCGGTCATCACTCTGGCGGACGGCCAGGTGCCGGATGCCCGCCAGTTGTGGAAAAAAACCATGCGGGCCCTGGTGCCGCCCCTGGTGCTGATCACGGCGGTGCTGGGCTCTATTTTCGCGGGCATCGCCTCTCCCACGGAAGCCGCATCCGTGGGGTGTGTGGGGGCCGTGGCCCTGGCAGTCTGGAACCGGCGGTTCAACCTGGATATTCTTAAAGAGGTGTCCCGCACCACCACCCGGCTCACCAGCATGGTGTTCATCATTCTGGTGGGGGCCAACGCATTCGGGCTCACGTTTCGGGAGTTATACGGGGATGAGCTGATCCGCGGGTTTCTCATGGATATCGCCCATGCCCACAACAAATGGGTGGTGCTGCTCATTGTCATGGGCGTGATCTTTCTGATCGGGTTTGTCCTGGATTTCATCGAGATCATTTTCATCCATGTGCCCGTGCTGGTGCCCATCCTGGTGGATGATTTCGCCTTTGATCCGTTATGGATCTGCGTGCTGCTGGCCATCAACCTGCAGACCTCTTTCATGACCCCGCCGTTCGGGTTTTCCCTGTTTTACCTTAAAGCGGTGACCCCGCCCCAGATTAAAACCGGTCATATCTACCGGGGCATCATTCCCTTTGTCCTGCTACAGCTGCTGGGCTTGTTCATCGTGGCCATGTGGCCGGCCATCGCCACCTGGCTGCCGGGCCTGGTGTATGTGCGGTAGATCAGAATAAAAAAGATTTCAAGTTGACATTATGGTGCATCCTTTGGAAAGGATCCCGGGAGCAGATTATGATGATTAAAATTACCAGAGCGACATATTCAGGTGACTTTCAGATCGAACTTTGCTTTTCCGACGGAAAAACAGGCTTTTTTGACGGAAAAAAACTGATTCAGCAAAAAGGCTCCTTGCTGGAGCCGTTACACGATGAGTCATTTTTCAAACGGTTTTTTATCGATGTCGGGGCACTTGCCTGGCCCCATGGTCTGGAACTATCGCCCTCAAAGCTTTATCAAAGCTGCCGTCATTATGAAACTGCATAAATGATTCAGATTCTGCCCATCTATTTATGGACTGGTTGCCAGGCTTGGTCTATGTCAGTTTATTTTGGAAAAGTTTTGGGGATAAATCATTCCGTCTCTTCAGGGGTGTTGAAATCCCGGATAAAGATCTCCCAGAACGCCACGAACAGCGAGGCCAGCAGGGGTCCGATGACAAATCCGTTGATGCCGAACCACACAAATCCCCCCAGAGTGGACAGCAGCACCAGGTAATCCGGCAGTTTGGTGTCTCTGCCCACCAGGATGGGCCGCAGAAAATTATCCACCAGTCCGATCACCCCGGCCCCGAATCCCGTGAGAACCAGGCCCTGAATCCAGCTGCCCACGGCAAACAGATAAATGGCGACCGGCACCCAGACCAGGCCGGCACCCACCATGGGAATCAAAGACAGCAGGGTCATGACCACTCCCCATAACAGCGGGGCCGGAATACCCAGTATCCAGAAGATGATCCCTCCCAGGCCGCCCTGTATGACTGCCACCACCAGATTCCCTTTGATCGTGGCCCGGGTGACTTCCGCAAATTTGGAAAACAGCAGGCGTTCCCGTTCGTCTCCCAGGGGCAACGCCCGGGTCAGCTGGGCCACCAGATCTGTCCCGTCTTTGAGCATGAAAAAAGCCAGATACAGCATCAGGCCCAGGCTGACAAACCACTGGGCCGCATTCTGACCGAACTGCACGGCATTCTGGGCGATGAACTGACTGACCGTGACGGCGGCATTGGACAGCTGGGATTTGAACGTGGACAGGTCCAGGTTGAACCGGTCCATCAGGCTCTGGATGGCTGGAAACGCCTGGCGGATCTGCTCGATTCGCTCTCCGATATTAATGTCACCGGTTTGCAGGCGCTGGTACAGGGCCGCACCTTCCTGGAAAAAAGAGACGGTGACGAACACGGCCGGGATCACCCCGATGGTGATGACCACCACCAGGGTGGACAGGGCCGCAAAAGTGGCCCTGTTTTTCCATAATTTTAAAAATCGCTGGTACAGCGGGGCAAACACCAGCCCGATGACACAGGCCCAGAACACGGCGCCGAAAAACGGTTTGAGCAGAAAGAAAAAAACAGCCGTCACCAGGACCAGCATGGTCAGAAATGTGCCTTGTTCCAGTTTTTTCATTGTGCCCCCTGTTATGATTTCGGAAAGGTTGGCTTTTTGGGTGATGCCAGATACCCGGCGGCAATGGATGCCCCGATGATGATTCCGCCACCGATCAATGTGGAAAATGTGGGAATTTCTTTAAGAAGAAAAAACGCGAGAATAATGCCGTACACCGGTTCCAGCCCCGTGATCACCGAGGCGGTCTGGGCCCTTATCTTTTTAAGGGAACTGATGAACAGGGTGTGGGACAGGGCCGTGCACACCACCCCTAAAAAAACCAGGGCCGGCAGATCCGATGCCGCCACCATTGCCTTAGGCCGGATCAGGAAGACGGGAATCACCAGGCACAGGGCCGCAAACAGGTTCTGATAAAATGCCACGGCCACGGGATCTGACAGGCGCACGTTTCTGCGGTTCACCAGGGCCAGGATGGCAAAAGTCAGGCCGGATAGAATGCCGTAAAACCCCCCCAGCGTGACCCGGTTGGACAGGTCGGGTTCCGGGATGACCAAACAGATACCAAAAAATACCACCAGGGCCGTTAAAATATCCCGGCGGTCCAGAGGTTCTTTAAATACCAGAGGTTCCATAAACGTGACAAACAACGGAAATGTGGAAAAAGTGACCAGGCCCACAGCCACGCTGGAGAGCTGAATCGACAGAAAGAAAAAATACCAGTGCACGGCCAGCAGCGCCCCCTGCAAAATGAACAAACCCGTGGCCCGGCCCGGAACGGCAGACAGTTTTGTGCCGGAAAACAGCCGGGCGTAAACACCCAAGGCCATAGCAGCGAACAAGGTTCTGCCCAGAACGATATACAACGGGCTGGCATCAATGAATTTGGCGAACAGCCCGGACAAACCGAACAGCAGCACGGCGCTGTGGATCACAAACAATGGGTGGGCCGCCGGTCCGGGTCGTTTCATGGGCATCAGACAAAGGCGCTATCGGATCAGCTGGCGGTATTTGATGCGCGTCGGTGCATCCGCCTTGATGCCCAGCCGCTTTTTGCGGTCTTTTTCATAATCGGAATATGCCCCGTCAAACATCACGGTTTTGCTGTCTCCTTCAAAGGCCAGAATATGGGTGGCAATGCGGTCCAGAAACCACCGGTCATGGCTGATGATCACGGCACAGCCCGCAAAATTTTCCACTGCTTCTTCCAGGGCCCGCATGGTGTTGACATCCAGGTCATTGGTGGGTTCGTCCAAAAGCAGCACATTGGCTTCCTGCTGGAGCATGCAGGCCAGGTGCACCCGGTTGCGTTCCCCGCCGGACAGATCCGCCACTTTTTTCTGCTGGTCTGTGCCGGAAAAGTTGAACTTGCCCACATAGGCCCGGGCGTTAAGTTCCCTTCCGCCGATGATCAATGGGTCATTGCCGCCGGAGATGACTTCAAAAATGGTTTTGTCCGGATCCAGAGAATCCCGGTCCTGATCCACATAGGCCAGCTTCACGCTCTGGCCCAGTTCAATTTTACCGGCATCCGGTGATTCTTTGCCCGTGATCATTTCAAACAACGTGGTTTTGCCGGCACCGTTGGGACCCACCACACCCACGACAGCCCCCGGCGGGATCACAAAATTCATGTCTTCCACCAGCAGTTTGTCTTCAAACGCCTTGGTCACATGATCCGCCACAATCACCTTGTCCCCCAGACGGGGTCCGGGGGGAATAAAGATCTCCATCTCTTTTTCCTGCTGTCCGGCATCTTTTTTGAGCAGGTCTTCATAGGCTTTGATCCGGGCCTTGGATTTGGTGCGCCGGCCCTTGGGGGACAGGTGGATCCATTCCAGTTCCCGTTCCAGGGTTTTCTGGCGCTTGCTTTCGCCTTTCTGCTCCGTGGCCAGGCGTTTTGCTTTCTGATCCAGCCAGGAAGAATAGTTGCCTTTCCAGGGAATGCCTTCGCCCCGGTCCAGTTCCAGGATCCAGCCGGCCACATTGTCCAGAAAATACCGGTCATGGGTCACGGCGATAATGGTGCCCTCGTACCGGTTCAGATGTTGTTCCAGCCAGGCCACGGATTCCGCGTCCAGATGGTTGGTGGGCTCGTCCAGCAAAAGGATGTCCGGTTTGGACAGCAGCAGCCGGCATAAAGCCACCCGGCGTTTCTCTCCGCCGGAAATCACGCTGACCGGCGTGTCTTCGGGCGGACACCGCAGGGCATCCATGGCCATCTTTAACCGGGCGTCCAGGTCCCAGGCATCCAGGTGATCCAGCTGTTCCTGTACCTTTCCCTGACGTTCGATGAGCTGGTCCATCTCCTCTTCGGACATGGGCTCGGCAAACTGTTCGGAAATCTTTTCATATGCCGCCAAAAGATCCACAGTTTCCTGAACCCCTTCCTCCACCACCTCCCGGACGGTTTTGGACGAATCCACCAGGGGTTCCTGCTCCAGAAATCCGATGGTGTAGCCTTTGGATAAAATGGTTTCACCGGAAAATTCCGTGTCCTTGCCGGCCATGATTTTCAGCAGCGAGCTTTTGCCCGAGCCGTTGAGGCCCAGGACACCGATTTTAGCGCCGTAAAAATAAGACAGAGAAATATCTTTGAGCACCTGGCGCTTGCCATGGAACTTGCTTACATGGATCATGGAATAGATCACTTTTTTGGTATCTTCGGTCATGCAGTCTCCTTGACGGAAATTTAATGGTACTGGGTGATCACCGGTTCTTTGAGAATCATGTCCACGGCTTCAGCCGCCGTTCTGGCCACGTTGGGAAAGCTGTCGCCAATTTTGGCGATCTGACGCAGGTTTTCGGCTGTGCGCAGAATCAGCCGGGCAAAATCCCCTTCCGCGTAATCGGATCCGGTCATCAGTTCGTCCCAGGGCGTGTCATGGGCCCAGCCATACATGAGAACCGCGGGCTGGACAAACAGGTTGGGCGCGGAAAAACCGCTGGACAGCAGTTTCAGTGCAAAGGGTTTCAATCCTTTGCGAATCTCCAGAAAGCCTTGTTTAAGTCGTTTGGGCAGGGCGCCTTCAACCAGCGGGTCATCTTTGAATTCTTTTTCATTGACAAACGCGGCCATAATGGCAGCCAGCAGGGCCGGATCCCGGTCCGGCAGCAGGTTTTCCCGGATGCCCTGGGCTACCAGCAGCGGCGAGTCGATTCTGAGCTTGGAAGCCCACAAACCGTCCTCGGTCAGGTTCCCGTCCCGGGTGATGAATCCTTCATTTGCCAGAAAATCCATGTGTGCCAGAAAATCGTTCCACAACAAAGCCAGGTCCTGGCCGAACCGCTTTCTGGCCGCTTTGGACCGTTTTTCGCCGGCTGCGATCAGGTAAGAGGCAAACGAGTGGTCCAAAAGCGTTCTCACCTGTTCCGGCGTGTGTGAAAGCAACAGGTTCAGTACCATGGAAAAATCGATTTTGATCTGGCTGTCCACATTCAAAGCCGGAGCGTTCACCAGGCCGGCAATGCCCTTCAGATCCATGAACTTGCCGGGCAGCACCAGGGCGAATCCGATATTGTCCATGCCCCGGCGGCCGGCCCGGCCGGCCATCTGCTGAAATTCACTGGGGCTTAACGTCTGGAAATCCACACCATTGAACCGGTCGGAATTCAGAATCACCACGGACCGGGCCGGAAAGTTGACGCCTGCCGCCACCGTGGAAGTGGCAAACATGGCATTGAGCAGTCCTTTGGCCATCAACGTCTCCACCACCACTTTCCAGGCGGGCAGATGCCCGCTGTGGTGGGCGGCACAGCCTTTTTCTTCCAGGTCCCGGCGGTGGGGGTGGGCGGCCAGGTGGGGATTGCCTGCCACCAGTTCCTCAATGGTCGCTTTCAGGGCCGCTTTTTTTTGCGGTGTTTTGTTGAGCAGATCATTGCGGCACAGTTTCAGGGCATTGTCGCATTCAGCCCGGGATTTTAAAAAAAAGATGGCCGGCAACAGGTCATACCGCTCCATGAGCGTCAGGATATCCCCGAAATCGGGCAGTCGTCCCGGCGGCGCCAGGACCGGCGGTTTTTTGATGCTGGCAAACTTGTACACTTTATCATGAAGCCTGGCTTCACCCGGCCCGGCGGTCTTTTTAAGCAGCGGGTACAACGTGCCGGAAGGATGCAGAAATATGGGGTGCAACGGCACGGGCCGCCGTTTGTTTTCCACGATGCGGCAGGTGCGGCCCCGGATGGCGGTCAGCCAGCCGGCGATCTGGTCCGGGTTGCCGATGGTGGCGGACAGCAAAAGCAAAGGTATGCGCACCGGCAGATAGATCATGATCTCTTCCCACACCACGCCGCGTTCCGCATCCCCTAAGTAATGGGCCTCGTCCAGGATGATCAGGTCGCAGTTCAGGTCTTCTCCGGTGTACATGGCATCGTAGAGCTGGTTTCTCAGGATTTCCGTGGTGCCGATGATCACGTCGGCATCGGCATTTTCCTTGATATCACCGGTGAGAATGCCGACATTTTCTTCACCGAACAGCTGGGAAAACCGGGCATGGATGGAGTTGGTCAGGGCTTTGAGCGGGGTGGCATACCAGATCCGGCCTTTTTTGGCCAGGCAGTTCCGGGTGGCTTCCTCGGCAATCCAGGTCTTGCCGGCCCCTGTGGGAGCGGTCACCAGGCAGTCTGCTTCCTGAACAGCTTCAATGGCTTCGATCTGGAACGGATCCGGTGTAAAGGGTTTGTCGTCAGGTACCCCGATCTTTTCAAAGACGCGTTTGAGTCCTTTGTCCGCACCGGGCTTCATGGCGGGTCTGTTTTCTGGTTTTCGCCGGGGGCGTTTACCCCGGTAATTTCGTTTTGTTTTCATTTGGGACAAGTGTAATCAATATCGGCAAATTGTGCAAGTCCTGGCCTCAGAGATCCTGCCTGGAGTGTGTCAATACCGGTCCATTGGATCTGATGACCTCAGAAAGACTCTTTTTTGTCTGGAACCAGCCGGCTCATCCCTTTGGTGATATGGTTTCTGACTGTGTCCACATGAAACTTCAATGATGCTTCCAGCCGGACCTGATCCCGTTTTTTGATGCTGTTGAAAATATCTTCATGCTCTGCCAGGGATGTGCCGGTCATGCTCAGGTAAAAAAGATTCTGATTATACCGCAGCAATAAAATATCAAACAGTTCCTGGAGCATTTTTACCTGTATGTGGCATTTTGAAAGCGCGGCCAGGGTCATGTGAAATTTCATGTCCGTCATGATCCGCTTATGGTAATTGTCTTCAGCCACGGCTGCCTTGTAGTCGTCAAGGGTGGCTGCCAGCTTTCTGATCCCCTGGTCATTCAGATGCCCGATGATACCCGGAACCAGAGACACTTCCAGAAGCAGCCTTGTGTCATAGACTTCCGTGATTTCCTTGACGCTGACTTCATTGATATAATAGCCTTTGTTGGATTCATGCCGGACGATGTTATGAAATTCCAGCCACTTCAATGCCTGGATCACCGGCGTCATGCTGACCCCGATTCGTGTGGCCAGGTCCTTGTATTTGATTTTCTGGCCCGGCTGAATTTCATTGTAGAACAGCATCTGCCGGATCGCCATATATGCTTTGAATGTCAGATCCGATTTGTTCTGGGTTGTTTGTGTCTGCACCATATTATGTCCTCATCGTGAGCCCGGGCAAAAAAACTTGACACGCCGCACTGGTTTTGGTAGTGGAATATATTTTATAAAATAATTAATTAAATAGTTAATGAAATAAACGTTGTCAAGGGTTTTCCGGATGCCAAACAGGCCAAAATCAATCTTAACGAATCATAAATTCAGCCGGTTATGGCTGATATCCGGATGGATTCACATTGATTTTATTTTTTAAAAACCACGAAGGGCACGAAGTTGACGGCCATGCCCTGACGGGCAGCGCGATCCATGGGATAATCCGGCAGATAGTCCGGGTATATCATATGAGATGGTAAATTTTATGGGAAAGGAAAAAGAGATGAAAAAAGCGAAGATCGGTCTGACAATGTTATTTATGGTGTGTTTGCTGGTGCTGCCGAGTGCGGGTATGTCTGATGATACCCAGTTGACGACACCGGCCACCTTGACCTGGGTAGCCGGCGGTGTGGGCGGCGGCTGGTATGTCCAGGCAGGCGGTATTGCCAGGATGATCACGGAAGCCGAGCCCAAACTCATCTTAAAGGTGGTGCCGGGCGGCGGGGTGGTGAATCCGGTTCGGGTATCCAGCGGCAAGGATGACTTAGGATGGGGAATTACGTTTGTGGATAAAATGGCATTTAAGGGGATGGCGCCATTGTTTAAAACTGCCAATCCGAATGTCAGATCCATGGGAGGCATTTTCGGCACCTATTATATCCATTTTGTGTCAGGCCGGGACCAGGGCATCCAGACCCTGTCTGAAATGGCGGACATGGTCAAAGCCGGCAAGGCCATCAAGGTGGCCATGCCCATGAAAGGGACATCGGACCTGCCGTTGATCGAAAATATCCTTAATTTTCACGGGATTTCTTCCCAGGACATCGATAAGGCGGGCGGCAAGATATTTCAGGCCGGGTATGCCGACATGATCAGCCTTTACAAAGACCGGCATGTGGATTTCGTCTTTACCCATCTGGCTCTGCCGGCCGCAGCCATCACCGAGATGATGGTCAGCCGTTCCAGCACCCTTCTTTCGGTTTCAAACGAGTGCATCGATACCCTGGCCGATGACCTGGGAACCCTGCCCACCGCTTCGGGAAAACAGATTATCCCTTCGGATACCTACAAGGGCCAGGCAACGGATGTATCTACCGTGGTGAGTACGGGCGAACTGTTGATCGGCAGCCATGTGTCTGATGTTGTGGCATATACCATCACCCGGATTTTATGTGAACAGGTGGAGGAACTGCATGCCATCAACAACGCCAACCAGACCTTTATCCCGGAACAGGGATGGGCCAATGTGGCGGTTCCCCTGCATCCGGGCGCAGAAAAGTATTATCAAGAAGCCGGATACATGAAATAAGCAAAAAAAAGGAGCGGCCCGGGTGAGAAAGTTATGGGGATGGAAAGGAACAGTGATCGGCATATGGCTGACCGTGGTCTCGGTATTTGCCATTTACACGGCAACCTTCGGGGTCATGCAGCCACGGATTCAGCGGGGAGTTCATCTGCTGTTTTTGCTGCCCATGGCTTTTATCCTGTTTCCTGCCACCCGGCGGTCCCCGGTTGACCGGATTCCGTTTTATGACTGGATTCTGGCAATTCTGGCACTGCTGCCGCCCTTTTATCTGATCCTGAACAATGATGCCTTGAGCATGCGGCTGGAATTTATCGATCCTTTGACCACACTGGAGATGGTGTTAGGGGGATTGAACATTCTGCTGCTGCTCGAGGCGATCCGCCGGGCCGTGGTGCCGGCCATGACCATTCTGATCGTGGTGTTTCTTTCATACCTGTATGCAGCCCCCTATATGGGTGGGGTGTTCTTTGCAAAACCCCTGCCGCTGTCAGAACTCATAGAAATGCAGTACCTGATCACAGATACGGGCATCTATGGGGCCATCACCGGTATTTCCGCCACGTTTGTGGCCCTGTTTGTCATCTTCGGGGCCTTTATGGAGAGCACCCAGACCGGGAAATTTTTCACGGACCTGGCGTGCCGCCTGGCCGGCAGAAGCCGGGGCGGGCCCGCCAAAGTCGCGGTGATCAGCAGTTCTTTTTTCGGGTCCATCAGCGGGGTGGCAGCGGCAAATGTCTATGCCACGGGCACCTTTACCATCCCCATGATGAAACGGCTGGGGTTTCGGCCCCAGTTTGCCGGGGCCGTGGAAGCGGTTTCCTCCAGCGGCGGGCAGTACATGCCGCCCATCATGGGGGCCGGGGCTTTTGTGATGTCGGAAATCACCGGCATCCCCTATCTGCAGGTATGTATCGCCGCAGCACTGCCGGCCCTGCTTTACTACACCAGCCTGATCATCCGGGTCCATTTTATCGCGGTCAAGGACAATGTAAAAGGCATGAAGGAAGAGGACATGCTGGTCCCTGTTTCCACCATTATCAGGGATACTTATCTGCTGCTTCCCATCGTCGGCCTGGTGGCCATGTTGCTGATGGGGTATTCGGTTTTCATGGGGGCCATGGGTGCGATCGTGAGTTCGTTTGTCATCAGTTTTTTTAAAAAGAAAACCGCCATGACGCCGGTCAGGCTGTTTGAAGCCTTGAAATCGGCCGGGCAGAAGATGATCATGATTGCCCTGGCCTGTGCCGGTGCCGGCATGGTGGTGGCAATCGTCACTCATACCGGGCTGGCCCTGGGCATTGCCACGGTGATCAACCACTGGTCCGGGGGATTTCTGCTGCCGGCCCTGGTGCTGATCATGGGAACCTCTTTGATTCTGGGCATGGGCATGCCCTGTACCCCGGCCTATATCATCGCCGTGACCATCGGAGGCCCGGCCCTGGTGACCCTGGGTACGGATCTTCTGGCATCCCATCTGCTGGTTTTTTACTGTGCCATCCTGGCGGAAGTCACGCCACCCGTGTGCATCCCTGCGTATTGTGCCGCGTCCATTGCCGGATCCAAGCCGCTGCAGACCGGATTCGAGGCCTTTAAGCTGGCCATTGTGGCATTTTTGATTCCCTTGATTTTTATTTACAACCCGGCACTGCTTTTAAATGGAACCCTGGTGGAAATCATATCCCTGGTGCTGGTGCTGCTCATTGCCGTTGTGTTTTTATCGGCCGCCCTCACCGGCTATTTTTTTACCATACTGAGCCTCTTTCAAAGGACCATCATGGCGGCTGCCGCCATCGGGGCGTTTGTTTTCTGTGCCCACCCGGACCTGGTGGGCCGGCCAGTGACTTTGGCAGCCGCAACCCTGGCAATCGTTGGGTTTTTTGTGTGGCTTTTTCTGCGGTCCCGGGCAACGGATCCGGTGACTGACAACACCTGAGTATGGCCAGGGATAAAGAGGCGTAAACCCCATGGGTTCCGGAATTTTTCAAATTGTGATCATCGGCGGTGGTGTCATCGGCACTTCCATTGCCTGGCACCTGGCAAAAAAAGCGGCCCGGGTCACTCTTATCGAATCCCATGACCTGGCATCCGGGAGCTCCGGGGCCTGCGACGGCCTGGTGTTCATGCAGTCCAAAAAGCCCGGCATCCACCTGGGTCTGGCCATGGAAAGCCTGAAGCGGTTTCATTTTTTGAAAAAAGAGCTGCCTGTGGACATCGAGTTCAGGCAGACCGGGGGCCGGGTGGTCATCCAGACCCCGGCACAATATCCGGCCATGGAAAAATTTGTCAGGGAACAAAAGGATATCGGCCTGGAAGTCTGCCTGATGGATGCAAAACAAACCCTGGCGGCGGAACCGTTTTTATCTCCTGATATTTACGGCTCCACCTGGTCTTCCCTGGATGCAAGAGTTAATCCCATCAATCTGACGCTGGGGTTTGCACTGGGTGCGAAAAAAAATCATGCCCGGATCCTGACCCGGACCAAGGTGCTGGGAATTCACACCCAAAACAACCGGGTGACAGGGGTTGCCACCACACAGGGGGATATTCCAGCTGATATCGTGGTCAATGCCGCCGGTGCCGGGGCAGGGCGTATCTGTCAGATGGTAAAAATCGACCTGCCCATCGCACCGCGGCGGGGACAGATCGTGGTGACCCAGGCGGCGCGCCCCATGATTTCCAGTTGTATGATTTCAGCCGGATACATTGCCGTCAAATATGATCCGTCCCTGGCCGCAGAACAGGGAGAAGGCATGTCCATGGAGCAGACAGACAACGGAAACCTGCTGCTGGGATCCACCCGGGAATTTGCAGGGTTTTGCACAGAAAACACCCTGTCGGGCATCCGCCGGATTATATCACGGACCACTGAGGTACTGCCGGCCCTGAAACACCTTCAGGTGATCCGGACCTTTGCCGGTCTCCGGCCCTATACCCCGGACGGCCTGCCCATCCTGGGACCGGTGCCGTCCCTGGAAGGGTTTTTTATGGCCGCCGGACACGAGGGAGACGGTATTGCCCTGTCCCCGATCACAGGAGAACTGATGGCAGATATGGTCCTGGGACAAAAAACCGCCATCTCTCTGGCACCGTTTTCTCCGGAACGGTTTATCCCCCAGAAAGGACAGGCCCATGAATAATGCGGATACAGACCTGCGGATTTCTTCGGCAAACCGGGGCACAAAAATTACCCTGCAGGTGGACGGGGTTCCCTGTACTGCCTATGAAGGGGAAACCGTTCATGCCGTATTGCTGGCCAAAGGAATCCGTGTCTTGCGGATTGCCGGAAAAACCGGTGAGCCCCGGGGAATTTTCTGCGGTATGGGCATCTGCTATGAATGCCGGGTCACCATCAACGGTGTCCCGGACCAACTGGCCTGCATGACCCTGGCAACCGACGGCATGCAGATTGAAACCCGATGAAGCAGATGGGATTTTGTTGAAATGAGGCGGTCGTGAAGCAGGCGTATGATGTGGTGATCGTGGGCTCCGGGGTCGCCGGTATTGCCGCGGCCAATACCCTGGCCGGCCATGGCCTTCAAATTCTTGTCATTGATGAGAATCCCCAAGCCGGTGGCCAGATACTCAGACAACATTGCCGGGTTACAGACGGGTTCTGGGAATTTGACCCGCGTCTTGAAAGATCCGGCAGGACGGTGTCAACCCAAAAAATTGTTCAAAGCCTGAGGCCGGTCCCGCGGCCCAAAGGGATTACCTGTGTGCATCAGGCCCGGGTACTGGGCATTTTTCCGGACCGGCAACTGCTGGTGCATGTGCCGGACCCCCTGTGTCCGGGCAGTTCAGTATCCGGATGTATGATGGAGATTGATGCCGGATACCTGTTGCTGGCCACGGGTGCCAGGGAGCGGTTTTTGCCGTTTAAAGGATGGACCCTGCCCGGGGTGATGTCCTTGGGAGCGGCCCAGATCCTGATGAAAAGTTCGGGTATCCTGCCGGCCCGGCACACCCTGATTGCCGGCACCAGCCCGCTTCAAACGGTGCTGGCCCTGGAGATTCTCAAAAACAAAGGAAACGTGACCGCGATTCTGGATGAAAACCATTTTGCGAAAAAACTGGGTCTGCTGCCGCTTTTGAAACACCATTGGTATCTGGCAGGGGAGGGGGCCATGCAGATGCTGGGCCTGATGATCCGAAAGGTGCGGTTTCGCCAGGGAGTCCGGGTGACGGAAGCCAGAGGGAAAAATGAAGTAACGGCTGTCGTGACCGCCGACCTTGACAGAAAAGGAAACAAGATCCCCGGTACCTCTCAGATTTACTCCGCCAGTGCACTGGCAGTGGGGCATGGGTTCTCTCCCAACATCGAGCTGCCGGTCCAGGCCGGATGCGCCCTGGATTACGATGCCGACCGGGGCGGGTGGGTGGTCCGGGTGGATCATGCCCTTGAAACATCGGTGGTTAAAGTGTATGCCGCAGGAGAGATCACAGGTATTGCCGGGGCTGGAAAATCCTTTGTGGAGGGAAAACTGGCCGCGTTGTCAATTCTGGAAAAACTGGGAAAAAAAACCGGGCCGGATCGTTATGCGCAAAAACTGGTCCGGATGCAGAAACAGCAGCGGGGCTATGCATCATTTTTAAATCAGCTGTGCCAGGTGCCTGCATCCGCTTATGAGGCTATTGACGATGATGTCCTGATCTGCCGATGCGAAGAAATCTCCATGGGAGAGATCAGAAAACAGATTGCCAAAGGGTTTGTGACAACAGGCAGCCTGAAAAAAGCCACCCGATGCGGCATGGGACGGTGCCAGGGCCGGATCTGCCAGCCGGTCCTGTTTGACATCCTCCTGGCCCTGACCGGCCAGACCCCGGACCAGACAGGCAGCCCTTCTTTCCGGGCCCCGGTAAAAAATGTTCCCATGGCAGCGTTTTTACACCCATGACCCTGCCCCCCCACAAAAAAAGTCTGACAAAAGATCCGTTTATGGGAATCCTGATGCTGGACACCACCTTTCCCAGAATTATCGGTGATATCGGAAATCCACAGACATTTGATTTTCCGGTGCGGTATCGCACGGTGAAAGGGGCCACCCCGGAACGGATCGTGGTCCAGGGAGACAAAGCCATGATCCAGCCGTTTGTTTCCGCCGGCCGGGACCTGATCCGGGAAGGGGCCATTGCCCTGGGCACCTCCTGCGGATTTCTGGCCCTGTTTCATAAAGCCCTGGTGGCGGCACTCCCGGTGCCGGTGTTTTCTTCTTCCCTGCTCCAGGTGCACCTCGCGCAGACCCTGTTAAAAGACGGTCAGAAGGTGGGGGTTCTGACCGCCAGAAAATCTTGTTTAAACCATGAGCACCTGTCTGCCATCGGCATCGCAGACATTCCCATGGCCATCCAGGGCATGGAAAATTTTCCGGAGTTCACCCGGGTGTTCATTGGGGGGCAACCAACACTGGATGTGGATCTGTGCAGGCGCGAGATGGTGTCTGCTGCCATGCATCTGATCAAAGAGCATCCCGCGGTGGGTCCCATCGTCCTGGAGTGCACCAATATGCCGCCATTTGCCGATGCAGTCCGCCGGGTGACAAAAAGGCCGGTTTTTGATATCACCACCCTGCTCAACTCGGCCTGGGCCGGCTGCCGCTGGTGAACCTCGGGCAATACCTTGTCAGGGTTGTCAGATTATTTTACCACGAAGCGCACGAAGAACACGAAGAAGCCATTCCTTCGTGTTCTTCGTGCGCTTCGTGGTTTTAAAAAAACAAATCAATGTAATGCCGGAAATGGACGAATTGATATAAACCTCACTTATAACGTCATCTCATAGATGTCTTTCAGGGCCATGACACGGGTTTCCCATATCCGGTCGAACCGGTCTTTGTCTGTGGCCGGTTTTTTTATCATCTTTATGCAAAAATCCATTTGTGCTTTGGTGGTGACGGGTTTGGCATACAGCTTCAGGGCAAATTCACTGAAATCCCTGATCATGACATCAAATATCTGTTCCAGCAGGTCCGGGGTGAAGTTATCCATGTGATATTTTTCAATGATGAGCTGGCCATAAGCCACCAGGGTGAACAATTCCCCCAGATACAGCAGAAAATCCATGTTTTTGGCCTGGTCCCTGTCCGGGGTGGCGGTCATGAGCATTTGGGCCAGCTGGTCGATCTGTTCTTTGAAGATATTTACATTGGGCAGGTCCACACGGTCATAGGCCAGGTGATAATCATGGAACTGGATTTTGCCCAGGCCTTTGGTTTCTCCCTGGTTGAACAGAAACGTATCGCACCCCGGATCATCCCGCCGGGGGATGTCCGGAAACGTGCCGGGGTTGAAGAAATAGTTGGCCATGAACTTGATGATCAATGCCATGTTCACATGGACCGTGCCTTCCAGTTTGGGCAGGGATCGGATGTCGGTGGCTGCCATTTCAAAATAGGTGTCTTTCTCAAACCCCCTTGCCGCAATCACATCCCAGATCAGGTTGATGACGTTTTCTCCCTCGCAGGTCACCTTCATTTTGACCATGGGGTTGTACAGCAGGTACCGCCGGTCTTCAGGCGAAGCACACCTGAAATAATCAGCGGCCCGCAAAGAAAACAGCTTCATGGCGGCCAGGCGGGTATAGGCATCCACCAGCAGCTGCCGGATATGGGGAAAATCCGTGACCATTTGACCGTACAGGTTCCGGTGGGCCGCATGGTTGAGGCCTTCATACAGGGCATGGGTGCAGACGCCGATGGATGCCCAGCCTAAGTTGAATTTTCCCACGTTGATGGTGTTTAACGCGCTGTCCCAGGCAGCCCGGCCCGTGGACATGATGTCCGCATTGGTGACAGGGTAGCCGTTCAAAGCATATTCGGCCACATAGCCTTCCCAGTCCACCACATTCTGGACCAGATCATAGTTGTCATGGGCAGGGTCGGCGGCAAAGAACACATACTCATCGGTTTCCGAGTTTTTGCCGAATGTAGACACAATCCCGGCCTGGTTGGCGTTGCCGATATAGTATTTACCGCCGTCCGCCACGTATTTTCCGTCTCCCAGGGGGGTCAGGGCCATGTCCGACGCATACAGATCCGCCCCATGGTCTTTTTCCGACAGACCAAAGGCAAAGATGTGGCCGTTTTTCAACAGTTGTGCGGTTTTTTGCTTGATCTCTTCGTTATCCCCCATCCAGATGGGACCCAGGCCCAGGATGGACACCTGCCAGGTATACCAGTGGGAAAGATTGTAGAACCCCAGTATTTCATTGAAATCACAGATGCGCCGGGTGTCCCACCGGGCGTTTTCATTATCTTTTGCATATTTTTTCGGGGTGAGCAGGGTGGCGAAAATCTGGTTTTCCTTTAAAAAATCCAGAAAATCCTGGTACCAGACCCGCTGGTGGAAATCGGATTTCAACTGTTTTTTGCCCCGGGTCTCAAAATAAGCAATGGTTTTTGTCATGATCTGCCGGGATGCGTCATCCAGATGATCAAAAGTGGCGGTCCTGGGATTGAATAAAATCATGCCGTGGTTCCTTTTATTTGGTTTGAATCCGTCCCAGCCGGTGCATGGCCAGGCCGGCGCCCACAATGAGCAGACCTCCGGCAAACAGGTGCCAGGAGACCGGTTCCATGAGAAAGACAATGCCCACGACTGCGGCAAACAGGGTTTCGCTGGACATATAGGCCGCACCTTCAAATCCCTTGCAGAAAAAAAATCCCTGGTTCATGAGCAGCTGGGCCGCCACGGACGTGGCAATGATACCTGCCCCCATGGCCCATTCCACAGCAGAGCCCGGAATCACGGGATGCGTGATGCAAAAGGGCAGGGTGGCCAGGGTGCCCATGGTGCAGAAATAAAAATAGATGATGACCGGACCGTTGTGTTCCCGAAGCGTCCGAATGACCGTGACCGTGAATCCGGACAGCACCGCCCCCATGATGGCCATGGCCTGGCCCAGGGCACTGGCGGATAATCGAAAATCGAACAGGATGGCCACCCCGGCCAGCAGAACCCCGATACACACGATCTGAAACCGGTTCACCTGTTCTTTGTAAATAAGAAACCCGAACAGGGCCGCAAACGCCGGATAGGAATAAAACAACACCACGGCCGTGGACATGGGCAGCAGGCGCAGGGCCGACACCACAAAGAAAAATGCCAGAGAACCGGTGCATCCCCTGAGAATGAGCAGCGGGATGTTGTGTCCTTTGAACGGATTTTTTTTGCGGCTGAACACCAGTGTCAATACCAGCATTCCCCCGAAACAGCGGATGAATCCCAGATGCCAGACCGTGTAATGTTCGGGCATGAGTTTGACAATGGTGGACATGAGGGTGAACAGCAATGCCGCAGACAGCATGAACAAAGGACCTGCCGTGCGGGCGTCCATGAGAACGGTTCGGGTCGGGGTGTATGGCATATGTCAGTGGTCCTTGAAGTCCGTGGGTCAATTGATGGTGTAAAATAGACCCGGCATGCCATGTCTGTCAAACAAATTGCGGTGTGGTTGCGGAATTCTTGGATTTTTTGTTGGATACGGCTGAAAAATGGTGGTATGGTTTGGAGAAAAAACAGACAAGGGCCATGGTATAAAAAAACAGCGTATGATAAAAAAAAGCATGGGAAATGCCGGAAAAAACCAGTAGTCTATTGGCCGGATATGGGGTTGCATTGGGGGCCACGGCCCTGTGGTCGGGCAATTTTATTGTGGCAAGAGGATTGAACGACCTGATTCCGCCGGTGAGCCTGGCATTTTACCGGTGGCTGACCGCCGTTCTGGTGTTCGCTCCTTTTGCGATCCAGGGTTTTGCCAAAGACTGGCCCCGGGTGCGGCCGCATATCGGGTATATGGCAGTCACTGCCTTCATCGGGGTGACCTGTTTCAACACGTTCATCTATATTGCCGGACACACCACCACTGCCATGAACCTGTCTTTGATCGCCATCACCTTTCCGGTGTTTGTGGTGCTGATTTCCCGGGTGTTGTTCAAAGAAGTGCTGACCCTTAAAAGAGCTGTGGGAATCGTGGTTGTGCTGACAGGGGTTGTCTGTCTGATCACCCGGGGTGAGGTCGCCCGGCTGCTGGCCATCCGTTTTGTGGCAGGCGATCTGTGGATGCTGGCATCCGCAGTGCTCTTTGCCGTGTTCAGTATTCTGATCAAACACAAGCCGGAGGGCATCCGGCTGTATACGTTTCAGTTCACGCTGTTTTTTATGGGGCTGATCTTTCTGTTGCCTTTTTTTATCTGGGAACAGGTCCGGATGCCTGGATTGTATTTAAATCGATCCACGCTGCCGGCCGTGCTGTATGTGGGGGTTTTTGCATCGCTTTGTGCTTTTTTGCTCTGGAACCGGGCCATTATCACCCTGGGACCATCCCGGGCCGGGATGATATACTACACGATGCCGCTGTTCAGCGGATTGCTGGCATATCTGTTTCTCGGAGAACATATCGGCCTGGTCCATGCCGTCAGTGCGATGCTGATTCTGTCAGGTATCGTTCTGGCCAATCAAACGCCGCAAGGGGTGAAACAATAAAATGGATCTGTCACGGTTTCAATTTAAAAAGTTACAGACACGGCTTCTGATTTCTTTGTTACTCCCGGTGCTGGTCATTGTCCTTTTGGGCGGGGCCGCCAGTTTCTGGTATTCCCGGGGCATCATGCTGGATCAGTGGCAGGAATCGGCTGTGGTCAAGCTGCAGCGGGCGGCCCATTATATTGAAATGCGGGTTTTCAAGCCGGTGGACCTGCTCAATGTCCTGTTTAAGGTATCTGACCGGAAAGATATTGCGATATCTCCGGATCAGGTGGTGGATTATCTGCTGGTCATGGACGGGGTGGTGTCTGCGGCGTATGAGCCGGCTGATCCGGCAACCGCCCCTCCGGCCGCAAGACTGCCCGGCATGGGGAATATGGATCGGATGAACATGGCGGAACATCCCGGCATGCGGTTTTCCCGGTCTCAAATCGCCAGTGTGTCCGGCCCCCGGTATCATGCCGATGAGAAAGGCAGAACCGTGATCATGCAGATTTCTCTGTTCGGGGTGTCGGAAAAACGGCTGGGGGATCTGGTTATCCGGATGGAGTTTGATTTTCTGCTCAAAGATATTCTGGCCCTGGGGTGGTGGCAGAGTGACATGGCCTGTATTGTGGATGAGACCGGTGCCTATATGGCCCATACCAACATGACCATGACGGACCGGAAGACCCTCGGGGGATCCGATGATCCGCTGGAGCAGGCTATTTTTGAAAAAATGAATACCCAGCCCTTCGGCACGGTTTCCCTTAAAGGACATCCGCCGGATCTGATTGCGGGGTTTTACAAACTGGCGCAGGTGCCCTGGACCATTATCATGTTTGCCGACGGCCATAAAATTTTAGGCCCCATCGTGACATACAGAAATGGCCTTGCCCTGGGCGTTTTTGTACTGGCCGCCCTGGTGCTGGTATTGATCCGGTTTCACATGTGCCGGATGGTCAGTCAGATCCAGCAGTTGTCTGAAAAGGCTCAGGCCGTGGCAAAAGGGGATTATGGATCTCCCATCCCGGTGAACAGCCGGGATGAAATCGGGCACCTGGTGGAAAGTTTCAACACCATGGTCGAAGGACTGGAGGAGCGGGACCATATCCGCAACAGCTTTGGCCGGTATGTGGACCCGGATTTTGCCAGGACCCTGATGGCGCACCCGGAGGCCGGTCAGCTGGGAGGGGTCCGGCGGGAAGCCGTCATGCTCATGTCGGATATCAGAGGTTTCACCAACATGTCCGAGACCCTGGAACCTGAGGTGATCGTAGCCATTCTGAACCGGTATTTTTCCCATATGATCGAAATCATCCAGACACACCAGGGCATTATTGTGGATTTTTACGGGGATGCGATCCTGGTGTTTTTTGATCCCCTGGACGAACCGACATCAGACACGGTATTGCGGGCGGTTCATTGTGCATTTGATATGCAGGCCAAAATGCCGGAGGTGAACCGGGAGCTGAAAAAACAAAATCTCCCGGACCTGGCCATGGGCATTGGGATCCATGCCGGTCAGGTGGTGGTGGGCAATATCGGATCAGATGCCCGGGCCAAGTATGGGGTGGTGGGATCGGCCGTCAATATCACCAGCCGGGTCCAGGAACAGGCCCGGAAAAAACAGATTCTGATTTCGGATGCAGTGCTGGACAAAACAACCCGGGACAAGGATTTGCAGGTAAAGTCCTCTTTCCCGGCGGACCTGAAAGGGGTGGACCAAGCCATGACGTTGCATGTGATCGAACCCGCAAAATCTTATAAAACTCTGTGCACCTGATATCAAAGCTCTTTCCGCTTCTGAAAAAGAGGCTTTTGTGGAACAAAAGCTAAAAAATTACATTGACATTTGTCTTTTATGTGCGACAATATACCCATGACATACAGTCTTGAAACAACGCCGCTTTTTGACAAATGGTTTTCAACCAGGGTCAAAGATCTCAAATACAGGGCACGCATTATTTCAAGATTCGACCGCATACAGATGGGTAATCTTGGAGATTACCGGACCCTGGGTGAGGGTCTGTATGAACTGCGATTTTTCTTTGGACCGGGTTTTCGGATTTATTTCACCATCAGGCAGGGAACCATTGTCTTTCTGCTTTGCGGTGGTGATAAATCCAGCCAGTCCAAAGACATTCAAAAAGCCAGGCAAATTATGGAGGATCTATCATGGGTATGACAACCACTAAATGGGATGCCAGCGAATATCTGGACAGCTCGGAAATGATTTGTGAATATTTAAAAGCCACATTGGAAGAGGGGGACACAGATCTGCTGATGGTCGCCATCGGCAATGTGGCAAAGGCCAAAGGAATGACTGAAATTGCACAGAAAGCCGATCTGAACCGGCAAAATCTTTATAAGGCTCTTTCGGGAAATGGCGCACCCAAATTTGATACGGTCGTAAAAGTACTTCAGGCATTTGGTTTGAAATTGACGCTGGCAACGGCGGATGAAACCCTGCCGGCATCGTAAGGGTCGCGATGCACTGAAAAGTGTCGGTGATGCAGCGATCATGGGGCTGTTTTATGGATGGGAGGATAAAATCTGTTCCAGATCCAGATGGCATTTTTTGATTTTGTTGTTTAACGTCGTTCGGGTGATATTCAATAATTTTGCCGCCTCTGTCTTGTTGCCGCCGGTCTGTTTCAATGTCTGTATCAGGGCCATGGCTTCAACTTCATCCAGGGATTTGCCCCCCAGTTCCGGCAGGGGATTTTGGAAAACCTCATCCGGCCGGTAGTTTTTCACCACATCCGCCGGCAGATCTTTTTCTGAAATATACTGCCCCATGGACAGGATCACGGCTCTTTCAACGGCATTTTCAAGTTCCCTGACATTGCTCGGCCATGGATGCTTCATCAGGGCATCCATGGCCACGGGCGTGAATCCCTTGAACAGTTTCCGGTTTTTTTGTGCGTACCGGGTCAGGAAATGCTGGGCCAGCAGGGGAATGTCGTCTGGCCTCTCCTTTAAAGAGGAGATCCTGATATTGATGACGTTCAGGGGGTGGTGGGGTCTTCGGTCAATATCACCAGCCGAATCCAGGAGCAGGCTCGAAAATGGCAGATTCTGATTTCGGATGCCGTGCTGGACAAAATCGCCGAAGGGGTGGATTTGCAGGTGCAGTCTTCTTTTCCGGCAGACCTGAAAGGGGTGGATCAAGCTATGACATTGCATGTGATCGAACCGGCAAAACCTGTATAAAGCCCTGCCTGATGTGGCTTTTCCTCCCCTTCCCGCTCTGGTATATCCCCCCGCCGAGCCTTATGCCGGGAGCAAATCCTTTGCCCATTCCGGCAAGTGATCTGCTTTTGATTCGTAATTTCCGGCCTTCATCACAATGATCTGTTTGAATGGATTCTCTTTGGAGGAATTGTCCAGGATTCTCGCTTCATCCACTATGGACAATGCTGTTTTTATGTGTTGCAGCGTTCTGGGTATCCGGGAGTGAATCTTATCTATCGGGACACGATGCCCTCCCTCTGAGATACGCTGTTTCACACGGGCTTCATTCAAACGTGAATCAAATAAATGGATATATACAAGAATGATCGTATAGCCATTGGCTTTAGCCCGGGCAAGAAAATCAATTTTTGAGTCATGGGAAAAAACCGTTTCAAAGCAGAAAGATATGCCTTGAGAGATCAAATCCTCTCTGATTTGACCTGCCAGGGTTGCCGCATGATAGCTGACCACTTCCGGGTTCTCGGGATTCAAATCCCTGGCGATCAGATCGGCATTCACAAACGGGATGCCGTATCCGGCAAGATACAAATGATAAAGGGTTGATTTGCCGGCCCCATTTCCGCCGGCCAGCACCCAGAGCTGTCTTGGATCCGCCATCAGAGTGCCCTGAACTCACCGCGTTCGAATGAACCGGTCTGCCTTTCTCCGGTGACAGAATTGACCCGATCCAAATAACCGGGATGTTCAGCGCTTGCCTCATAAAATATTGCCGCAGTCGTCACTTTTCCGGCCAAAAGCCCTTTGGTCCGGTCGTTTTCAAGCTGATTGAAGATATCGTCTGAATCAATTGAAATCGATTGAACAGAGGGTGGTCCTTTCAGTTTAATGGTTTTGATGCCTTGCGACACGGCAACGGCATCTGAAATACTTAATTTTGATGAAACCGCTTTGCCCAGTATCGCCCAGTACTCAAGCTGTTTGGTCTTTGACCGGTTCTGAATTCTGGCCTCACGCTCCGCCTGTAACGCCAGATCCCGGTCAATTCTTAAAGATACCGTGGTCATCATCGCCCCCTGTTCCTGATTCATTTATCATCATATTGATGCATTCTGCTACAAAATACTATTGATTTCAGGGTGTGTCAATGGAATTGACGTCTCTGCAAAGTTTCTGTCTTTGCAAAATCGGTGATCAGCAGCCGGCTGTTACGTCAGCATGCGCCTCCGCTCCACCCACAAAAGGATCCGGGCGGGTTGAATCAGGGTCAGCAGCCAGGACAGGATTGCAAAGAGATCGGGCCTGGCTCGGACATCGTTCCAATGCCATTTGCCGAAAATGGCAGCGTTGCCAAATTCGGCAAATGCCGATTTATTCCGAGGCCTCACAGTTGCACAGGTGGCTGAGGATGCACCGCAGCCACCCGAGACCGACTGATTCTTCCGGGGGAAGCCGGATGAAAAAATCTCGGCCCAGATAAAGATCGTCCTGATTGCCGTACCGGATAAAAAATACCGCGACCATTTTTCACCCCACCCATGGGCGCACAAGGTGCAGCAGACCAAAATGCCCTCATGTTCAAATACTGTGTGAATGACCGGAAAATACATGGTTTCCTGTATTAATATCACAAATTGGGTTGTGTATGATGGGGATGTTTGGTTGATACAGCATGTGGTTGTCGCTGTAACCGAACTAAAATGTAATCAGTACCAGCCAGGGCGAATGTTGACAGCAAAGAAGTAAGAAAATCAAATAAAAATAAGGAGCAAAGCATGAAGAGAAAATCTTTATTGATGAACGTATTGGTTGCAATCGCAGTTTTGGCGGTATCCGGTTTCATTGGGGTCCAAAGCAGTATGGCTGTAGAGGAGCACCACCAATCGGGCGCCGCGGAAAAAATGCCGACTTCAATGGAATCCTCCGGCTCCGGCAAGATGTCGGGTTCTGCATCCGGCGACGGCCCCGGTATGATGGGCATGATGGCCGGACCGGATGACGCGGGCGGTCAGGGGATGATGGGCATGATGGACCAAGGCATGATGCGCATGATGATGTCGCATATGATGGGCGGGCCCGGCGGCATGGGAAAAATGATGGGGAAAATGGGTGCTGGAATGAAAGGTCCTGGCGGCGGTCCCCGCGGGATGGCTCAGATGGCCCGCATGCTGGAGGAGC
This sequence comes from Desulfotignum phosphitoxidans DSM 13687, assembly GCF_000350545.1. GTDB lineage: Bacteria > Desulfobacterota > Desulfobacteria > Desulfobacterales > Desulfobacteraceae > Desulfotignum > Desulfotignum phosphitoxidans. Next base: position 113,102 of record NZ_APJX01000003.1, read on the forward strand.
TGAACCTGACGCCCGAGCAGTGGGACCAGGTGCGCGGCCTGGCACGGGAACGATTGGAGAAAATGGCGGATCTTTGGGCGCAGCGCATGAAACTGCAAATCGAGCTGGCCGGCCAGCGCTGGGACCAACAGGTCAACCCCCAGCAAGTAAAAGAAGCGTTTGTTAAGGAAGCTGAAGCCAAGGCCGAGATGTTTCTGACGAGCTTGGATTACCTTCGCAAACTCAAAGGTGTCCTCAATCAGGAACAACTCAAAAAACTGGATGCTCAGGGATTATAAGCAGCCGCCCTTGCATCGAAAATCCATGGCCTTTAAGAAGGTAAAAGCGCTGTCGGAACGAACAGCGGAGCTGCGCTCCAAATTGGACCGGAAACACGACGAGTATCTGATCCAGTGTCGACAGGCGTTTGGAGACCGCGGCTGGGCTTGTCCGGGCGGTGGTCGATGGGGATATTGAGATTCAAATCAAGGTTCAGGGGAAGAAAAAATGAACGTTGCGCTTGCAGTAACGCGGTCATGCCCCCATTGCCCGATTATAGAGGCGGAGCTGAAAAAATTGGGGATTCCCTATTCCATCCGGTACATGGAAGATGACGTCGAGCTCCAGAATAAACACAACATAAAGGGGTCACCGAATATCCTGGTGGATGGTGAACTGGTTTTCAACGGTATAGACCAGGGTATGCTTCTGGATGCTTCCGGGCATACCAAAATGGCTGTGGGGCACCAGTTTCATTTCGGTCAGCATGGCCAGCATTCTGGATACGGCAAAAATGCTGGCCAGCATGCCGCCGGCGGTGGTCATTATGGCAATGGGCTGAACAATGACGTTACATGGCAGCATCGTTCCAATTTTATCCTCAACCTGCAGCGCTTTGAAAGCAAAGGGCGGATTGCAAGCCCCCAGAATTCGATATTTTTTAAAATCCACATCAAGTTTCTTTTTTAATGTAGCCTTGACGTCGATATTGGGCAGGTGATTTTTTCTGAAAATACGAACCGGTAGAAACGGCATGCTCTCTTTTGAGCCCAATACAGACCCGCTTTTTTGTCAACTGCCCAATATTTAGACACACCCATCCTGTCTGTATAAAATTTATACAGACAGGATGGGTGTGTCATATTAATTTTTTTCTCTTGTTCATGTTTTTTCAGTATGCAGTTATAAATATAACCTCCTGTTCTAAATAATCATTTCTTCTTGAATCCTGAAGTTTTTTGTCATGGAAAACCACTGTGGCACACCCGTTGCAATTCATAAAAATAACGGTGATGCAGCGATCATTAAACAATCGTCATCAATATCGGTAACCATACATGAAAAAGGAGAAAAAAATGAAGAAGACAATAATGTTCATCATCTTAGGGGTGGCTGCAATCGGTTTTTCCATGAACGCGTACGCAATGATGGGAGGTGGCCGGACCCAGTCCGGTCAGACGCAGCATATGTATGACAGCAGCCAGAGAAATCATGGGGATCAGGAATATCGCAACAACGGCAAAGAATCGTATCGCTTTGACCATGGCGCTCATATGGATAGTGACGGCAGGTATAGACAGGAGCATTTTATGGATGATGATTCCTTTTACCATAATGACAGCCATCCGATCGATCATGGGGACAATGGATATGACGGCCGCAATACACAAGACATGCATGACAATGGCCCGCAAGGCCATTAGTTCATAACCAGGGCTTCAGGGCCTAAAATGATTTTAAAGGTAAATTTAAGGAGGGAAAAATGGTTGTTTTCAGAAAAAACGCTGCAATGATGAATAACACATTGAAGGTTGTGATGATTGCGTTAATGGTTGTGATCTGGGCAGCTGGCATGGCTCAGGCAGGGTACAAATTTAAAATCAATGAAGCGGTTAAAGGAGAGATTGGTTTCTGGACCCAGGCCTGGTATCAATATGCGGAAAATGCCAGTGACGGCAATGGAGACGGCGTGCTTGATACCGATGTCAATGATTTTATGATACGAAGGGCCTATTTCAGCATCAGCGGCGAGGCCACGCCCTATCTGGGATTTTTCACACATATTGCTGCCGACCGCATCGGTCAGGATAATCTGGATGATTCATCACTGGGCCTTGGCAGCGGTGTCGCATTCAGAGATATTTGGATCACACTGAAACCATCTGATATGCTGAATGTTCAGGTGGGGCGGATGTATATTCCGTTTACGCGAAATTATGGCACTACCTCGACCAAGGCGCTGCTGACAACCGATCTGGACTGGACCCAGGGCGGTATCAGGGGCAATATTTTTTACCCCAGCAAGGTTGGCCGCGATGACGGTGTCACTTTTTGGGGCAATCTGATGGCGGGGAAGTTCCAATATCGGTTCATGGTCGGCGAAGGGGTGGAGAACACCACCCAGAATCCGGATGATAACCTGAGGTTTGCCGGAAGGGTCAGTTTCAACCTGTTTGATCCTGAGACAGGCTGGTTCAATCAGGGCACCTATCTGGGAAAGAAACAGATTCTTGCATTGGGCCTGGGTGCTGATACGCAAGAACTTGAATTTGGTGCCGGAACCGATGATTATTTTGCCTGGACAGCGGATATCCACTATGACCAGCCTTACAGTAACGGGGGGGCCCTGACTGCCGAAGCCGCCTACATCAATATTGAAAATGGTGTGAACAGTATAAAATACAGCCAGTTTGCATCGGGAGATGACGGGTCGATTGTCTCACTGAAAGCAGGGTATCTTTTCCCCGGCCGGATCGGAGTAGGACAGGTACAGCCTTTTGCCCACTATGAACTTATAGATGTGGATGAAACAAACAAAGACGATACACAGGTATATGGTCTGGGATTGAATTATTTTTTCAAGGGACATGCCAATAAATTGAGCATTGATCTTTCATCAGTTGATCAGGGAACAGCAACGACATCTGTACAGGATCATCTGATTTTCACAATCCAGCTGGCAGCCGGATTCTAAAGTCCATTTTAACAGCGGCCTGCTATAAGCGGGCCGCTGTTAAAGGTTTTATCTAAAAAAACAGATTTTAATAATGCGGGGATCTCTCCGAAAAGAAGGAAAATAACATGTCACAACCTACAAAAAACAATATCGTAAAAAAAAGTGTCAGGCCGGTTATCATTTTACTGGTTCTGGTCATTCTGGCTGTTTTGGTAACATCGTGTGCCGGACCCTGGAACAGGGGGGGGCATCATCACTATATGAATGACATGGGGCTCAGTCAGGACGGGGGGATAAAATATGGTCAAGATCAAGATGGTATTTTTTAATTTTGTTGTTCAACGTTGTTCGGGTGATGTGCAGTAACTTTGCCGCCTCGGTCTTATTCCCCCCGGTCTGCTTCAGGGTCTCTGTCAAGGCCATGGTTTCAATGTCATCCAGGGATCTGCCGCCGAGCTCAGGCAGGGAATTTGCAGGATCGTGATTCGGTCTGTAGTTTTCCATCACAGTCCCCGGCAGGTCTTTTTCCGAGATATATTGTCCCATGGACAGGATAACCGCCCTTTCAACGGTGTTTTCAAGTTCTCTGACATTGCCGGGCCATGGATGTTTTATCATGGCATCCATGGCCACGGGCGTAAATCCTTTGAACGGTTTTCTGTTTTTTTGCGAGTACCGGGTTAAAAAATGCTGCGCCAGCATAGGAATATCATCGGTTCTCTCCTTTAAGGAGGGAATCCTGATATTGATGACGTTCAGGCGGTAAAACAGATCTTCTCGGAACCGGCCGTCCTTCATTTCCTGTTCCAGGTGTTTGTTGGTGGCCACAATGATCCTGACATCAATGCGGATCGGTCTGTCACTACCGACCCGTTGAATCTCTCTTTCCTGGATGGCTCTCAGCAGTTTTACCTGCATGGACAAAGGGATTTCCCCTATTTCATCTAAAAAAATGGTGCCTTTGTCTGCATGGAGAAACAGACCGTCCCGTTTTTTGTCCGCGCCGGTAAACGCGCCTTTTTCATGGCCGAACAATTCCGACTCCAGCAGGGTTTCATTCAACGCGGCACAGTTCACGGAGATCAGCTGGTTTTTGTTTCGGGTGCTGTGATCATGGATGGCTTTGGCAAACAGTTCTTTTCCGGTTCCGCTTTCCCCTGAAATCAGAATGGTGGCATCGGTGGGGGCGGCAATTTTGGCTGTTTCCATTACGTGCTTCATGGCAGAGCTGGATCCGATGATGCGGGAAAATCCGGTGTCAGATGATAGCTTTTTTTTCAGGTCCGCGTTTTCACGGGTCAGCTGCAGATGGCTCATGGCCCGGTCAATGGTGATTTTCAGGTCATCAAAATTCAAGGGTTTTGTCAGATAGTCATAGGCACCCAGCTTCATGGCTTCCACAGCCTTGTCCACCGAGGAATAGGCGGTCATGATGATGATGGGAATGGCCGGATTGAACGTCTTGATTTTTTCGAGGGCTTCCATTCCTCCGATATTTGCCATTCGGACATCCATGAGCACCAGATCATAGGGGGTCTGCTTCACTCCGCTGATGGCATCTTCTCCATCAACAGCGCTGTCAATCGTATGCCCCAGGCTTTTTAAAACGGTTTGAAGCATGGACAGGTGTGCCGTGTCATCATCGACGATCAGGATGTTGCCTTTCATGGTACTTTCCTCTGTTGTTTTTTAAGCGGTATCGAAACAAAAAACGTGGTTCCCTTTCCCGGTGCACTCTCAAGCCAGATCGCGCCGTTATGGCCTTCGACGATTTTGTGGACAATGGCCAGTCCCAGACCGGTTCCCTTTTTTTTGGTGGTATAATAGGGATTGAATACCGCGGGCTGGTCTTCGGGTGAAATCCCTTCCCCAGTATCTGAGACGGCAAAAAGAACGGCATCTCTTTTCATACTGACATCAACTGTCAGGTCTCCGCCATGTTTCATGGACTGGATGGCATTAATATAAAGATTGAGCAAAACCTGGCTGAACCGGTCCGGATCGAGATGGAGTTCAGGAAGCCGGACGTCGATTTTTTCCTTCACCCGGATGCCGGCGCTTTGGGCCTCATGCCGGATAATGCGCAGTGAATTTTTGATCAACAGCTCCGGCGGTGTGGGACGTAACTGCAAATCAGCCGGCCGGGCGAATTCGAGTAGTTCCGATATGACCCGGTCCACCCGGTCAATTTCTTCAACCATTAACTGCGCGGCTTTCCGATTGTCACTGCCCGCTTCGAACAGGCTGCCGAAAAAACCGGCATATCCCTTGATGGAACTTAAGGGGTTCCTGACTTCGTGTGCAATGCCTGAAGCCAGAGTTCCCAGCGCGGCAAGCCTTTCTTTTCTTCTGATTTTCAGCTCCAGGGCCCGGATCTGGCTCAAATCTTTTAAAATAAAGAGAAATCCTAAGAACTCACCGGCCTGGTCGAATATATTTGTAACCATCATGGAAATGGGGGTTGGGCCTGAGTTTTCAGAGTTGACAACGATCTCTTTTTCCAGGCCTTTTCCGTGGGCATCGGCAATCTTATGCAGATGCCAGATCTCTTCGGGAAGAACTTCATCGGCTGTCTTGTCAGTTACCGCAGAAATATTGATTCCAAGAAGAGAACAGGCCGTATCATTCATATACCGGATGTGCCGGCGCTTATCCACAATGATGATTCCCATGGGAAGGCTGGCAATGGTTTCAGCGGCAAAAGCCCTTGTGTCCTGCAGCAGCCGGTGGGAACGGATGACCTTGCGGGACCAGAACAAAGAAATAATCCCGGCCAGTCCCACGAGAAAAACAATGGTGATCATCACAATGTTGTGTTGCAGGTCCTCGGTAACAGCCTGTTCAAACGGGCGAACATCCATGCCAATGAACATCACGGGCCTGTTTTCAGCATCAAGGGCCGAGGGCATGGGCAACGCCTGTATTTTATCCGGCGGTCTTTGTTTTTCTGCAACTTGCAAAGATGTGGAAAAAAGTGTTTTGTATACTTCGAAATACCTTGTATCGTTTTGTTTATCAACAATCCGCCACTGCGGACCGTCAGGTTCTGTCACAGGGTTATTAAGTGCCGTGTCACTGATCTGTGTGCCGATCATTTTCCGATCGTTATGGGCCAGTGGAAACAGCGGGATAAAAATCAGCCGAAATCACCGTTCAAAAACCAGCCACCCCCTACGATAGACACACCTGTCCGTGTCCGGCTCAAACCAGATTCAAAAGAGCGTGTGTTCAGGCCTGAGTAAAAGCCTGCCTATATTTTCAGTTTGTGCCGATGATTACCTTTTTCGATAACTGTCCCCTTCCATTATAAGGATCTCAGAGTTGTAGACGAGGCGGTCGGCAATCGCTGTGGCAACAGTGGTTCCGTCAAAGATGTCTCCCCAGCGGGCAAACGGCAGGTTGGTCGTTATGATGGTGGACCTTTTCCCATGCCGGCCGCTGATGACCTGGAAAAACAGGTTTGATCCCTGTCTGCCCAGCGGAAGGTAACCGATTTCGTCACAGACTAAAAGTTCCTGTGATTGATAAAATTGAAGCTTTTTGAGCATGGTGTGATCATTTTCAGCTGCCACCAGCTGATTGATCATGTCCATGGCGGTTGTAAAAAGGGTTTTTATTCCATTCTGAGTGGCAGCATACGCAAAGCACTTGGATAAAAAAGTCTTCCCAGTCCCGGGGTTTCCGATCAGTATAATGTCTTTTTTTTCCTGGATAAATCCAAGATCCAGCAGGTTCAATATCCGGATTTTCTGCTTTTGGCGCGATTCATGATGGACAAAATCAAATTGATCGATGGTGGGTTTTTCTTCCAGTTTTGATTGTTTGAACCGCAGATCAATCCTGGCTTTTTTCCTGTTTTCGATCTCAATCTCCAGCAGGCGGTCAATGACCTGGAGGGGAGTCAGATTTTTCTGGGCACTTTGCTCCAGAACAGCGGGCAGGTTCAGTGCACAGTTTTTCAGTCGAAGTGATTTGAACTTATCAATGACGGTTTCCATCATGTTTTCCTTTTTCGGGTTGATACTTAAAACCTGCTTTAATCAATATCTCTTCCAAAATTATCCCGACTTCACCTCTGCGTTTGAGTTCATCGAGCATCCATTTCTGGATTCGGGCATTCACATGAACGCGCAAAAGATGTGATGGCAATCTGGGTTTTGGTTTTCCTCTATATCCGCCGCGCATGTCTCCACCTTTTAAAACAGAAAGTTCCGATATCCTTGCGGTTCAAGGGTTATAGATAATCGTCCTACGCTTTACAAAAAAACAGGCTATTTTTTCCTCCGTGAAAGGGCCAGCGCATCGTATTCAGCCAGATTGGGCTGTGGCAGCCGGATCTGGTTCAGATCTTCGTTCTTCAATTCCACTGGACGATGGCGGACGGCGCGTGCCATTTCCTGGTGAAGGATGTTTTCAACATATTCAGATCCATACAGCTTATGGGCCAGCGCTTTTCTGAGCGCATATATCAACGATGATGCCCCGTATTTGTCCTGCAGTTGCAGCAGATGAGACACCGTTTTTTTCAACGGTTGTGAGGCATCGGTGAGTTTTTCCAGGTAGTCCACGGCTTCCTGGCCCAGGGACATGAAGACCATCATCTGCCTGTCCATCAGTATGCGTTTTCTGAGTTTCCGGACCTGTTCCTTGTGTGCCGGCAAATCGATACGCAGATTTTTTTCCCATTTGCGTGTATGGGCCGCCACCTGTTTTTCCTTGTAGTAGATGGATATGGTCCGGCTGTCTGCTTTCAGGATGACCGATTTCCCCACCAGCCGGGGCGGGACCGTATAAACATTGGTATCAAAACGGACGCCGAAGTCTTTGTATACTCTGAGAGTTTCTGTTTCACGATAATCGGGCAGCGGGTCCGGCAATGGGTTCAGGGCATCTTTGACAAATCGGTCCACCGGTTTTTCCCCGGTGGTCTGATGCACCCTTTGGTTGGCGGTGGTATCCAGCCATGCCAGGACCTGGTGGTTCACATCATCCAAATCTGTAAATTTTCTTAACGGCCAGAAGTTGTTGCGAAGATACCGGATACTGTTTTCCACCTTCCCTTTTTCATGGGGCGCTCTGACATTGCAGGCCTTGGGTGTAATGCCAAAGTGCCGCAAAAAGTCCAGAAAGGCTTCGTTGAAGCGGATCATGCTGCCCACACGCTCGATCACGGCTGTGACCATATTGTCCACGACCAGTTCCCCTGGCGTGCCCCCAAAATACAAAAACGCAGCAACCAGGCACCGATGAAGGGTTGCCTGGTTCTGGCTGTGGGTGAACACCACAAAAAGCATTCGACTGTGAGACTCGATCACTGCCAGGGCATACAGCTTTCTTGAACTTTTGCCATATGTAAGGCTGCCAAAATGACCCCAGTCAATCTGGAACTGTTCACCGGGCCGGGACTCAAAACGGATAAAGGCCTGTTTTTTGTCGTGCCTTATCTGTTTGAGATAATCTCTGACGATGGTGATTTCGCCGGTAAACCCTTTGACCCGGATATGCTGCAAGACCACGGGTGCCTTTATCTGTGGATAGTCATTTACCATCTCCCGGATCAGATCCCTGTATGGATCCAGCTTTGACACCCGGCCCGGTTTTTTTTGACAGGTGATATCCGGTTGTTCAAGATATTTTTTGACGCTTCCCCTGTCCAGTCCAAGCTGCCTGGCAATCTGCCGGATGGAAAACTGCATGTTGTTCAACCGGTGAATTTCAAAAACGGTCCGCTTGTCTATCATCTGGCTGCCCTCCCTGACGTTTTGTGAACATTTGCCGGCAGGGAAAGGACCTGGAACAACGTGCCGTCATATGTGATCAGATCCTTATGGATCAGGCAACTTCTGGCAAAAAGATAATCCTCTTCCACCAGACCCAGAATGGAACAGATGCTCCGGTCACTGTAAAACGATAACCCGTGCTTGTCCGAAGCCAGGACCAGAAATACATAAAGCGCCAGTTCATGACGGGTCAATGATTGTAAAAAGCCACCTGTCAGAAACCGGTGGGGAATAAAACAAAAACTTTTATCTATGCTGCGGATCCGACCTGGAGACAATATTTTTTTCCGTATCATGACACCCTCCTTCAAAAAAGGTTTTTGATCCGGGTGTAGCATAAAAAAATATCTCCTGTCCCCGAGTCCATCTTTGCAATTATCCGGGATCGCCCGGTATGGCTGCGATAAAAATTTTTACCGCGTCCATCTTTGCAATCATCGGAACCAGCCAGAACTCACCAGAAAGCCCGTTTATCAAGGATTTTCTCGCGTCCATCTTTGCAATACCGACATGACGCGACGTATCCAGACCCTTGTCAGTTCGAGCTTTTGCCCTGTTCCTGATTCGCTGGAAAATACGGTTTCTGGCAGCTTTTTCCGGATTTCGGGAACGATAGTCTTTCCAGTAATTCGGAGTGTTCGCCAGCCATTTATTGTTGGACAGTTTCTGGCTTTGTGCATATTCGGGGTCGGTTGCCAGTTTTTGCCTTTGCCATGATGCCTTTCTGGCACGCTGGCAGGCTGGTGTGGAGCAGTGGGTCTGAAGCTTGTTTCTCGGAATAAAAAAAGTACTGCACCCCAGGCAGGGGATAGGTTCCATGGTCCCTCCCAAAAACCGTTACAAGGCGAATTAAATGGAGGGAATTATATTTGATTATAAAATCAGTTAACGGAATTAAAAAATCAGTGGCTGGATCACAACCCTTGAAATTGGATGGGAAAAAATCCCTGAAAATGGCTGGGAATTAAATCGCTGGTCCCAGGCCAGTATCTTTCCTGAGACGTCCACCAAAAAAAGATATGTGATATCAGGGTGGGAAGCCGTTTTTTCCACTAACCTCTGCAAGGCGGCCTGATTGCTCAGCATCCCCGCTTTGACGTCGGTTTCAAAAGATTTTATGAATACAGCACCTTTTTCTTTTAAATGGTTGCCCACATGCTCTTTCTCGCGATTGTACATCATTATGGTCTGAAAAATGATAATCACCATGAGCACAAAACTGATGCAGATGGTGATCCATGGGGAGGCAGAAACCACGAATCGGTTTGTTTTATTAAAATTCATTGGTTACGTTTTCCCAAAGATGATTAAAAATTTACCAAAGCCATTTGAAGTTGTGTCCAATTATTAATCATCTCACCTGATTTTGCAACCCTGCTGTGTTGACTCCAGGGTGAATTCAATTTTTAAAGAATTATAGTATAAATTCAGTCAATTATGACTGATATTGGATGGCCCTGCATTGATTTGATTTTTTAAAACCACGAAGAGCACGAAGGGTAAGAAGGAAGGGTTTCTTCGTGTTCTTCGTGTGCTTCGTGGTAAAATAATCTGGCACGATCATTGCTGTTTATATTTTTCGACCGAGAAAAATAACAGATCAGGAGATGAATATGTGGGGCTGCAATTATATTGGTTCAGGCATGGGACACTGGGTTTTCGGCGGCGGAATCATCGGATTTGGTATTACCGTATTAATACTTGCCCTGATTGGTCTTGTCTTCATCCAATTATATAAATCCGGTAAAAACCGCACACAATACTCAGATACAATGGATTCTCTGAAAATTTTGAAAACACGGTTTGCCAGAGGGGAGATCACGGAGCAGGAATACCGGAAAATGCGGGACATTCTCTGCAAGAATGGTACATCCAAATGATACATTCAGGTGACGGCGGGTTGTTATGGAAATCAAAAAAATAAAAAAACACAGAACACTGCAGGGCAAACTCATTATTCTGTTGCTGTTACCGGTGTTTTTAATTATATTTTCCGGAGGGGCCTTAAGTTTTTTATATACCCGCACCGCCCTGATAAATCAATGGAATGAATCCGCGGTGTTGAAACTTCAGCGGGCCGCTCATTACATTGAGATGCGGCTTTTAAAGCCGGTTGAATTAATTGAAACATTGTTCCAGGTTTCCCGTGAAAAACAGATCCCCCTCTCCCTTGATGAGGTTGCTGCATACCTGGAAACCATCGAAGGTGTTCTGGCGGTCGGTGTCAGAAAAGACACCGGCTTGCAAGCGCCTGCAGCTCACAATCATGGTGCAATGATGGCGTTCGGGGGCATGACACAATTTCGCCACACCCGCATTCTGGACGTGTCCCAGCCGGTATACGATACAGATGCCGGGCATAACGCCGTCATTATGTCAGTAACATTGGTTGATTCAGCAGGCAGCGGCAATGGTCGTATAGAAATCAAGATGAGTTTCAACTATCTGCTCAAGGATATTATTCAACTGGGGTGGTGGCAGAGCGACATGGCCTGCATTGTGGATAAAGCCGGCAAATACATGGCCCATACCAATATGACCATGAAAGGCCGGCATTACCTGGGCGGAGAAAATGATCCCCTGGAACAGGCGATTTTACAGGAAATGAAAACCGCTGTGTCCGGTACTGTGCAGTCCCCCGGTTATCCCCCGGCAATGGTGGCCGGGTTTTATAAGCTGGAACAGGTCCCCTGGACCATTATCCTTTTTGCAAAAGGGAAAAACATTTTAAAACCCATTACCAATTACAGAAATGCGTTTGTTTTCGGCAGCGGCGTGTTGATTTTTCTTATCCTGCTGCTCATCAGGCAGCATGTGGGTAAAATTGTTCATCAGATAAAAACCCTGTCAAAAAATGCCCGGAAAATTGCCAGAGGGGAATATGGAGAACCTGTCAAGGCAAACAGCAAAGATGAGATCGGACAGCTGGTGGAAATATATAATGACATGGTCACAGGATTGAAAGAACGCGATTTTATCAGGGATTCCTTTGGCCGGTATGTGGATCCGGAATTTGCCAAACTTCTGCTGCAGCATCCGGATGCCGGCAATTTGGGCGGGCAGCGGCGGGAAGTCGTTTTAATGATGTCGGATATCAGGGGATTCACACCGCTTTCAGAAACATTGAGTCCTGAAATAATCATTCGGATTCTGAATCAGTATTTTTCCCACATGATAAAAATCATCCAGGACCACGACGGTATTATCGTCGATTTTTTCGGCGACTCCATCCTGGTGTTTTTTGATCCTGTCACAGGGACGATAGAAGACAAGGTTTTTTGCGCCGTTCAATGCGCATCCCGGATGCAGTCTGAAATGGCGGCATTCAATGAAAAAATGCGCCTCCAGCAGATGCCCGGGCTGGACATGGGCATCGGCATCAACGCAGGACAGGTGGTGGTCGGAAATATCGGGTCAGAGACCCGGAGCAAATACGGGGTTGTGGGTTCTGCCGTGAATATTACCAGCCGGATTCAGGCCAAGGCACAAAAAAAAGAGATCCTTATCTCTGAATCGGTTTATGCGTATGTCAGGGACCAGGTCGACATCACTAAAAAATTTACTGCAAAGTTGAAAGGTGTGGAAGGATTAACAACACTTCGTGCAATAGACACTATTTATGCGTTAGGGAAAAAACCATGAAACTTTTTTTAATCCGATCGGTTTTTCTGTGTTTTGGTATCCTGGTGTTGTGTCAGAACAACGCCCGGGCAGGAGAACAAGAAGATCTGACAAAACTGGACTCCAGCCTGTCAACGACCATAAGATTGTCAGATCTGCTTACCTATGCCTATTTGTCCAGTCCGGCCATCACTGCGTCCAAAAAATCCTGGCAGGCGTTTATTGAAAATTACAGGGTCGGCAAAAGCTACCCGGATCCCCAGCTGGCCGCCACCTATTTTCCCCGGCCCATTGAAACACGGCTTGGCCCCCAGGACTGGAGCCTGACCCTTTCCCAGGTGATTCCCTTTCCAGGCACCCTGTCCCAAAAGGCCCGGGTGCTGGAGGCAGATGTTGCAATCTCCAGACTCAAGGTGGACAAGGCCGTTAAAACCATTGTCACTGAGGTGTCTTTGGCATTTTACGAACTGGTGTATATCCAGAAAGCCATGGCAGTGGCACAGGCCAACCTGGACTTGAATCACCAGATGCTGCAGATCAGCGAAAACGCCTATGCAGATGACAAAGCCCTGTTTTACGATGTATCCAAAGCCCGTTCCCAGACCGCCCAGATACAATATGATATCCTGCTGTTAAAGGAGCTGGAAAAAACACAAAAAACAACCCTCAACACCCTGTTGAACCGTCCCCCCACGGCATTGCTGGGACATGCGGCAGGCACCCTGCCACAAAAAGTGGTGTATTCTCTGGATGAGGTGTATGAACTTGCCATGCTGCACCAGGAAGATATCCTCATGGCTGAGGAAAAGGTGCACAAATCAGAACAGGCCATACAGCTGACACGGCTTGAAACCCTGCCTTCATTCAAGCTGGGCCTGTTTTATGCCGGTATTGGTGATCCGGATGTGCCAAATCCGCCGCCCGATGCAGGTGACGATGCCGTGGGGGTGCAGTTCGGCATGAACATTCCCTTGTGGTCTGGAAAAAATAAAAGCCGGACCGCACAGGCTTTGGCAGAAAAACAAAAAGCACAGGCCCAGAAAACCGAGGCCGCCAACAGGGTCAAGGCCGGGATCAGCCGCCTGTGGTTCAAGCTGGAAAATGCCGAACGGCTGATAACCCTGTATGAAAAAGACCTGCTTCCCCAGGCGGTCTCTTCCGTACAGACGGCAGAAACCTGGTTCAAACAGGGCCAGGGCAGTTTTGCCGATTTTCTGGAAATCCAGGCAACTGCCTACAATTTTCAATTGTCTCTGGAACGGGCCAAAACAGATTATGCCAAGACCCTGGTGCTGCTTGAGCAGGCAGCCGGTGCTGTCCTGGATGCGAAAACCGGGCAGAATACAGGAGAAAAAAAGCCATGAAAATAAAGATTTTTACCCTGACAATACCGGTGCTTTTCTTTGCTTCTGTCTGCTTTGCAGATTATGGCGCCATGAAAAAAGAACTGGAAAACTATACCCCCCAAGACAGTTTTGCCATCAGACAATCACCTGATATCGCCGTGCAGAAAACACCTTCCCATACGGCTGTTCCTTTTCCTGCCGGATCACAGATTCCTGACAGATCACAGATACACCATCTCAAGCAGGGGTATGAAAAACAGATATATGGGCCCAATGGCGATGCCGCAGCAATGGGGGTGGATGAAAAAATTTTTGCACAGGTATCTCAAGCAGGCGATGACCCAAAAGCTTTTGCCGCGCTCCTTGCGCAGAAGATCGATCTCAAAGAGATAAAAGCCATTGCCGCCTTGAGAAATACAGATATCAAGGCGGCCCGAAAAAAGGTCCTGGCAGAGATCCAGTCCTTTGACCAGGTCACGCACCTAGATGACAGCCTGCAGCAGTATGCGGCATTCACCGCTGCACTCAACAACCGGGTCGGACCTTTGAAAACAAAAAATTCCATCAGGGCAGGACATCCGTTTCCCGGCCTTGTTGCACTCAAGGGCCGCGTCATCCAAAGCCAGGTGGACATGTTGATGGAGCAGATGAAAATTGCCGGCAAACAGGTGCGCCAGGATGTTGAAAATGCTTATTGGGAGCTTGCGTATACCACCCGGTCCATCCGGATCATCCATGAGACCATGGCCGCATTCGACCGCCTTCTGGATGTGGCTGTATCCCTGTATAAAAGCGGCAGAACCAGTTACCAGGATGTGATCAAGGTCACCATAAAAATAGAAGAACTCAAAGAAGAGCGGGTTTCGCTGGAAAATGAAGCAGACAATGTAAAAATCCGGCTGTTTGAACTGATGAACCTTCCGGCAGATACCAGGATGGGTCCGGTGAAAACAGCGCCCCTGCCTGAAACAATTTCCCCGCCTGAAAAATTGGTCTCCCTTGCCAGGGAACACCGCCAGGAACTGGCCGCCATCCGGTTTCAGATCAGCAAACTGCAATCCATGCTTGAGATGGCTGAATCCATGAAGCAGTCATCGTTTACTTTAGGGTTGTCCTATTTTGTGGCTGACCGGAAACCCCTATTTTAGGATTTTCCGAGGCCGATGCCTGACATAATTTCCAATTAATGTTTTTCCTGCTATCACAAACCTGGCAAAGTGCTTCAATATTTGTCGTTTTTTAACGACTTTCCCATTTTTTGGACACACCTGTAGTGTTTGACGTGCTACTTTTTGATGCGACGGCCTTTTTTTACGCGGCTTTTCGCTGTTCAGACCGTTGCAGCTGCTTCAGCCTTTTTTGTTGTATATGATGACCCATAATCTGGAGATTTCTTGCCAGAACAGACAGACCTACATATCTTTTAAATCCTTGAATGCCATGATCCGGGCATCTGTCCAGACCATGATTTTCCAACCCGTTTATGGCCGATTCCACCGCTGAATGTTTTCTTTTTAAACGAATAAAATCGTCTGCTGTTTCTTCTTCAAATTCAGCCTTGTTGCATCTGCCTTTTTTCGGGAGCACCAAAATGCTCAATGTATCCTTCAGGTCCTTTTTGTTACCAGGTGTATAAAACCCTTTATCAAAACTGCATCCCTTGAGACCAGAAAATTTGTTTTGGGCCGACGTTACCATTGCAACGGCCACTTTATCATCGGTTTCTTGCTCCATCACCCGGTGGTGCAGGATAAACCCATACTGGTCTTCCAGGATGCATACCCGCAGTCCCAATTCTTGGGGAACACCGGCTTTGCCTTTTGAAATCCATTCTGTATGGGGTTCGAAAATTGAAAAAATCTTGTCTTTATGTGGGATCTTTTCATCCTGCAAAACCCGGCGTTTTATCAGGCCAATTTGCCAAAGCGCATAATTGATGTATGTTTGCAACTCTTCCACTCGGGCTTCATTCATAATATCGGAGGACTCCGTCATTTCAATGGTCAATTCCGCTTTTGAAATGTATTTTTCAGCAAGTTCAATATAAGCTTTGTGTGCATCCATGATCTGCCGGGCTCTTTTGGCCTTTTTCTTTTCATCCGCGGATGTGGAATGTTTCAATCGCTGAACTATCCGATACAGCCGTTTAAATTTTTTGATATTATATGCTGATTGCCGCCACATACTCGTTCCAATGCCCTGGCTGATAATAGCGGCAATTTGAATCATTTTTCGGACTGCATCAAAAAGCAGGTTGATGTCTGTGGGAAAATGAACATCGGTTTCAACAACGAATGAATCACACCGTCCCATCAACACCTCTTCGTCCGAAGTTTTTTTTTCATCAGAAGTTTATGACCTTCTTGTACAACCAGGGTGTTGATTTTATCAAGAATGTCAGGTGTCAGAAGCCTGACATTATCTTTTAAGGGCTGGAGCGGATAGGTTATGTCATCGTCCATCATGCCATGACCCAGCATCTGCCTCAATGTCTGTGTGTTCACCATCTCCCGGAGTTTATCGTAATCCCAATTGCAATTGAGCCGTATGGTGCCCATCACAAGAATTTTCCACAGGTCCATTCCCGGACGTCCATTTTTGGAGTCGGTGTCTTCCGGAATCACATTTTTGAGGATGACAAAAACTTTTTCTCGAAGTTCTTGATCGCAATAGATATGCTGGAGCCCCAAAAGTAGCTTGGGAATTTCATCCCTGGCTCTCATGTCAAGTTTGATTTGGTCGATAGGGGTCTGCCCGAATGTCATTTGTGGTTCAAAAATTTTACGCAAAACAACCTCGAAGTTTTGTTGGGGTGTTGAAATTTGAACTGCTTTCTATGACTCTCATTTTTTAAAATCTCTTTAATTATTAATTGGTTATATTAACATAGTAATCAGTTAAAATCAACAAGTAATTCAATTTCAAGTAAAGATTTCAAACAAATTTTAGCCATTATACCCATGAAAAACGTGGGGTTTTGAGTTTTCGGTCACACACTATTTTGAAGCCGACCATGTCAATACCGCCGGCACAGGTGCCCCGCAGCAGCCATTTGGCGAAAAAACCATGGCATCCATGAAAAACAACCAGCCGGTCAACCCCTGGTACGGGGTGGACAGCCCCTGGTTACAGCAGACAAGGCAGACACTGGCAAGCCTTGAGCACACCCTGACAGCCAGAGAGAATGCCACAGACCGCATGGTGTACAATGCCTGGTTTAAAACAGACAAAAACCGGCGGGAACTGGATCTGTACAAAAACAGAATACTGCCTTTGACAAAGTCTGCCCTGGATGTGTCCACCAGGGAATATGAGACCGGATCCATTCCCTTTTCCCAGGCCATCGGGTCCTATACAGACTGGCTGAAGGCGAAACTTGCCATTGCGCAAAAGACAAAAGACTTAGGGATCTCTTTTGCCGCCCTTGAAACGGTTGTAGGCACAAGCTTATAAGCGCACAACACTGCAAGCCCGGCAGAGCAAGGTACCGGCCCGGCTGGACAACGCAAGCAATAGCTGGACAACGCAAGCGTATAAAGTTTGCTTAATGGAAAATACAGGGAGAAACTGTTTATCATGAATTTCAAATCAACCCTGCTGGTTATTATTTTGACGGCACTGATAACAGGTACAGCAGTATTTTTTATAACAACCACCATTGGACCGACATCCTCTGAGAGCAGTAAAGCCCGGTCTGAACAAAATGGCGATGCGGCTTCAAAAGAGCGGAAGATCATCTACTGGAAGGCCCCCATGGACCCCACTGAAATCTATGATGAACCGGGTAAAAGCAAGATGGGCATGGACCTTGTGCCGGTGTATGAAGATGAGGTTTCCGAAGATGAGACATCCAAAGACGCGGCAGACCGGAAAATCGTATACTGGAAAGCCCCCATGGATCCCACAGAGATCTATGATGAACCTGGCAAAAGCAAGATGGGTATGGATCTTGTGCCGGTGTATGAAGATGAGGTAAAGGGCGGGGTGGATATTAAAATAAATCCTGTGGTGGAACAGAACATGGGCCTTAAAATCAAACCTGTTGCACAGGGTCCTTTGAACCATATCATCAAAACCTATGGCCATGTAACCTTTGATGAAACCAGAACCGGTATTGTCAGTCCCAAAACCGCAGGGTGGGTTGAAACCCTTTATGCCGATTATACCGGGTTTGTTATTGAAAAGGGCGATCCCCTTTTTGCCATGTATTCTCCGTCCCTGCTGGCATCCCAGGAGGAATATCTGTCAGCCTATAAAAATTTTCAGGCGCGCAAGACCCCTTTGAACAAGGATCTGCTGGAATCTGCCAAAAAAAGACTGGCATACTATGACATTGCAGACCAGGACATCGCTTTTCTGGAACAGACCGGGCAGGTCCGCAAAACCCTGACCATCAGGTCCCGGTTTAAAGGGGTGGTGACCCATAAAAACGTAATTGAAGGGGCATATGTCAAAGCCGGGGAAAGCCTGTTCACCATTGCGGATCTGTCCACGGTGTGGGTGGAAGCCCATATCTTTGAATATGAGCAGAACCTGGTGTATGAAGGCCAGAGCGTTGAGATGACCCTGTCCTATGACCCGGACAAGGTGTACACGGGAAAAATTGCCTATATTTTTCCCTATCTGCAGCCCAAAACCCGGGATGTGGTCATCAGGATCATCTTTGACAATGCAGAAGATGACCTGAAGCCGGACATGTTTGCAAATATAAAAATCAATACCAGCAAGGATGCAGCCGGCTTGATTATCCCTTCCGAGGCGGTGATCCACTCCGGGGAAAAACAGCTGGTTTTTGTGGCCCATGGCAATGGCCGGTTCACCCCCCGAAAGATCACCACGGGTGTCCACCTGGAGGAGGGCAGGGTCCAGGTGCTGACCGGACTGGCACAAGGTGAGGATGTCGTGGTGTCCGGCCAGTTCCTGCTGGATTCCGAATCCCGGCTCAAAGAGGCGATCCAGAAGATGATCGCATCCAAATCCGGCACTGCCAAAGAAAAAAAGGAACCATCCCAAAATGATGGGGACAGTTTTTTTGAAGACATGGAAGATGACACAGAGTCCAAAGATGATTTTTTCCAGGATATGGAATAACAGACAGAGGATGCTGCGATGATAGACAAGATAATTGAATGGTCTGTACACAACAAATTCATGGTGGTCCTGGCAACTTTTTTTGTCATTGCCGGGGGTATTCTGGCCATGGTCAACACGCCTCTGGATGCCATCCCTGATCTGTCCGACGTGCAGGTCATCATCTATACGGAATATCCGGGCCAGGCCCCCCAGGTGGTGGAGGACCAGGTCACCTATCCCTTGACAACCGCCATGCTCAGTGTGCCGTTTGCCAAGGTGGTCAGGGGGTATTCCTTTTTCGGGTATTCCTTTGTCTACCTGATATTTGAGGACGGTACCGATATCTACTGGGCCAGGTCCCGGGTGATGGAGTACTTAAATTTTGTGTCCGGCCGCCTGCCTGCCGGGGTGACCCCCAGTCTCGGGCCGGATGCCACAGGCGTGGGATGGGTGTATGAATATGTCCTCCAGGACACCACAGGAAACACAGACCTTGCCGAACTCAGGTCGCTTCAGGACTGGTTTGTGCGCTATGAGCTCACCGCGGTTCCCGGTGTATCGGAAGTGGCCAGTATCGGCGGGTTTGTCAAACAGTACCAGGTGGAGGTGGATCCCAACAAGCTGGCATCCTATGATATTTCCATCCGGAAAATCAAAAACGCCATCCAGCAGTCCAATGCAGATGTGGGGGGCAGGCTCATCGAGATGGGGGAAACCGAATTCATGGTCCGGGGCCTGGGGTATATCTCTTCTGTGGAAGATATTGCGCAGATTGTTGTGTCCTTTGATGACAAAGGCACCCCGATCCTGCTGGGGGATATTGCCAATATCCAGATCGGTCCGGAGCTGCGGCGGGGCATTCTGGAATGGAACGGGGAAGGGGAGACCGTGGGCGGCATCGTGATCATGCGCTACGGGGAAAACGCCCTGGAGGTGATCAAACGGGTCAAGGCAAAACTTGCAGACCTGGAAAAAGGCCTGCCCGAAGGGGTGGAGATCCTCACCGGGTATGACCGGTCCGCTTTGATCCAGCGGGCCGTGGATACCCTTAAAACCAAACTCACCGAGGAGATGATCGTGGTGGCGTTGGTATGCATCATTTTTCTGTTGCATTTCAGATCAGCATTTGTGGCCATATTTACCCTGCCCGTGGGCATCTTGATGTCATTTATGATCATGTATCCGTTCAACGTCAACGCCAACATCATGAGCCTGGGGGGCATTGCCATTGCCATCGGCGTGATGGTGGATGCCTCCATCGTGATGGTGGAAAACGCCCACAAGCATTTAGAGCGGGACCGGGGCAAAAAAAGCCATACCCAGATCATTATAGATGCCTCAAAGGAAGTGGGGCCGGCCCTGTTTTTCAGTCTGCTGATCATAACGGTTTCCTTTCTGCCGGTATTCTCCCTCATGGAGCAGTCCGGCCGGCTGTTCAAACCATTGGCCTACACCAAGACAACTGCCATGGCAGCCTCTTCTGTTCTGGCCATCACCATTATCCCGGTGCTCATGATCTTTTTTGTCAGAGAACACCCCATTGATCCGGCCCTGCCCAAAAAAGCAAAGGCAAAAATATGGGTTCCGGCCCTGGCAGGTCCGCCCCTGGCGGTTGTGTGTGCCGGCCTTGCAGGTGTGACCCTGCCGGATATCAGCCTGGTGCTGGCCCTGGGACTTTCCGTGTTTTTCGGCATCTGCCTGTTTCCCCAGAAAATCATTGCTGAAAAAAACAATCCTTTGAACCGGTTTCTGATCTGGGTCTATCTGCCTGCGATCAAATGGGTGCTGCACTGGCGCAAAACAACCATACTGGTTGCAGTGGCCGCCATTGCAATTACCTGGTACCCCATGACCCGGGTGGGCAGCGAATTCATGCCGCCTTTGAATGAAGGGGATCTTTTGTACATGCCCACCACGCTGCCCGGTATTTCCATCACCAAGGCCAAAGAGCTTCTCCAGCAGACAGACAAGATCATCCAGCGGTTTCCGGAAGTCAAAACCACCCTGGGAAAGATTGGCCGGGCGGAAACATCAACCGATCCTGCCCCGTTGTCCATGATCGAGACCGTGATCATGCTCCGGCCCCAGGTGGAATATGAGATCATCGAAATCCCCCGGTTTTTTTCCGGCTGGCCGGGGTGGCTGAAACAACCGCTCACCTGGATCTGGCCGGAGCAAAAGAACGGCAAGGTGCTGCATGAATGGCGCAAAAAACAGATCGACCGGTTCTATGCCGGATGGCCGGGCTGGCTTGCCGCCCCGTTTGAATGGATACTGCCTGAAGCGCGCTATATCACCATGCAGGAACTGATCGATGACCTGGATGCAGCGGTGAAATTCCCGGGGGTGACCAATGCCTGGACCATGCCCATCAAGACCCGCATCGATATGCTGTCCACCGGCATCAAAACCCCGGTGGGAATAAAGGTCATGGGACCGGATCTTTCGACCCTGGCCGATCTGGGAGAACAGATCGAAAGCCTGCTTCGGGATAAAAAAGGGACCTTGTCCGTTTTTTCCGAACGGGTCACCGGCGGCAACTACCTGGATTTCACCATCAACCGCCGGGAAATTGCCCGGTACGGGCTAACGGTGCAGGATGTCCAGGACATTATCAAGACCGCCATCGGCGGGATGAATGTCACCTATACCGTGGAGGGACTGGAACGGTATCCGGTCAATCTGCGGTACAACCGGGAGTTCCGGGACAATCTCCACATGATACGCCGGGTGTTTGTGCCCACCCCGTCCGGTGCCCAGGTGCCGTTGACCCAGCTGGCCGATATTGCCATAAAAAAAGGTCCGGCCGGCATAAAGAGTGAAAATTCCAAAAGAAGTGCCTGGGTGTTTGTGGATATCAAAGGAATGGATCTGGGCACCTATGTAAAGCAGGCCCGGCAGCTGGTGGATGAAAACATCGATCTGCCGTCAGGGTATTCCCTTGTGTGGTCCGGCCAGTATGAATATATGGAAAAGGCGAAAAAAACCCTGCGGCTTATTATTCCGGCCACCCTGCTGGTGATATTCATCCTGCTGTATATCCATTTCGGCAACCTGACCGAGGTGGTCATTGTGATGGCCAGCCTGCCTTTTTCTCTGATCGGGGGGTTCTGGCTGATCTATGTTCTGGGATACAACATGTCTGTGGCCGTGGGGGTGGGGTTTATCGCCCTGGCCGGACTTGCCACGGAAACCGGCATTGTGATGCTGGTGTACCTGGATGAGGTGTATAAGCGCAAAAAAAAGGAAAACCGCATGCGCACGGCATCAGATCTGTACGGGGCAGTTGTTGAAGGGGCCGTGGACAGAGTCCGGCCCAAAATAATGACCGTTGCCACCACCCTGATCGGTCTGTTGCCGGTGATGTACGGCAGCGGGGCCGGCTCCCAGATCATGAAGCGCATTGCAGCACCCATGGTGGGGGGACTTGTGTCTTCCGCCGTCATGACGTTGATTATCATTCCGGTCATCTACATTCTGTGGAAAACCCGGGAAATTAATAAAAACAATATATAAGAAAGGATGTTTACCCATGAAAAAAATATCATTAACAACTATGTGTCTTGTTGCCCTGGCAGCTGCCCTGGTTTTCTTTTCAACCACTGCTTCTGCAATGGATGACGGCCATGATATGGATGCATCAGACAAAATCGGAGAGCTGTTCCATGAATCCATGCAAAACGGGTATATGCTGTCCTATTACCTGATGGACCTTCGAAACCAGGGTGATGACATGGCGGCTGACCAATCCTCAGGGGACCATGCTTCCCATGGAGAAAAACAGATGGACAAGCCCCATCACATCATGGTGTATATCATGGACAAAGACCATGAACCTGTGACAGAAGCCAAAGTGGGGTTTATGATTAAAAACGATGCCGGTGAAACCCAGAAAATCATGGCCATGTACATGAGCAAAGGGTTTGGCATTACTGCTGACATGAAGGCAAAAGGGGTGTATGAGATCGCGGTCAAGGCGGTGGTTGACGACGTTACCCTCATGGACCGGTTCAGCCATGAGATGAAGTAGCCGGGTGCCGGTGTATCAAGTGACCCGTGCCGGGCGGTCCCTGTGGATCTCACCCTCTGCCGTGTTTGACAGGGAGTAAGGGCAAGCTGCGCTGAACGGCAAAAACTGCGGGCAGGTATGTCCTCAAACAGTTTGCCGTTTTTACCGCTCCGCATGCCCAACTCCCTGTATCAAACGCGTCAGAATGGGATTCCGACCCACAGAGACCGCCCGGCACTAGTCGCTGACGGCAGCGATGAACATTGATGAACCCCATAATGGTGAAGCGGGAGGACAGAGATGATTTGTACAGCAGAGCCCTCCGGTGGGGTGCCTTGCTGCCGGACTGTCGGAGACACCCCGTGGATTCCTGTCCGGCAGCAAGGCACCCCGCCGGGGGGCGGCCTCCTGCCAAACAGGTTGTCACAGCTTTGCATGCCAGATCGGACATTTTGACATTGACATATTCCTGTGAACACCGCATGTTATCAATATGCTTTATTATCGAAAAACAGGTTCAGGCCCGCCTTTGATTCTGATTCATGGGCTTTTGGGATCGTGTGCCACCATGGGGATGCTGGCCAGAGGTCTGGCCCGGCAGTTTGAGGTGCTGGCTGTGGATCTGAGAAATCACGGCCGGTCGTTTCATGCGCCCGGCATGACCTATTCGGAAATGGCAGCCGATCTGGCCGGGTTCATGGATGAAATGAAACTGGAATCCGCCGGGGTCGTCGGCCATTCCATGGGTGGCAAATGCGCCATGCAGCTGGCCATGAATTTTCCGGAAAAAGTGACGGGACTGGCTGTGCTGGACATGGCGCCCAAAGCATATGAACCGATATGGAAAGACGATATTCAAATGTTGCTGGATCTGGATCTGACACGGATCACCCGCCGGGACCAGGCGGATCGGATTCTGGCGGAAAAGATGCCGGACAAGGCATTCCGCGGGTTTCTGCTTCAGAACCTGAAACGCAGCCATGACAGCGGGTTTTTCTGGCGGTCAAACCTGTCAGGTATCTTAAATGCCACATCCGACATCCGTGCCCCCATATCCGGCCGGCCCTACCCGGGACGGGCGTTGTTTGTCCGGGGCGGTGCCTCGGATTATGTGTCCGACAGTGACTGGGATGACATTCAATCCCTGTTCCCGGCAGCAGACCTCAAAACCATTGCCCGGACCGGGCATCTGGTCCATCTGGAACATCCGGATCTGGTCACGGAACTTTTGGCCGGTTTCTTCGGCAAAAAAAATTGATCGATGCAATGATGCAAATTAAAAAAAGGAAAACAGGGACACCCGATGCCGGTTCATATTACCCATAAAGTTCAGATCCCGGATCACGAGATTCAGCTGGAGGCGATCCGTGCCCAGGGGGCAGGGGGGCAGCACGTGAACAAGGTGGCCACGGCCATTCATCTGCGGTTCGATATCCCTGGGTCCAGCCTGCCTGAAGAGATTAAATCCCGCTTGCTGGCAATTGCGGATCAACGGATTTCCAAGGACGGTGTGGTCGTTATCAAGGCCCAGCAGTCCCGCAGCCAGGAGAAAAACCGAACCGATGCCGTCAAACGGCTGCGTCAATTGATTTTAAAAGCCATGGTCCAGCCGAAAAAGCGCCGGCCCACCCGGGCGTCACAATCGGCCCGGAAAAAAAGGATGGATCGTAAAACAAAACGGGGGCGTATCAAACAATTACGGAAATCTGTGTCCTCTGACGATTAAATGAAACAGATGAAACCGGGAAAGAACGATTGATTATCAATCAAAAACAGGATTATCCGGTATCCAGCACCTGCCTGACCTTGTCAGCCAGGGTTTTGACTGTGAACGGTTTCTGGATGAACTGGATACCTGATTCCAGTATTCCATGATGGGCGATGACATTGGCCGTATATCCGGACATGTAAACCACCTTGATATGGGGACGGGTCCGGCGGATTTCATCGTAAAGCTCTCTGCCGTTCATGCCGGGCATGACCACATCCGTGAGTAATAAATCAATGGCACCCTTATGGGCCGCTGCTGTTTGAAGGGCTTCCTCTCCGGTACCGGCGGTCAGTACTGTGTAGCCATCTGTTTCCAAAATGGTACAGGCCAGTTCTCGAACCTGATCATTGTCTTCTGCCAGTAAAATGGTTTCCGTTCCGAAAACCACGGTTGTTTCTTTTTTTTCGATCCCGGGGTCGACCGGATCGGCATCTGAGGCCAGCGGCAGATAAATTTTAAACGTCGTGCCTTTTTCAGGTTCTGAATACACCCAGATATTTCCTCCGTGCTGTTTGACAATTCCATACACAGTGGCAAGGCCTAAGCCGGTGCCACGTTCCCCTTTGGTGGAAAAAAAAGGTTCAAATATGTGCTCGATGGTTTGGGTATCCATGCCGGCACCGGTGTCGCTGACACTCAAAAGCACGTAAGGGCCGGGCGTGACACCTTGACGGAGTTTGGCATAAGATACGTCCAGGTCTTTTCGGCTGGTTTCGATGTCCAAATAGCCGCCGTCGGGCATGGCATCTGCGGCGTTGACAGCCAGGTTCAAAATTACCTGTCCCAGTTGTCCGACGTCTGCCATGACGGGTTCAGGGGTTGGGGACAAGGACAGGTTGATCGTGATATCCTCCCGAATGGTTCGGTACAATAAAGGAAGAAAGTTGTCTACCACCTGGTTGATGTCCACGGGTTCGAAGGATAGTGTCTGCTTTCGGCTGAAAGCCAGCAGTTGACGAACCAGGTCCCGGGCACGGATTCCCGCGTCCAGAATGGTTTGGGTCGCTTTCCGGTGGGAGCCTGCCAATTGAGAATCTGTGAGCATCAATTCGCTGTATCCCAGGACAGGAGACAGCAGATTGTTCAGGTCATGGGCCACCCCGCCGGCCAGACGTCCGATGGATTCCATTTTTTGCACCTGCTGCACCTGTATTTCCATCTGTTCTTTTTCTTTTTGAGACTTTTCCGCCTGTTTGCGATGGGTGATGTCCCTGACGATCGCCTGAAGATAGGTCTGGTTTCCCAGCTGAAAGCGGTTCAGAGCGACTTCTGTGTCAAATACCGTTTCATCGGTTTTCATATGCTGCCACTCGAAATACTGGGGAACGCCTTCAAGGGCCGACATTACATATGTCTGGGCTTTCTGGGTGGATGTTTCACCGCAGGGCTGAGCCGGTGGAGACAACTGCCAGGGATGCTGACCTGTTATCAGGGCTTTGTCGGAAAACCCAAACATCTCAAGCGTGGCCATGTTACAGTCAATGAATTGGTTGTCTTTTAAAATGAATATGGCATCTTTGGCTGTTTCAAAGAGGGTTCGATATCGTTGTTCATTTTCCTGTAATTTTGCCTTGGCTGACTGCTCGTTTATCAATGTTTGTTTCAGGCTGTTGAGCATCAATGCCGTGGTTGTGGACACCAGGGCATTGATGAAAAGAAAATTGCCGCTCATGACCAGCCATTGCTCAAGAAGATTTTCCGAAGCAGAGTTCCAGTCGAGGATGCCCGTGGCAATGGAAACTGCCATGGTTGCAAATGCCGCCGCATTGCAGGCCAGTGAAGCAAACGCGGCTTTGAGATCATAAATGGTGCTGACCATGATGGATGCGCCCAGTAACCAGATATATCCGGCACCCACCGGACCCAGTAGGATTATCAGCCCCAGACCCAGGAAATACAGAACAAAAAAAATCAGGCCGGCCCGGAATCCCAATGGTCTGTTTTTTAGAATCAAAACAGCGACCGCACCTGAATAGGCACCAATATCCAGTAAAGCGACACTCAACAATCCTTCGGCCATGGCCAGCCACACGGAAGGGATCAACACCACAGGGCCCAGAACCACGGCTGAAAAGCAGATGATGAGCAGAATCCGTTCCTGCCAGAAGGTAAACGGATCTGTTTTCCATACATACGTTGGAAGCAGCTTTTTTTCCAGGAGATACCAAGTCTGGACGATATTTGAAAATCGGAATTTCATGTCTTTTGGTTTTTATATACGCAACCCTTTCCAAGGTCAACCATGTGTTTGAAATTCAAGTTTATCAGATTCCTGCTTGACACCGTTGTTCGGAAGTGATATTTACCCAATCTGTTCTGATTCGGGGCGTAGCGCAGTCTGGTAGCGCACTTGTCTGGGGGACAAGTGGTCGCTGGTTCAAATCCAGCCGTCCCGACCATAGAAAAATCAAGGCTTCTGGCGGTTTCGTCAGGGGCCTTTTTTGTTTTTGAACAATTGGCCTGCCTCCAATTTTTGACAACCGGGTTGTTTTTGTCGAAATATCGGTGTAGGGTAACAACCATTTTATGGTTAATACAGCCTGGGAGCACGGATGATAGACAATATTCAAAATAAAAAAGAGTCCCGGTCAAAAATTCGAAACCCGGCTTCAGAAGGTGCCAGCATTTCATTCAAACCCCCGGGAGGGGTATGGGAATATCAGATTAAATTGAGAGAGTTCTCGGATTCCGGACTGGGGCTCCTTGTCAAGCAGGATTCGGATCTTTTGAAACAAATAAGTGTGGGCGATACCTTCACCGTTAATTATCATGAAGATTCTGTTCCCATGACGGTTCAACACCAGACAGTACAGGTTCGGCACATCTCTTTCCCACCCACTGGAATACCTGAAAATCATATGATCATCGGTTTGCGGTTTCTTGAACCAGATGACGATCAATAGTTCATTGTCTTTTGCCTGAATATCGGCACAATCCCAAAGAATCATGGCAGGACTGCTGCGATTTCATCTTGACAATCCCGGCTGTTTTTATTACGTCAATTAAGCTTGTCGGGCAAATGGCCTGTATTTTTGTTTAACCAATCAGGAGAGACTGCATAAATGAAAAAGGCGAATCAACTGGCACTGGTTTTACTGCTGATGGGATTTTTTGTGGTTCCGATAACCCTAGCATCTTTTTCCGGCGGTCCGAGCCTGTCACTGGTGCAGACCGTTCATGCATCCGAAGATGCCGTGGAATCCGGTCACGGTGGTGAAGATACCCTTGGCGGCGGCCATGGACAAGGCCATCCGGACCTGGGCAAACTGCTGCCGTTGTATGCGTGTATCCCTTTTGCCTGCATGTTGTTATCCATTGCACTGCTGCCGCTGGTTGCCGGTACGTTCTGGCACCATCATTTCGGCAAAATATCCGCGTTCTGGGCTGCTACTCTGGCGATTCCCTTTGTGGCGGTCTACAAAGGGGATGCCGTGTATGAAATTCTTCATATCATTTTAGCGGATTATGTGCCTTTTATCATCCTTTTGTGGGCGTTGTTCACGGTGTCGGGTGGAATTCTTCTGCGCGGCACGCTGCGGGGAACCCCTGTTGTGAATACCGGTATCATTCTTCTGGGAACGATTCTGGCCTCCTGGATGGGAACCACCGGAGCGGCCATGCTGCTGATCCGGCCGTTTCTGCGGGCCAATGACTTTCGAAAAAACAGAACCTTCATGGTGGTGTTCTTCATTTTTCTGGTGGCCAATGTGGGGGGATCCTTGACCCCTCTGGGTGATCCGCCCCTGTTTCTGGGATTTTTGCATGGAGTGAGCTTTTTCTGGACACTGAACATCGCCCCTCACATGTTTCTGGTGAGCGGAATTCTGCTGGTGATCTATTTTTTCCTGGATTCCTGGCATTTCAAAAAAGAAGGGGCCGTGGTGCCCGATGATGGAGAAAAAAAGCCCTTGTGCCTGGTGGGGACCTATAATTTCATCTTTTTAGGCGGGATTGTGGTGGCCGTGCTCATGAGCGGTGTCCTGGATCTGGGAGAGATCAACACCCTGGGTGTGCACCGGGCCGTTCAGGACTGGCTGCGGGATATCACTTTGATTATACTTGGAATCCTGTCATTGTGGGCCACCCCCTGGACCCTGCGGGAGGAAAACGAGTTTTCCTGGTTTCCCATCATCGAGGTGGCATATCTGTTCATCGGCATTTTTGTTACCATGATCCCCTGTCTGCTGCTGCTTAAAGCCGGACCGGACGGGGCATTTGCATTTCTGATCGCAGCGGTGAAAGAACCTTACCATTACTTCTGGGTCACGGGTCTGCTGTCCGCGTTTCTGGACAATGCCCCCACCTATCTGACCTTTTTCAATACCGCTTTGGGCAGTTTTTATGCCGGCTTGCCCGAATCAGCCTCCGTGCCGTTGCTGATGACCGACCGGATGGTTTATCTCCAGGCCATTTCCACCGGGGCCGTGTTTTTCGGGGCCGTCAGTTATATCGGCAATGCGCCTAATTTCATGGTGCGGTCCATCGCCGCGGAATCCGGCACTGCCATGCCCAGTTTTTTCGGGTATATCCTCAAATATTCTTTGGTGTTTCTGATTCCCACATTTGTGATTGTCACGTTGATTTTTTATTAGAATCCAGGGAGCGGCTGCCATGTATTTTGATTTAAAGGGATTGAAACTGGCCATCATCGGCGGCGGGGATCCTTGTTGTGAGATTCTGGACCGGTTTTCAGGACCCGGTCTCAAGGATCTGAACATTCAGGTACTCATGGTGGCGGATACCATAGAAATTTCCAAAGGCATCATCCGGGCCAGGCAATTGAATATTCCCACCACCAAAGATTACCATGAGGTGTGCAAGTTGACCGGTCTGGATCTGATCCTTAAACTGAAAAACGATGACCTGCTGCCCTGCATTCTGGAAAAAGTGAATACCGAACGGGTGAGCATTATTGATCTGGACACTTATGGGGCCATGTCTTTTGTTCATTTTCTGAAAACCGAAGAGGAAAAAATCCGGATTCGAAAACGGCTCGAAACCCAGGATCTGGAAAAAGAGGCCGTGGCGGATCTGTTTGATCAATTTTCCCGCCGGATCAACGAAATTGCGGAAAATCGTATTTCCTTTCTGGAACAGGAGCGCCAGGATCTCCGGAAAATCGAAAAAGAGTTGAATCAGATCATCCAGGGCAGCATGATTCCCACTTTTATCATCAACAATGAACATATCATTACCCACTGGAATGTGGCATGTGAGGAACTTACCGGATACCCGGCATATAAACTGGTGGGAACCGACCGGCAGTGGGTGCCGTTCCGATCGGTCAAACGTCCCGTTCTTGCGGATATGGTGGTGGATCATACCAGTGATGACACCGTTCGAAAATATTACGGCAATGCCTGGCGAAAGTGCAAGATCATCAACGGGGCCTACGAGGCGGAAGAATTTTTTCCCCATATGGGAACAGACGGAAAATGGATATTTTTTACAGCCGCGCCCATTAAATCGCCTGAAGGCAAAATTATCGGTGCGATCCAGACCTTGCGGGACAGAACCGAGGATAAAAAAGCCCAGGAGGAAATTGAACTTCAGGATCAGGAACTGGCCAAGCTTCATGAAAAATACCGGAAATCCGAAGAAAAATACCGGTCATTGTTCAACGAAAATCCCAATCCCATTTTTATCATCGACAGCATGAACTTTGAGATCCTGGATGTGAATCACCGGGTTCTGGAAGATTATGGATATGACAAATCCGAACTTATGGGCACCTCATTTCTGGAAATCGGTGAAAAAACCGATGACACTCTTCGCCGGGACATGCTGAATCTGCCCCAGGGCGGGTCCATCCTGTTCACCAAAAAACGGCATTACAGAAAAAGCGGGCAGGCGTTTTTTGTCAACATCAAAATGGTCAAGGTGATGTTCAGTCAGCGGGTGGTGCTCATTGCGTCCACCACAGACATGACTGAAAGCGTGGAAAAAGAAA
Source organism: Desulfotignum phosphitoxidans DSM 13687 (assembly GCF_000350545.1). Taxonomy (GTDB): domain Bacteria; phylum Desulfobacterota; class Desulfobacteria; order Desulfobacterales; family Desulfobacteraceae; genus Desulfotignum; species Desulfotignum phosphitoxidans. The sequence continues at coordinate 143,587 of NZ_APJX01000003.1, forward strand.
CCCAGCTGATCCAGGCCGGTAAACTGGCCACCCTGGGTACGATGGCAGCCGGCATGGCCCATGAGATCAATCAGCCCTTGAACGTGATCCAGATCTGTGCGGATTTGATCCAGAAAATGGTCAATAAAGGGGTGACGATTTCAGATGAAGATCTGCTGAACATGAGCAAGGATATTATTGAAAATGTGGCCCGGGCCGCCGGCGTGATCAAGCATGTGAGAGATTTTGCCAGACAGTCGGAGCGGGATCTGAAAAAACTGGATATCAATGATCCCATCCGGGATGTGTTCAAGGTGCTGGGACACCAGATTACGGTACATTCCATTGAAGTGGTGCTGGAACTGGAAGACCACCTGCCCAGTATCCGTGCCGAACACAACCGCCTGGAGCAGGTGTTCATCAACCTGGTGACCAATGCCATCGATGCCATGGATGAAAAATCCGCCCGAACCGAAGGGCCGGTGGAAAAAATATTGACCATTAAAACCTTTGCGCAGAACGGCCATGTGGCGGCAACCGTGTCCGATACGGGTACAGGGATGAACGAAGAAGTGAAAAACAAATTGTTTGAGCCGTTTTTCACCACCAAGGAAACCGGCAAAGGAACCGGACTTGGCACCAGTATCAGTTTCGGCATCATCAAGGACTACAACGGTACCATCCGTGTTGAAACCCAGGAGGGGAAAGGGTCGTGTTTCACGGTTCAATTCCCTGCCGCGGGTTGAGGAAATACACGTATGTCAGTTAACAAAATATTGATTGTGGACGATGAACAGGCCATTGTCAGATTGTTGTCCATGTCTCTGAAAAGTGACGGGTATGACACCTGCACTGCATCCAGCGGTGAAGAAGCGCTGGACGTGTTTGAAAAACAGTCCCCGGACATTGTGGTGACCGATATCAAAATGCCGGGCATGGATGGTCTGGAACTGCTTAAACGAATCAAGGAGCGGGATCCGGACAAGGAAGTGATCATCGTTACAGGGCATGGGGATATTGATTCCACCATCACGGCCCTGCAGTATGGGGCCAGTGATTTTATCAACAAGCCGGTGAGAGACGAAGCCCTGGCCATTGCCCTGGAACGGGCCCAGACCAAAATCCGCATCCGGGAGCAGCTGGCCTCCTATACCCAGGATCTGGAAGAAAAAGTGGCGGAAGCCACCGTGGAGATCCGGCGCAAATCCAATTTTCAGCGGCTGCTCATTCACTCCAGCCATGATGCCATTGTCGCGTTTGACCAGGACTGGCAGATTGTGGTCTATAACCCGGAAGCGGCCCGTATGTTTGAGAAAAGAGCCAGAAACGTGTTGAACAAAATGACCATCGATGATCTGTATCCCCCTGAACTGGCCGCCTCTTTCAGAAAAGAGGCCAGAAACGGATCCGATGACCGGGGAGATATCCCCTGGAAGGAGATGGTTCTGGAAACCCGGAACCAAAAACAGATTCCGGTCCGATATGCCACCAGCGTGCTCCATGAAAAAAATGAATTCATGGGCATTGTCAATTTTTTCCAGGATCTGACTGAAATCAAACGCCTGGAAAAAGAGTTGATCCAGTCCGAGCGTATGGCTGCCATCGGGCAGACGGTTTCCGGCCTGGCCCATTATGTGAAAAACATCCTCATCGGCCTGAAAGGCGGCAGCTATGTCGTGGATGTGGGATTTCAGCACAGCAACATGGAAAAGGTCAAATCCGGGTGGCAGACCATCCAGAAAAATATTGAGCGGGTGGCAAACCTGACCCAGGACATGCTCACTTATGCCAAGGAACGGCACCCTGAGGTCAAGCTGTGCGCTCCCAATGAGATCGTGACCGAAGTCAAGGACCTGGTATCGGAATTTGCTAAAGCCCATGATATCGAAATCATTACCCGGTGTGACCCGGAAATGGGACAGATGTGGCTGGATCCCGGCACCGTGCACCGGGCCCTGCTGAACCTGGTGAACAATGCCATTGACGCCTGTATGGAAGAGGATGATCTGGACCGGCAATTCAAAGTGGAGATTCGAACCGGAAAAACCGAAGCCGGGGCCGCTGTTTTTGAGATTGAAGACAATGGATGCGGCATGGATGAAGAGACCAAACGCAAACTGTTTACCCCCATGTTCAGTTCCAAGGGAGGGAAAGGAACCGGTCTGGGGCTGCTGGTGACCAAAAAACTGGTGGAAGAGCACCATGGGACCATTGACATTGATACCCGTTTGGGGTATGGGTCTTTGTTCACCATGACGCTGCCTGAGAGGCCCGAAACAGGCCGGGATGAAAATGACAAGTAAAGAGGTGTGATATGGGTAAAAAAATACTGGTGGTAGATGATGATCCGGATGTCAGAACATTTGTCGTCACGGTTCTGGAAGAAAATCAGTATACCCCTCTGGTGGCATGTGACGGTGTGGAAGGCCTTGAGATGATACAGAAACACAAGCCGGACCTGGTGATTTTAGATGTGCTCATGCCCAGGGGTAGCGGGGTTCGCCTGTACCGTCAGCTGAAAACAGACGATGACTTGAAATCCGTTCCTGTGATTATGTTCACCGGCATTGCCCTGCGGTCTTTTCTCAAATCCCAGAAAGTTCTGGAAGAGTTCAAAGGGGAAAAAGTGCCGGAACCCGACATTTACCTGGAAAAACCCGTGGAGCCCCAGGAACTGGTGGATGCCATAAGAAAAAAACTTGCGTGATCTGCGGTTCTTCAGATGGCCGGAACGGTGCTTTCGGCCGGCCTTAAGAGGGCAAAGACAGGAGGTTTCATGAAAATAAAAAAAATGTTGTTTGTGACCAAGTTTGAAAGCCTTTGCTATGATGCACTGCATTCACTTCTGGATATGAGAAAATCCGGGCTGGAACATGTGGTGTTTTTGAATGTGATCGAGCGGGAAAAAGTGTCCATGCGCCGGGGTAAAGGGTATGCAAAAGAAGACGCAGTCCGGCTCAAGGAAATGGCCAATATCCGGTTCATCGACTGGGCTGAGAATTTGTTTGAACTGGGCATGGAAGTGGGCGCCTATATCGAAGTGTCGTCTTTGATTCCCAAGATCCTGGAAGTGGTGGACAAGGAAAAACCGGATCTGATCGTTATCGGCCGATCCCAGAAAGGAAAGCTGGAACAGCTGTATTCCAGATCCGATATCACGGAACTGACCCGGCGGTCTCCTGTTCCCATTCTGGTATTCAAACATCTGGCCGAAGACAAAATGGTGCCGGCCAAACTGTTTGAACGGCCGTTGTTTGCCACCTCCTGGTCCAACAGCAGCGAAAAAGCGGTCGACTGCCTCAAGGAGCTGGGGGAGGTGATCGGAGAACTTCACCTGATGCACGTGGTGGATGAAGACGATCTGAAATCCTCAGATACCCATGAGGTGCAGTCGGTGCGGAAAAAGGAACGGACCCGGCTGGAAGACCTGTGTGACGAATTTGCCCAAAAAGGCATATCTGCCAGGCCGCACGTGTATGTGGGAGATCCGGAAACCGAAATTCTCAAGGCGGCCAGAGAGTACCAGGCCACGCTGGTCGTGCTGGGCTTCAGTGACCGGACCGCTTTGGCCGAACGGTGGCTGGGATCCATATCCAGGAATATTGCCGATAAATCCGTTTATCCGTGCCTGTTGTTTCCGGTCAAAAGATAATGCGTGCCAACTGAATATCAATGGAATGACAATGAAACTTTTATTTATAGATGATGAACAGACCTTTTTGAAGTATCTGGCCAAACGGATGGCTTTGGAAGGGTTTGAGGTGAAAACGACATTTTCCGGTGAAGAAGGGGTGGCGGCTGCGGCCAAAGCACCCTTTGACGTGGCAGTGGTGGATCTGCAGATGCCCGGTATTGACGGCATCGAGGTACAGAAACTGCTCAAGGATCTTCAGCCGGATCTGCCCTGCATCGTGCTCACCGGGCATGGCAGTGTGGAAAACGCTCTGGAAAGCGGCAAATACAATGCATTTAAATTTCTGTCCAAGCCCGTGGATATGGACACGTTGATCCAAACCATTCAAGCGGCATATGATCATCGTGTTGAAAAACAGTCAAAACAAGATCCCCCGGATACGTCCCCTGCTGCCAAAGGCCCTGTATCCAAATTGTTTCAGAAATTCCGTCATCTTTACGGCGTGGAAAAATAGGGTCTTATTTTATTTTTCAAAAAAAATTGTCGGCGGACAGGTATGTGAAAATCATGTGTAACATGACTGTGAAATATCAAAAAGAATGTAAAAAAAGGGGGATGGGTGATGCCACAAAAAGAAAATGAAAAAAAGGCGGGTTTTTTTTCATTTATGATCACCTTTGTATTTATGTTTGTCACCTGGATCATTTTGTCCGGCTATTTTGAGCCGCTTCTTCTGGGACTGGGTGTGGTGTCCAGCCTGGCCATTGCCTGGTTTTTCCATGATCTGCTGTTTGCCGGGGCCACGGTTCAGGATATCAAGGTGTTTCTCCGGTTTTGCCAATATGCGCCCTGGCTGATTATAGAAATCATCAAAGCCAATTTTCACCTGCTGTTTCTGGTATTTCACCCCCGGATGCACCAGTTGATCGATCCGCATATCATTCAGTTTCAAACCGGGTTGAAATCAGATATCGCCATCACCACCCTGGCCAATGCCATTACCCTGACCCCAGGAACCGTCACCATTACCGCCAATGCCGAAGGCGGGTTCCGGGTTCATGCCATTGACCGGCAAAGCGCTCAAGGATTGCCCGGCGTGATGCGGGACCGGGTGGCGCATGTTTTTGGAGAAAACAGATGATTTATTTTTTTTCCTGCATTGCCGTGGGGCTTTGTCTGACCATGATGCTGCCCCTGTATCGATGCCTGATGGGCCCCACGGTGCTGGACCGTCTCGTGGGTGTGAACGCCATCGGCAGTAAAACCGTGGTACTGCTTTTGCTGATCGGCTACCTGTATGAACGGGTGGATATGTTTGTGGATATTGCCCTGGCTTATGCGTTTTTAAATTTTGTGGCCGTACTGGCTGCTTCCCGGTACTTTCATAAACGCAAAGGCCTGTATGAAGAATCATTCATGGAGTAATGATGCATATAATTATCAATATTCTGTCGGTGTTTTGCCTGCTCACGGGCCTGATTTTTTTTATCGGCGGGGCCGTGGGGATCATGCGGATGCCTGATTTTTACTCCCGGCTGCATCCGGCCGGCAAACTGGACACCTTAGGCATTTTTACCATGGTTGCCGGGCTGGTGATCTATAATTTTCACCACCTGTCTCTGGGTGTGGTGCTGTTGTCCATTAAAATGTTTTTGATTGTCTTTTTTGTGTTTCTGGCCAGCCCGACAGCCACCCATTCCATTGTGGATGCCGGCATGCGGGCCGGGTTGCGGCCCTGGACTAAAAAAAAGGAAAAGGAATAACAAAGAATGCTGTGGCCCATTGATCTGATCGTACTGACCTTTGTGATTTTCTGCGCCATTGCCGCCATTACCGTCCGGGATCTTCTGGGAACCGCTATTTTGTTCAGCGCGTATTCGTTTTTGATGTGCCTGTTGTGGGCCGTCATGGGTGCGGTGGATGTGGCATTTACCGAAGCGTCCGTTGGCGCGGGCGTGAGCACGGTGTTTTTGGTGGCAGCCGTATTCCGGACCAGCAGGAGGACCAAAGATTGAAATTTTTAGGACTTGTCATTGTCTGTCTGACCGGCGGATTGCTGTTATACGGCACCATGGACCTGCCGGACTGGGGCGATCCCGCATCTCCGGCATCCACCCATCTGTCGGATTATTATATTGAACATATTGTGGAAGAAACCCAGGTGCCCAACCTGGTCACGGCCGTGCTGGCGGATTACAGAGGGTATGACACCATGTTCGAGACTGCCGTGGTGTTCTGCGCCGGGCTGGCCTGCTTTCTGCTGCTCAGAGATTTTCGGCCTGGAAAAAACCGGTACTACCGGCACATTCCCACGGGGGTCATGCTTCATTTCAAGAATCCGGAGACCCGGATGATCCCGGGAAATGAATTTGAACACATGGACAAGGACTGGGTGCCTTCGGACATCATCATCAAGACGGTGTGCCGGATTCTGATTCCTTTTATTCAGATCTATGCCCTGTATGTGGTGGCCCATGGCGATTTTTCTCCGGGCGGCGGGTTTCAGGGCGGTGTGATTTTCGGATCCAGCCTGATTCTCATGGCCATCTCCTATAACCTGAAAACCCTGCTGAAACGGGTGACGGAAAAATTTCTGTCCATCTTTGCCGCCACAGGGGTTCTGATCTATGTGGGACTCGGGGTCCTGGCTGTGATCATGGGAGGGCAGTTTCTGGATTATGGAATGCTGGCGCCGCTGGTGCCCTGGGATCCCGGTCATGTCCGGGCGTTGGGCATGCTGGGGGTGGAGATCGGCGTGGGCATTGCCGTGATGGCCGTCATGGTGATCATTTACGTGAATATCGTGTCTGAAGGCAGACATGATGAAGGACTGTAGGAGAGTCTCATGAATGAGCTTCTGGCGCTGATTGTGGCCAAATATAATTTCTGGTTGTATATCATTCTCATGATGATCGGCCTGTATGCCATGATCGCCAAAAACAATCTGATGAAAAAACTGGTGGGCATGAATATTTTTCAGACCGCGATTATTTTGTTTTATGTGTCCATCGGATACAAACACGGGGCCACGCTGCCCATTATTCAGGGGGGGCATGGCACCCACGATGCCGTGATCCATGCAGCGGATTATATCAACCCGCTGCCCCATGTGCTCATGCTCACCGCCATTGTCGTGTCCGTGGCCACGTTCGGAGTGGCCATGGCGCTGTGTGTCAAGATCTATCAGCGATATCAGACCCTGGAAGAAGATGAACTCAGAATACGCTTATCGGAAAAATAACCCATGAACAATATGCCGGCAATAATTGTACTGGCCCCGCTTCTGGGGGCATTCTTCTCGGGCCTGGCCGCCTGGATCCAAAAACCGCTGTCCTATTACATCGCTTTGGCTGCCACGGCTGTTTCCAGTGTGGCGGCAGTAGGTGTGTTCAAACAGGTGCTGACCGCGGGCACATGGCAATACCGCATGGCCGGGTGGGCCCCGCCCATGGGGATCGAACTGAGGATCGATCTGCTCAATGCCATGGTCCTGGTCCTGGTATCTGGCATTGCATTTGTGAATCTGGTGGCCAGTGTCAAAAATGTGGATCAGGAAATACCGGATCGGGCGTCTTCATTTTATGTGATGTATCAGTTGTTTGTGGTGGGCCTTTTAGGGGTGACGGCCACAGGCGATCTGTTCAACCTGTATGTGCTCATTGAGATCACCTCGCTGACCTCGTATACCATGATTGCCTTAGGAGACAAAGACCGGTCTCCTCTGGCGGCCTTAAATTATATTTTCATCGGCGTGATCGGGGCGTCTTTTTATCTTCTGGGGGTCGGGTATCTGTACATCACCACCGGGTCTTTGAACATGGCGGATGTGGCAATCCTTCTCAAGGACATCCAGGGATCCACGGCCGTGCTGACCGCCTTTATTCTGTGTATTTTAGGTGTGTGGATCAAGATGGCCCTGTTTCCGCTGCACGTATGGCTGCCCAATGCATATGCGTATGCACCCGTGGGGTTTGCCCGGGTGGTGGCGCCGTTGATGACCAAGGTGATGGTATATGTCATGGTGCGGCTCATGGTCACGGTGTTCGGGCTGGAATATATCTTCAACACCCTGAACCTGGCGGATATCGTGGTGTGGCTGGGTGTGATCGCCATTCTGGCCGGGGCATTCATGGCCCTGCTCCAGACGGACTTGAAAAAAATGCTGACCTACATCATTGTGTGTGAGATCGGATATATGGTGGGCGGTGCCTGGCTGGGAAATTCTTTGGGCATGGCCGGTGCCATTCTCCACATTCTCAATGATGCATTGATGACATTTGCCCTGTTTCTGGCTGTGGGCAACATCATTTACATGAGACAGCAGGTGGCGTTTTCCAATCTGCAGGGGTTGTTTGGTGCCATGCCCTGGACCATGGCCGGATTTGTTCTGGCCGGTTTGAGCATAATCGGCGTGCCGCCCACCTGCGGGTTTTTCAGCAAATGGTATCTGGTGCTGGGTGCGTTTGAGGCCGGGGCTTATCATTTTGCCGCTGCGTTGATCATCTCCAGCCTGGTGTGTGCCGTGCTGTTTTTCAAGGTGTTTGAGATCTGTTTTTTCGAGCCCATGGCTGAATCCCACGGCCATCATGGGACCGCCGCCATGGCCGAGGCCCCGGTGTCCATGCTGGCAGCCTTAGGCCTGGTGAGTGCGGCCATCATTGGCGCGGGCGTTTATGCCGGTACCATCGTCAACACCGTGATTCTGCCGTTTTTACACTAAGGACCCGACCATGACCCACTGGATTTTTAATTATTGTTGCAACGACCTGACTCGTATTTTTAAGTAAAAAGGCTGATCCCACCATGGAATCCATTATCTCCTTAAAACCGCTGCTGGCTGTACTGGTCCCTTTGCTGATCATCCCAGTTTTAATGTCATCGTCCCGCAAACCCAATGTCAGGGAAGCCTGGATATTTGTTGCCGGATTTGCCATGTTTGCTCTGGTGGCATCCATGGTGCCGGCAATTCTGGCCGGCACCCGGATTGAACTGACTGTGTTCACACTGGTTCCGGGGGCAGACATCGCTTTTCGGGTGGACGGACTGGGCATGCTGTTTGCTCTGGTGGCATCCAGTCTCTATATTGTCACCTCGTTGTATTCCATCGGATACATGCGGGGGTTGAAAGAACACGGACAGACCCGGTTTGTCTGTTTTTTCGCTCTGGCCATTGCATCCACCATCGGAGCCGCATTTTCCGCCAACCTGGTGACCTTGTATCTGTTTTATGAAATGCTGTCTCTGGCCACCTATCCCCTGGTGGCCCACCATGAGGATGCAAAATCAAAGATTTCCGCCCGGCGGTATCTGATTTTCATTCTGGGCACCTCCATCGGTCTGGTACTGCCGGCCATGATCTATTGCTATCATGTCACGGGCACACTTGAATTTTCCACGGCCGGTATTTTTGCGGGCCAGCTGTCAAAACCGGGCGCCACCGTGCTGTTGCTCATGTTTGTGTTCGGGTTTGCCAAGGCAGGGATCATGCCGTTTCATTCCTGGCTGCCGGCCGCCATGGTGGCCCCGACACCCGTGAGTGCGCTGCTGCATGCCGTGGCCGTGGTCAAAGTGGGCGTGTTTTCCATTGTCAGGGTCATGACCGGGATCTTCGGGGTGGATCTGCTGGGATTATACAGTCTGGGAACCCTGGTCATGGTCATTGCCTCCATCACGATTCTGGTCAGTTCCTGCATTGCCCTGTCCCAGGATGAACTCAAGCGGAGACTGGCTTTTTCCACCATCAGTCAGCTGTCATACATCGTATTTGGTGTGGCGTTGCTGTCGCCCATGGGCCAGCTGGGCGGGGTGCTTCATATTCTCATGCACGCGTTCGGCAAAATTACCCTGTTTTTCTGTGCCGGTGCCATTTTTGTGGCCACGGGCAAAAAATATATCTCCCAGATGAAAGGCCTGGGCCGACAGATGCCGGTCACTTTTGCGGCATTTTTCATCGGATCTTTAGGGGTGATCGGGCTGCCTCCCGCGGGCGGGTTTTACAGCAAGTGGAATCTGATTTTAGGGGCTTTAGAAGCCCACCACCCGGTTTTTATGGGGGTGTTGCTGATCTCCTCGTTTCTGAATGCGTTTTATTTTCTGCCCATCGTGTTCCAGGCCTTTTTCGGGAAAAATGAAGCGGATGTTCCGGGCGTTCCGGTTCAAATCAAAGAAGCCAATCTGTGCCTGGTGGTGCCTTTGGCCGTGACCGCCCTGGCATCCATTGGATTGTTTTTCTTCCCGCAGATGTTTGTGGACCTGATCGTTCTGGGTCTGAATCTATGAGAAAGATTTTGATCGAACAGGGTAAACAAATCAATGGCATTGATAATTTTGCCGGAGACATAAAGAAATATGACAATTAAAGACAAATACAACAACGAAGACTGGGAAATGCTGGGTCATGATCCGGTTCCCGGATACAAGACCGCGTTTTACATTGCCGTGCTGGTGTCGGTCATTTACCTGGCCGTGGCTTTTTTTTCCGGTGGCAGTGTGCCCCATTGACATCATGATGGATAATGATGACCCGGACAAAGGGGACAGCCCCTGGACCGGGTTTAAATAAATTTGCGTAAGGTGGAATAATGAAAAAAGAATTGACCCTTTTTGACAAGCCAAAGAATGTAAAAATATTGCTGATCTGTTTTTACTGTTCTCTGGTGGTGTTGCTGATTGCCGAGTTTTTCATTCACCCGCATCCGGCATTTTATTTTGAACAGATCAAGGGATTTTCCGCCGTATATGGGTTTTTTTCCTGTGTGCTGCTTATTTTTTTAGCCAAACTGCTGAGATTGATTGTCATGAAAAAAGAGGATTACTATGACCGGTAATCTGTTGCCTCCGGCCCTGATATTCATTGTCGCGGCCCTGCTGATCCCGTTTTTGCGGGGAAAAACCCAGTCCGGCTATATGCTGCTGATTCCTGTGGTGTCTCTGCTTATTATCATGAACGCGCCAATGGGGCGGATCTGGACGTTTGATTTCTGGGGATACACCCTGATCATGGGACGGATTGACAAACTGTCTCTGGTGTTTGGGTATATTTTCACCATCATGGCGTTTTTAGGCATTTTGTTCGCCCTGAAGGTCAAAGACAATCTTCAGCATGTGTCTGCCATCATTTATGCCGGCGCCACGCTGGGTGTGGTGTTTGCGGGTGATTTTCTCACCCTGTACCTGTTCTGGGAAATCATGGCGGTCAGTTCCACGTTTCTGATCCTGGCTTCCCGCACGGATGCGGCCCGCAAAGCGGGTTTCAGGTATATTCTGGTGCATCTGATCGGCGGGCTGTTTCTGCTGGCCGGAATTGTGCTCTATATCCAGGAGACCGGCACCACGGCATTTGACTATATCGGGCTGTCCGGCACGGCGTCCTGGCTGATCTTCATCGGCATCGCCCTGAACGCGGCCGCCATTCCGCTGCATGCCTGGCTCCCGGATGCCTATCCCATGGGCACCCCCACCAGCACGGTGTTTTTGAGCGCGTTTACCACCAAATCCGCTGTGTATCTGTTGATCCGGACCTTTCCCGGCACGGAACTGCTCATCTGGATCGGGGCGTTCATGGTATTTGTGCCCATTTTTTACGCGGTCCTGGAAAATGATATCAGAAGGGTTTTGGCCTACAGTCTTTTGAACCAGATCGGGTTCATGCTGGTGGGCACGGGCATCGGGTCCCAGCTGGCGTTGAACGGGGCCGTGGCCCATGCGTTCTGCCATATCCTTTACAAGGGGCTTTTGTTCATGGCGGCCGGGTCCGTGCTCCAGATGACCGGTAAAATCAAATGCACGGAGATCGGCGGGCTGTACAAGACCATGCCCTTGACCTGCCTGTTCTGCATTGTGGGGGCGGCGTCCATTTCCGCGTTTCCGCTGTTTTCCGGGTTTGTGTCCAAATCCATGGTGGTGACGGCAACGGTGAATGAAAACCTGGTGCTGGTGTATCTGGTGTTGCAGTTTGCCTCTGCCGGCGTGTTCCACCATGCCGGGATCAAGGTGCCGTTTTTCACATTTTTCGGCCATGATTCGGGCATCCGGGCCAAGGACCCGTCCTGGAACATGGTGCTGGCCATGGGGCTGGCCGCATTTGCCTGCATTTTCATCGGTGTGTTTCCCCAGCCTTTGTATAATCTTCTGCCCTTTACCGTGGATTACATCCCCTACACCGGGGCCCATGTGGTGGGCCAGCTCCAGCTGCTCATGTTCGGGGCTCTGGCCTTTGCCCTGCTGATTCTGTCCGGGTATTATCCGCCTGAAATCAAATCCATCAACCTGGATGTGGACTGGACCTACAGAAAACTGGGAAGCGCCGTCTACAAGGTGCTGGACACAAGCCTGAACACGGCAAACCGCAGGGCCGAAGCGATACTGATGACTGGGGTCAAAGGCGGCAGCGGATTTTTCCGTCAGATCACAGTGCATCTGGTCCTGTTTTTTTCCGTCAACCTGTGGCTGCTCCAGGGGTACAGGGACAAACATCTGGCCTTGAAAAAACAGCGGCTGTATGATGATGTGGTCCAGGGGACGCTTCCTGTGGGTATCGGCGCAGCCGTGGCCGTATCGTTTGTTGTTCTGATATATGTATTAACGTAAACCAAGGCAATCTGTAAGGACTTACCATGGTAAAGATACAGGATTTAAGACATATCCACATGCTGGAACAGATGCCGGCGCATTTGCTGGCCCTGATCGGTCAGGAAGCGCAGCTTTCCATTTTCAGCAGCGGCACCTGCCTGTTCAAGGCAGGGGAAAAGGTGGACACTTTTTATATGGTCATCATGGGCCAGGTGGCGTTGACCGTGGCCCTGAACCCGGATATCGACGTGGTCCTGGAAAATATCCAGTCCGGCCGCACCTTCGGGTCTTCGGCATTGATCTCCGGCGGTCCGGCCACATATACGGCCATTTGTCAGGAACCCTGTGAAACCATCACTTTGTCGGGTTCGCGCATGCAGAAACTGTTTGAAACCAACGATGAACTGGCGTTTTACCTGATGGCCGGTGTGGCCAGGCAGTACAAGAACAGCATGGATACCCGGGCAAAAATGATTTTGAAAACACTGGCGCGCCATCCCGAGATGAAGGCATCCATTCATGATATTGATAAACTGACCCCGGCCTATTAGATCCGTTATGGAGGCATTGAATTGACATGATATCGATCGATCAATTAAAAAAAATACAGTTTCTTCAGGACCTGCCGGACGATATTCTGGAAAAAATCAGTCCCCATGCCCGGCAGGCGGTTTTTGAACCGGACACGATACTGGTTCGGCAAAATGAGACCCAGCATCTGGTGCACATGCTGGTGTCCGGAAAAATCTGCCTGAACGCCCGGTCCGACACCGGCCGGGTTTTGACCCTGGATGAGATCGAACCCGGCCAGAGTTTCGGTTTCTCCGCATTGTTCGGTAAGTTTCCAGCGACCTTTAGCGCGATCTGCACCGAACCCTGTGACATCATTGTCCTGTCCGGGGACCTGATGGCAAAACTGTTTGAAACGGATCACCGGATCGGATATGCCGTGATGCGCCGGGTGGCCCAATTGTTCAAAGACCGCATGAACAAACACACCGGGCAGTTTATCCATTCATTGTCCATCCATCCGGCCATCCACCCGGTGTGAGATGTCAATGATGTCTTGGTTTAAAATAATATCAAAAAGTGTGTATTTCCTTTTATCCGGTATCCGGATCTTGACAAAAAGCGTCTTCCCATCCTACAAGATACAATATGGATGTCACGACGAAAAAAGTCCGGTGGTTAAATAAGGCAGCTGCTTTTCAATATCTCAAACATTTTGTCTTTGCACTCATCCTTGTCAGCCTGGCCGCCGGTCTCAGGGTGTGGCTGCTTGAGAACCGGTTTGATCTTCTGGAGATAGCCGTTTTCGCCCTGGTATGCAGTTTTATCTCGTACCTTGCCGAAGCCGTGTATCGCAGTCAAAAAAAGCTCAAGCAAGTCGAATCCGAGTTGAAAGCCAGTACCGAATATGGGCAATTCATCAGATCCATCATTGAAAACATACCCAATATGATCGGCTACTGGGACAGGGATCTGCGCTGCCGCTATGCCAACAACGCCTACGGCAAGTGGTTTGGAAAATCGCCCGAAAAGATTGTCGGTATCTTTTTCCGGGATCTGACGGGCGAGCGCCTGTTTGCTCTGAATGAGCCTCACATCCGCCGGGTCCTGGCCGGTGAACCCCAGCGCTTTGAGCGGACACTGAACAAAGCCGGCGGGGGTGTGGGCCATATCATCGGGCACTATATCCCCAATTTCGATGCCGATGGTACTGTCAAAGGATTTGTGACTCAAGCCAGTGAAGTGACCTTTCTCAAGGAAACCGAGGCGAAACTTGAACTGGCTGCGTGCGTCTTTGAGAACACGCTCGATGGTGTCCTGATCACGGATGCGGATGGGGTCATTTTATCGGTCAACCCGGCTTTCATTGAGATAACCGGCTATACAGCCGAGGAGGCCGTGGGGCAGAATCCCCGCATGCTTCAATCGAACCGGCACGACCGGGCATTTTATGCCGCCATGTGGAAACAGATAATAACCAAGGGCCGATGGAACGGTGAAATTTGGAACCGTCGTAAAGACGGGGACCTTTACCTGGAACGGATGACCATCAGCATGGTTCGCGACGCAGACGGCAAACCTGACCGCTATGTATCCGTATTCAGCGACATTACAGCTTTTCGGCGCAAAGATGAACACATAAAGCACCTGGCTTTTCACGATGCCTTGACCGACTTGCCGAATCGGACTTTGCTGATGGACCGGATCAACCGGATAATGATCAATTCCGACCGGGAACCGTGCAATCTGGCGCTGCTGTTTCTGGACCTTGACGGATTCAAGCTTGTCAACGACCAGTATGGCCACAACGTCGGCGACGATCTCTTAAAAGAGGTTGCTAAAAGGCTTCTGGCGCTAGTGCGCGAGTCAGATATCGTGGCCCGCCTGGGCGGCGACGAGTTCATCGTTGTTCTCAATAATCCGAAGGGAATACAGAAAATTACATCCATCGCCACCCATGTCGTCCGCTCGATCAATGAGCCCATGGAAATTCTCGGTGAAGTGCTCCATGTCGGAGCGTCCGTCGGTATTGCCCTGTTCCCTGCCGATGCAGGTACATCTGCAGATTTGATCAAGAATGCCGACACGGCAATGTATACCGCCAAAGAATCGGGCAGAAATACGATTCGTTTTTACGCGCCGGACAATAATTTTTGATTATCCATTGACCGGCCCCTGTCAGTCTTGCACTCCGGAATCAAATCAGATATAAGGGGGTGGATTTTTGATGCAAAGGACACATAAACACCATGACACGCGACCGGGTATTTGCCGTAAAACGCAGACAGATTCAGCCTTTTTCCTTTAACCGGGAAGTCGCGGAGGTGTTTGAGGATATGCTGGTCCGGTCCGTGCCTTTGTACCGGGAGAGCATCCGCCGCCAGGCGGAACTGGCCCGGCGGTTTTATCAGCCCGGCACCCGGATCTATGATCTGGGCTGTTCCCACGGCAATTTCGGGGTCCGGCTCCAGGCATTGTTCATGCAAACTTCGTTTACCCTGGTGGGGGTGGATACTTCCCGGCCCATGCTGGAAAAATACAGAAACCGGCTGGCGCCGCCCGAGCCGGGCCGATGTATTCATCTGGTCTGTGGCCGTATGGAAGATATCCGCATCACAAATGCGTCCGTGGTGGTGATCAACCTGACGTTACAGTTTCTGAACCCTTCCAAAAGAGAGAACCTGATCCAGCAAATATTTTCCGGGATGGTGCCCGGCGGCATCCTGCTGCTCATGGAAAAAACCGTTCACCCGGAACCGGCCCTGCATCACCTGCAACTGGATGTTTACCAGCAGTTCAAACGGGAAAACGGATATTCTGACCTGGAGATCAGCCAGAAAAGAGATGCCCTGGAAAAAGTGCTGATTCCCGACACCCTGGACACCCATTTCCAGCGCCTGTACCGGGCCGGGTTCAGCCAGGTGGATGTGTGGCTCAAATGGTTTAACTTCAGTGCCATCATGGCGGTGAAACAAGGAGGCACACCCGGTGTTTTCATGGACAGGTGACGGGGTTGTGTGACAGCATGCGCTTTTTTTTATCCCCATATCAGCTGGCAGCGCTGGCACCCTACACGGATGAGATTGCCGGGCTCATTGAAGAAAAACAGGCAGTTCTGGCCCATCCCAAGGGAAATTTTCGTAAATACCTGAATGTGGTGAATCACCTGCCGGATTCCGTGGTGTCAATGACCCGTCTGGATGCCCCGGCCGTGAGTGCCGGAACGCCCGCCGATATTTCCGGAGAGGAGCGGCAGCAGCTGGAAGCCTTGCTCAAACAGCTCAGTCCCTGGCGAAAAGGCCCGTTCAACCTGTTCGGGATCCATGTGGATGCGGAATGGCGCTCAGACATGAAATGGGACCGGGTGGCTCCCCATCTGCCGGATCTGACCGGGAAACGCATCCTGGATATCGGCGCCAGCAACGGGTATTACATGTTTCGCATGGCTGCACGCAACCCGGAGCTGGTCCTGGGCCTGGAACCCCAGAGCGCATTTTTCTGCCAGTACCTGGCCGTCCAGAAGTATGTGAATCAAAAGAACGTGGCCTGTCTGCCGGCCACCCATGAAGAACTGCCGCAGATGACCGGGTTTTTTGATCTGGTGTTCTGCATGGGGATTTTATACCATCGCCGGTCTCCTTTGGACATGCTCAAAGAGATTCACGACTGTTTGAAACCTTCTGCCGGCACCCTGGTGCTGGAAAACCTGGTGCTGGAAGGAAAAAATCATGTGTGCCTGTTTCCTGAAAACCGGTATGCCAAGATGCGAAATATCTATTTTATTCCGGATCTGGCAGTCATGGAGTCCTGGCTGGTCCGGGCCGGATTCAAAGATATCCAGTGCCTGGATGTCACCCCCACCACCCGGGCGGAGCAGCGCAAAACCGACTGGATTCAGACGGAATCTTTGAGCGATTTTCTGGATCCTTGTGATCCGGCAAAAACGGTGGAAGGGTATCCGGGGCCCGTGCGGGCCGTGTTCATGGCCCGCACCTGACAGGGTTTTGCCCCTGGATGAAGAGCGATTTTTGTTTGACAATCATGCGTGTATTTTGTATAAATTAATGTTTGATTTTAGCAGGGATATGAATGCGTGATCCATACGCAGATTCCCGGGACTTATTAACCAAATTTGATGACGAGGATGTGAAAATGGATGACGAAGGTGGTAGTTGTCACTTATCGATATCTGTGATTTTCATAAGAGAACGACATTTTTATCATACCCCGCTGTCAATGACACGCACAGACGCCATGGCTGTCTGCTTCAGAATCACTGAGTTCTGATTCCGCGCTTTATGCCGTGACCTTCTGGTTCGCCTGTCTTGATGGCGGACCGATTGAAAGGAGGCAGGGCTGTGAACGATTCCCTCAAATTGCCGGATAATCTGTTTGTGCCCGGTCAGGGCGACACGCCTGAATATATCGATGACAAGGTGCTCTCAAACCTGTGCGAATCTGAACACCCGGCAGACCTGGCTTCCCAGTTGTCCGACCTGGACCTGGATCAGCTGGTCACAATTTTTTCACACATGTCCCCGGAATGCTGTGCCGATGTGCTCACGCATATGGATTACGAGGATCAGCGGGAGATCGCCAAAGAATTATCCAATGATGTCCTGGCCCTGGCCATCACCAGGATGTCCTCGGATGACCGGGTGGACCTGCTCCAGTCCATGCCCGAGGAAAGCAGTGAAATTCTGTTAAGGCTTCTGGCCACCACCGAGCGGGAGGATATCCGCCGCCTGTCCTCTTATGAAGAGGACACGGCCGGGGCCTTGATGACCAGTGAATATGCCACGTTGTCACCGGGCCTCACGGCCCGTCAGGCCATTGACAAACTCCGCCTGGAAGCCCCCAACAAGGAAACCATTTACTATTCATATGTGATCGACGCCCAGCGGCGGCTTCTGGGTCTGGTGTCGCTGCGGGAACTGATCCTGGCCCGGCCCACGGTCAGGATCGAAAAGATCATGCGAAGAGATCCCATATTCGCCCGGGTACACGACGACCAGGAAGAGGTGGCCCGGCAGATGGCCAAATACGATCTTCTGGCCATGCCCGTGGTCAACGGCAAGGACGCCCTGGTAGGTATCATTACGTTTGACGATGTCCATGATGTCATCGAGGAAGAAGCCACGGAGGACTTCCACCGCATGGGGTCCATCAGTTCAGGTACCGGGGCCGATGACCTGGTGGACATCGGTCTGCGGGACGCCACCCCCTGGCTGCTGATCCGGAAGCGGCTGCCCTGGCTGATGGCCCTGGTGTTCATGAATATTTTTTCCGGGGCCGGGATTGCCTATTATGAAGACACCATCCAGGCCACCGTGGCTTTAGTATTTTTTCTGCCGCTTCTCATCGGCAGCGGCGGTAATGCCGGTGCCCAGTCCGCCACCCTGATGGTGCGGGCCCTGGCCATCGGGGATGTCATGATGAAAGACTGGTTCCGGCTGCTGGGCAAGGAAGTGGGCATTGCCCTGGCCATCGGGTTATGCATGGCGTTGGCTGTGTCGTTTATCGGGGTTTTCCGGGGAGGGATGGATGTGGCCGTGATCGTGTCCATGGCCATGGTGTGCGTGGTGCTGTTCGGCAGTCTTCTGGGCATGTCCCTGCCGTTTCTGCTCACCCGGTTAAAACTGGACCCAGCCACGGCGTCCGCCCCTTTGGTGACGTCTGTGGCGGACATCGGCGGGGTCATCATCTATTTCGGCATTGCCTCCTGGTATTTAGGCCTTCACCACGCCGCCATCTGACAGATAAATAACACTGCGCTGATCAGCCGGCCAGGCCGGCGGCATCAACGGAGGCTAACCTAAAAAATCAGCCGCCGTTTTTAATCCATAGGCGGGTTGGGCGCTTCTTGCAGCCTCGTTAATAGCCCGGGCCATGACTTCCGTAGATAAAACCCCAAGGGCATCCAGGTTTGCATCCACCTCTCCTGTGGCCAGTACAAAGATGGTATCCCCGTCCACTGAAGTATGGACCGGGCTGATGGCCTTGGCAAATCCATTATGTGCAACGGCAGCCAGCTTATTGGCCTGGTTCTTGGTGAGCTTTGCATTGGTAAGAATACATCCGATGGTTGTATTGCCGCTAAAGACATCCCTTTGCCGGGCAATCTCTTTGTACATAATTTCCCGGGTGCTTGCCAGGGCCGTTTTATCTTCTGTAAGTATGCCTGCGATGGGCCTGCCCGTATCATAATCAATGACATCACCCAGGGCATTCACGGCCACTATGGCCCCGCATTGTACGGTGTCGATTTCAAGGGCAAAGGTGCCAAGTCCGCTTTTCATCATGCGGTCCATTCCTAAAAACTTACCCACTGTGGCCCCTGTACCTGCCCCGACATTTCCCTGGGCCACCTGTTTTGTTCCGGCAGCCTCACAGGCTTTGTACCCCATTTTTTTATCTGGCCGGCATGTGGGGTCTCCCACCACCAGGTCAAAAAGGGACGCCCCGCACACCAAAGGCACAACCCCTACCCCCACATCAAACCCCACGCCTTTTTCTTCCAGAAATTGCATGGCCCCATCCCCGGCCGCAAGGCCATAGGCGCTGCCTCCGCTGAGCATGACACAATGAATCTGCTGGGCAATACTCAACGGCTTTAACAGTTCAGATTCCCTGCTGGCAGGCCCGCTTCCCCTGACATCGGCCCCGGCAAAGGCACCTGCCTCGCAAATAATGGCAGTGCACCCGGTTCCCCCGTCATGATTTTGTGCATGACCGATTTTAAATCCTTTGATCTCATTGATCTGAATCTCTTTCATACTCATACCCCTATATGATTGATTCCGGGTGCTGGTATGCGCAAGGCAACCCACAGCCGCCTTCAAGAACGCAAACCTTTTATTTGACAAATCGATCCTGAGCTTTCGATAAAAGTTTTCATTTTGTCAAACCACATACTTTCAAAAAGCCGCACAGAAAGACCAGCCCCGCTCAAGCAATTCGTTCGCTGATAATAGTTGAGTTTCCGTGCAATATATGTTTGGGAAAAGGTTTAACTTTTTGCCATTCAGTTGAGGTTTGTTCTGCAATCCATAAATCGAAATTTTTTTGTAGATTTAGCCAAAAATCTGGAGAAGTATCAAAAGCTCGAGAAAGTCGTAAGGCCATTTCCGGTGTAATACAACCTCTTTCGTTGATTATTTTGGACAGGGTTTTTCTTGAAATGCCAAGGATTTCAGCCATATCTTTAATTTTAATAGAAAGAGGTGTTAAATAATCTTCCCTTAAAATATTACCAGGATGTGTTGGTTTTCTTGTTAATTTTCTCATACGCTCACCTCTCAATGATAATTTTCTCATACGCTCACCTCTCAATGATAATCATCATAGTTCACAATGTAGGCATCACCATCTTCAAATTTGAAGAATACGCGCCAATTACCAGAGACTTTGACAGAGTAGAGTCCTTTCTTGTTTCCAGATAATTGATGAAGAAAGGAACCTGGATAGTTCATATCTTTAATTTCTGTTGCTGCACTCAATCGATCCAGAATTCTTTCAAGCCTGTTTGCATGATTTGGTAATATTCCTTTTTTACTTCCTGTATAAAAAAAATCCTCCAATCCTTTATGTTTGAATGATTTTATCATGTGATATAACGTAACCCCTTAGGTTACGATTGTCAAGTGGGACCAGCGATTTAATTCCCAGCCATTTTCAGGGATTTTTTCCCGGCCAATTTTAAGGGTTGCCATCCAGCCGCTGATTTTTTAATTCCGTTAACCGATTTTAAAATCATATATAATTCCCTTGGATCTATCGTTTTCCATGGGGTGTTGCAGGCATTAATGGCTGGCAAAGCAGGGTTGTTTTTTTTATTGTTTCAAAAAAGTCTTTTTGATCTGCTGCTGCAACGCGGTCAGTGTGGGGCTGATTTCCACGGGAAAAGGCGGATCTGCCGGATGAATGTCTGCAATGGGTTCCGGCAGCCGGGCGGTTTGTATTTCAGCATCATTCCGGATGGCGTTCAGGTCCCGGAAGCCTGCCGGCAGGCGCTGTCCGTTTTGCATCACTCGTTCCAGCAAAGGCCGGCCAGGCAGATTTTCATCCATGCATCCGATGATGTCTTTGACAAACCGGCCGTCCTGTTCTGTGCGGAACACCTGCTTGGCTCCGGGCAGAACCGGTTTGCCCCTGGACAGTTTCAGTTTTCCTTCACCGGCATATTCACACAGTTTATATACGATATCCATGCACGGCACATCCAGGGATACGCCCATGTGGGTGCCCACACCGAACCCGTTGATGGGGGCGCCGGCTTTGATCAAATCGGCGATTCGGTACTCGTCCAGGTTGCCGCTGACAAAGATTTCCACCTGTCGGAGACCGGCGTTATCCAGGGCCTGACGGACCTTCCGGGACAGGATCAACAGGTCCCCGGAATCCAGGCGCACCCCTTTGACCCTGAAATCATCTCCCAAAGTGTCTGCCAGTTCAATGACTTTTTGAATGCCGGCCAAAGTGTCATAGGTGTCCACCAGGAGCACGGTTTCCGGAAAGCTGGATACAAAGGCCTTGAACGCGTCTGTTTCATTATCATGGGCCTGGATATAGCTGTGGGCCATGGTACCGGTCACGGGCAGATCGTACAGTTTTCCGGCCAGCACATTGGAAGTGGCGGCCACTCCGGCGATATGAAACGCCCGGGCCGCTTTGAGAGCCGCATCCATGCCGTGCATCCGCCGGGCACCGAAATCCACCACGGTCTTCCCCGGGGCTGCGGTCACCACCCGCCATGCCTTGGATGCCAGCAGGGTCTGCAAGTGGATCTGGTTCATGACAAAGGTCTCGATGAGCTGAGCCTGGGGCAGGGAGGCCGTGATTTCCAGAATGGGTTCATTGGCAAATACGGGGGTGCCTTCGGGCACGGCCCGGACACTGCCGGTGAACCGGAAATGGCCCAGCCACTCAAGAAAGGAGTCGGAAAACTGCCCCAGGGAGCCCAGATAATCCAGGCTGTCCCGGGTGAATGTCAAATTTTCCAGATACGCCAGCACCGTGTCCAGGCCGCAGGCCAGAAGAAAGTTCCGTTCCGGAGGCAGTCGGCGCACAAATAGGCTGAATACCGCTTGCCGGTTCATGTTTTCATGAAAATAGGCCTGGAGCATGGTGAGTTCATACAGGTCCGTGAACAATGCCGCGTCATTGGGCCCGGGCATTACAGCCGATTTTTTGAATCCGGAATATGAGATGTTTTTTTGCATTAGTGATCCTTTTCAATCTGATAATGGGCCAGCTTGTCATACAGGGTCCGCCGGCCGATACCCAGAAACAGGGCGGCCTTGGACCGGTTCCCTTCGGACAGGCGCAGAGCCCGGCGAATGGCTGCTTTTTCCGCTTCTTCCACCGTTTTTTTCAACAACAAAGGTTCACCTGATTCATCAACGTCTTCCCGGGTGTCAAGGGTCAGAATTTGGGGGTCCATCCCACCGGCGCCCAGACATTCTGAATCAATGACCGGGCCGTCCGATAAAAGAACTGCCCGTTCAATCACGTTTTTCAGTTCACGGATATTACCTTTCCATGGCAGATTCATGATGGTCTGAAGCACTGCCGGGCTCAGCTGGATCACCTGCTTGTTGTGGCGTTGGTTGAACTCCCGGACAAACTGGGCCACAAACTGCAGTAAATCTTCTCTTCGTTCCCGCAGAGGCGGCAGATACAATGGAATCAAAGACAGGCGGTAGAACAGATCCTCCCTGAAACCGCCGGTTTTGACTTCCTGTTTCAGGTCCCGGTTGGTGGCGGAAATGAACCGCACATCGATATGAATGATCTGATTGCCACCCACGGGACGGATCTCTTTTTCCTGGATGGCCCGCAGCAGCTTGACCTGGGTCTGGGGCGGCAGTTCACCGATCTCATCCAGAAATACCGTGCCGTTGCAAGCTTCTTCCAGCAATCCCCGTTTGGCCCGGATGGCGCCGGTGAACGCACCCTTGACATGCCCGAACAGCTCGCTTTCCAGCAGACTCGGCATGATGGCCCCGCAGTCGATGGTGACAAACGGTCCTTCCCCCCGGCGGCTTAAGGCATGGATATGCCTTGCAAACATGGTTTTGCCCGTGCCGGTCTCTCCCTGGATCAAAACGGGGGTGTCGGAATCAGCGATTTTTTCGATGATGCTGACAATCTTGTTCATCTGCCGGGTTTTTCCGATGAGAAACAGGTTGTTTTCCATATCCGTTTTTTCTGTGAGTTTGGAGATGCGGCGGTTCATCATGCCGAATTCCAGTGCCCGCTGGACGGTTATCTCCAGTTCCCGGCGCTGGAACGGCTTGGTGACATAATGAAATGCGCCCAATTTAATGGCTTCCACGGCACTTTCAATGGTCCCGGCACCCGTAATGATGATAAAGGGCAGATCCTTGTCAATGGCCCGGGTTTTTTTCAGCAATTCCATGCCGCTCATCTTTTCCAGCACCAAGTCGGATATCACCAGGTCATACTCGGTTTCCGATACAGCGGTCCAGGCGTCTTCACCACTGGCCACCGCAGTGACGGTGTAGCCTTTTCTCTGAAAAAACCGTTTCAGAAACAGCAGCATTTCCGGTTCATCTTCAACGATCAGTAAACGCATGATTTTCCTCGTTGGTTGTCTTTTGTGAAGTCGAAGGCAGCGTCACCGTCAAGGCCGCCCCCCCCAGACGGCTGTCATGCACACAAATAGTACCGCCATGCTGGGCGGCGATCCGCTGGGCCACGAATAATCCCAGACCCACACCTTGCGTCTTTCCCCGGGTGAAAAACGGATCAAAAATTTGAGTGCGCAGCTTGTTTGGGACACCTTTGCCGCTGTCTTCGATTTTGATGCAGTGCCGGTCAGACACTGTGTCTGTGACGGTTGTGCCGCTCACCCGGAGCGTTCCTTCGCCATTCATGCTTTCCACGGCGTTTAATAAAAGATTGATGAACATCTGCTGCAACTGGTTTTCATCTCCCCATATCCAATGAATTTCCAGGGTCAGGTCCTGAATCACAATGATTTTTTTCAGTCGGGGTTTTAAAAAGTACAGACATGCCTCCACGGTCCTGGCTGCATCAACGTGCGTTTTTCCCGCGGTCTCCGACGATGCCTGGTCCAGAATGGCCCGGGTGATGCTGCCGGCCCGGATGGCATTACGCCGGATGGCGTTCAGGCTTTCTTCCACTTCACTGCCGGTGAGTTCACCACTGATCAAATCTTCGGTATGTGCCAGAATAATACCGATGGGATTGTTCACCTCATGGGCCACACCGGCGGCCATTTTACCGATGGTGGCCAGCCTTTCGGATGCGATCAGCTCCTGTTCCATGCGTTTGCGTTGGGTCAGGTCCCGGGCGAAACAGCAGGCCAGTTGCGGGGGGGTGTTTGTGGATTTAAGTGTGGCCGCAAGAAATTCCACGGTAATCTCTTTTTGGGCTTTGTTCTTGAGCCGAATTTCAAGGGTGGCCATTTTATCGGAAAACAGATGGGTGATAAACAGATGAAATTTTTCAGTATCTTCAGGGGTCACCAATTGTTTCATGTCATATCCGATCAATTCTTTTTCCGGAATATTGAGCCATTCCGCCGCACTGGTGTTGGCCATCCGGATTTTTCCGGTCCGGTCGATGAGAAATACCATGTCCGGGGAGGATTCAATCAACTGCCGGTATCGTTCCTCAGATATTTTCAGTTCCCGGGTGATCTGGGTTACCTTGCGCTTCAATGAGATATGCCAGACCAAAAAAAAGATCATAAGCCCGGCTGCCAGAGACAGGCTGCCCATCAGTATCGGGGCGAACTGTTCCCACAGAAACGCAGCGTAGCTTTTGCCCAGCCATTTATCCCGCACCTGGTCCAGCTGTCCGGTTTTAATGGCCTGACCCAGGGCCTGATTCAGTCCGGATTTCAACACCTGGTTTTCGTTGGAAATCATGAGAGTGAAAGGAAACCGCCCCATCTGCACCCCGGTCTGGCGGATGTTCTGAAGCCCGTATCTGCCGATGAGATATGTGGCCATATCATCGGAATAATCCATGAATTCCTTGGCCAGACCGGCATTGACCATCATCAGTGCTTCTTTGACCGACCGTGCCTGAATGAAATCTTGAGAACCATTCGGCCTGCCCGTTGTCAGATGGGGCTGGCCATGGACAATAACTGTTTTCGTCGGCTGGATGGCGGCCCGGGCCCCCGGACCATCCGGATAATAGACAAACACATGGCGTTTCACATAAATAATGATTTCCATGGTGTGGGTCTGGCGGCGCCGGGTTAAATCCGGGGCAACACCGATCACCAGGTCGATATCCCCTTTGGTGAGGGCGAAAAGCAGGTCTTCGGGCCGTCCCACCAGATAGTGGGGAATCACGGCCAGGTGGGTGCACAAAATCTGCATTATATCCACGCTGTATCCCCGCACTTCCTTTTCGCCTTCATCCTGATAGGAGAATGGCGGGAACCCCATAGGCACACCGATTTTCAGATGTGGTTCCCCAGAAACCGGGTTTGGCCGGCCCAGCATCAGCACCAGGCACACGCCCAGAATCATGGCAGATACCCCGGCATGAAACCGGCATGACCATTTGTCGGGTGTTTCATTCAAAGATGCCATGGGGGATGCATTTCGTATGCGGTGGTCCGCACCCGGGGCTATTATGTGCGGATGGCCGCACAGTTGATTTGCGTTTTTTTTGCTCCAGATCATTTTAAAACCTGTATCACACCCCGGTTTATGTCTGTTTCGTCGTCCTGGCATAAATATTGATATTATCTCTTGCAAAGGGCGCACCGGCCCGGTCTTGAAACTGAATATCAGGGCAAGCGGCAGGTGTCAAACAGATCCACGATTGGTAACATCAAAAATTCAAGGAGGTCGAAAAATGAAGGAACTGTTAAGAAAAACCTTGTGTGTCCTGGCTGGCGCCATGCTGTTGCTGGGAAGTGTCAGTGTTCAGGCAAGCGAAACCCCGGAAAAGGTTACCGTGATTTACGGGGGGTCTTCCTGGCTGGGACATTATCCGGCATGGGTGGGCATTGAAAAAGGATTGTTCCAGAAACACGGCCTGGGCGTGTTGTTTCAGAATTTTTATGCCTCTTCCGGACGAATGGGCTCTCTGGTGGCAGGGGATCTGGATGTGGCCGCCACAGGCAGCATTTCAGCCATTGCATTGATGGCTGCCGGATCCAAAGGATTCATGGCCTTTGCCACGCCGGACTCCTATGCCACAGTGGAAGGGATCATTGCCAATGATAACATTAAAACCATTGCGGATCTCAAAGGAAAACGCATTGCCGCCCCGTTTGCCTCCAGTGCCCATGTGCTGGTGCTGGATATCCTGGAACAGCACGGCCTGGATCCTGAAAAGGATCTGACCCTGCTGAACCTGAAAGTCAATGAAATGCCTGCGGCCATGGGCTCCGGTGAGATCGATGCCTGTGCGGCCTGGACCCCGCATTTCAACAAACTGCTGGACATGCCCGGCAATCATCTGCTGGTGGATGATACGGAATTCAGCCTGTATAAAAAATATAAACTCGGCCCCGGGCCGGATCTTCTGGTGGTGAGAAAAGAGTTTGCACAAAAATTTCCCAACACCTGTAAAGCGTTTGTCAAAGGATATTTTGAAGCTGTGGACATGCTCATCAATGACCCGGAAGAAAGCGCAAAGGTGCTGGTAAAACTCACCAACTTAAGCATGGAAGACCAGATGACCGTGCTTCAGGACATTTCCTGGATTCCGGGTCAAGAGCAGCGGGCTCTGATGGTGGATCCCGGCGACTTTGTCACCGGCATGCAGCAGCTGGCTGAATTTCTGGTG
Source organism: Desulfotignum phosphitoxidans DSM 13687 (assembly GCF_000350545.1). GTDB lineage: Bacteria > Desulfobacterota > Desulfobacteria > Desulfobacterales > Desulfobacteraceae > Desulfotignum > Desulfotignum phosphitoxidans. The sequence continues at coordinate 170,084 of NZ_APJX01000003.1, forward strand.
AAGCACAAACAGATCGACAACGCCCCGGCGGTTCAAGAATGGATCGTAGAATCCATGGTCCCTTAAACCGTTTTTCATCCTGAAAAAAAAGGGCCTGTCTGCCATACATCGGCGGGCCCTTTCCTCAAAAATCCATTTACCCGGAGAATTTCCATGGAAATCAACACCCCGTCCAAATCTCTGGCCGTGAGCATCGTCTCCCTGGTGATATTCATCACAACCTGGGAATTGATCTGCCGGCTGGGATTCATCGAACCCCTGTTTCTGCCGGCCCCTTCCCAGATCCTGTCCCGGGCTGTTAAAATGATCGAAAACGGTCAGCTGATCTCCCATACCCTGGCTTCCACCCGCCGGGTCATGGTGGGATTCTTTGTCTCCAGCATGGTGGCCATTCCTTTCGGCATTTTTCTGGGGTCTTCCCGATTTTTCATGGCCGTGTTCGATCCGATCATTTCCCTTTTGCGGCCCCTGCCTTCCATGAGCTGGATTCCCTTGTCTCTGCTGTGGCTGGGGATCACGGAAACCCAGAAATACTCCATCGTGTTCATGGGGTCGTTTGCCCCGTCACTGCTGTATATCATCGAAGCCACCAAAAGCATTGATCCCTTGCTGATCCGGGCTGCCAGAAATCTGGGGGCTTCCAAACTGGATGTGATGAAAGAGGTGATTCTACCCGGATCTTTGCCCCAGATCATTGCCGGGCTCAAGGTGATGCTGGGGATTGCCTGGACCTGTATCATCTCTGCCGAGCTGGTGGCGGCCAGAGAAGGCCTGGGTTTTATGATCATGAACGGCAAGGAGTATTTTCAGACCGATACCGTGCTGCTGGGCATGGTGATGATCAGTATTACCGTGATGGTGATTGATGTGGTGTTCCGAAAATTTGAAAGGAGACTCTTGCCATGGACCCGCTAACACAGGATACCAAAATTGCCGTTCAAAATGTCACCAAAATTTTTCAAAGCAAACAAGGGAAAAAACAGGGCCACGAAGTCGTGGCCCTTAAAGATTTATCCCTGGAAGTCAAAGATGGTGAATTTCTGGTGATCGTAGGGGCATCAGGCTGTGGCAAGACCACGCTGCTCAACCTGGTGGCCGGGTTTGATAAATCCTCGGACGGACAGATCCTGCTGGACGGCAACCCAGTGACCGGCATTACGCCGGAATGCGGCATGATTTTTCAGCAGTATGCCCTGTTTCCCTGGAAAACGGTACAGGAGAACGTGGAATTCGGCATGAAAATGAAGCGCATGCCCCGCAAGGACCGCAAAGCCCGGGCCGACCGGTTCATTGATATCGTAGGGCTCAAGGGGTTTGAAAGAAGTTATCCCCATCATTTGTCAGGGGGGATGAAACAGCGGGTATCCATTGCCCGGAGCCTGGCCAACGACCCCAAGGTGATGCTGCTGGACGAGCCGTTCGCAGCCCTGGATGCCATGACCCGCCAGGTACTCCAGGAGCAGCTGGTGCGTATCTATGAAAAACACCGCAAAACCATAATTTTCATCACCCACTCCATTGACGAAGCATTGCTGCTGTCTTCCCGGATTATGGTAATGACAGCCCGGCCCGGCCGGATCGCCCAGGAGATCATCAATGATCTGCCTTATCCGCGCAACGCGGAAGTTCAGCTGTCCAGCCGCTACATGGAGCTCAAACGCATGATCTGGGACAGTGTCCAGGCCGAGGTGATGAAAAGCATGGAAGTGGAGGCGGATTAAACCGGGCCTCCGGCAGAGGCTTCCGGCTTCATTTTATTATGGCTTCCCGGGTATCGAAGATTATCTGATGACCACTTCCACCCGCCGGTTTCCGGGTTCAGCAACATCATCCGGAGTTTTGACAAGCAGCTTCCCCTCACCATGGGAGGTGACCTTGATATGATCCGGAACCGCGCCGTTGGCAACCAGAATATCAAACATGGTTTTAGCCCGTTCCCGGGCAAGTCGGTAATTGTTTTCTTTGCTGCCCACCGTGTCAGTATGACCTGATATGACAATATCATTTGAGCGTCGCGTCAGGATGGTCTGGATGATTTGCGGTAAAAGTGGTTCAGATTCCTTTGTCAGCACATTTGAACCCGGCAGAAAATAAAGAATAAATTTTTCCGGGGGCATGGGTCTGGCATCCAGTGCATCGGAAAAAACGGCACGGATCTTACTTTGGCTCAGTATTGTGGGGGTGGCGGGCGCCGTTGTTTTGTCTTTGATATCCACGGACTGATTGGCCTGATCCAGGGTCTGGGTTCCGGCCTGGTTTGATACTTCGAGTTTTCCGACATGTCCGTCCGGATCCGGAATCAAAACCACGGTGCTTTTGGTCCCGCAGGCACTGATTGTCAGAAAAAAAACAGAACAGATGAGTAAAAAAAGTTTATGGTTCATTGGTCCACCTTTACAAGAAACTGGGTGCCCCGAACACCAATGGCTGCATCCGGGGTATGAAATTTGACTGCACCAGGGGCCTGTTGTCCGATAATGCCGGAAAGATAGGAAGCGGTGCCATGAAACATGTCAATGATCATGGAAAACAGGCTGTTTTCAGGTGCAAACACATAATCTTTGATATTGATTTCAGTGACAGGACCTAAGGATAACACGGTATTGTCTTCAAAAATGATACCGGCGGTACTGTTTGTCAAAGTTTTCAGCCCGTCCCCGGAATAAAGCCGATCACCGATATGTAAGGATGTTTGTGTCGTGTCCCGGACGACAAACACATCGCCTTTGATTGTTTTTATGGTTCCGATGGTTACAGGATCCGCTTTTACCGGACCGGTTAACAATAATGCCATGATCAAACACAAGATAGGTATTCTCATGTGACAGTCCTTAATTTTTTACTGCGGTTGAGCGTTGAGTTGCCGGGTGATATGTCTTTTGTTATTCTTTTTATCCTTCCGGCAGATATTTTACAAGCAGTTCCGGGAAAAGCGTTAAAAATAATACCGCACCCAGATTTCCGGCCGGAAACGGTCCGGTTTTTCCCCGAATTCGGTTTGGGCATCACCGATAGGTACGCCGATCCGGCCGTTGATCTCCAGGTTGGTGACCGGGGTCCAGGTCAGGCCGGGCTGGAGATTGAGGCTGTGATCGTTCAGATTGACCACGGCAGAGACCCAGGTGGTCAGATACAGGATTTCCAGGGGTTCTTTTTGTGAAATTTTGGCATACAAATAATCTTTGCCCGGATTGCGCTGACGATCCGGAGACGGCAGAAAGATCCGGGAATCATCATCACCGGCCCCGTTGTGATAGTATTCAGCAATGAATGTGGTGTCATGGGCATTTAAATACCGCAGACCCAAAAGGCCGGAGATCTGATTTTCCGTGGTCTGAGAAAAATTGCTGCCGGATGTGACATCAGGGGTCAAAGCATCTTTTTGAAACGCCAGCTCTCCATGGACGGCCAGGTTTTCCGCCAGATTTTTCGCAAAATCAAGCCCCAGACTCAACGGATGGTCCGGCCCGTTGAAAAAAATAAAATCAATGTCTGTATCATGCCAGAGCAGATACAGCTTCAAAGCGGTGTTCACATCCCCGTGTTGTCCGAAGTCCGTGTTGAACCAATCGTCAGCCACGGGCAGCACCAGGGCCGTGATGCCGAAATTGTTCAGGGATCCGTGTGTAAAACTTTTGATGACATCAATGCCTGCCAGGGTCCGGCCTTCCAGGTTCAGGGACGGATCATCAGGGTCTTTGGGCCGGTTGAGAAATCCAGCCGGGTTCCAGGCATAGCCCGTGCCCCAAAGTACCGGTTTTTTGCCGGCATCCAGGGTCATATTGGGGGCAGGGGACCATGACAGATACGCCTCATAGATATCATTGTCCCATGTGTCCTGCTCAAAGGTGCGGGTATAGGCATGGCGGGTCAGGACCCGGGCCTGGAAGGATGATCTGCGCCAGGCCGCTGAAAGTTCTGCAACGGCCTGGCCGTCATGGGCATTGGTACCCGGATCGGTTCCGGCATACAGGCGCCCGTATCCGGCGGTCTGGTCATCCAGCCGGTGCCAGGTATACCGGGCCGTGATTCTCCCCCCGAATGACCAGGCGGATGGTTCTGCTTCAGGAATGGCAAAATCATATTCCGATGCCCCGGCCGGGAAGGGCGGCAGTCCCCACAGCATCAGGCAGATGATCAGAACAGACACCCGCCTTGACCGTGTCGGGCAAAGATTTGAAAATCCGCCGGACAGATCCTGGGTCATCGCCTGGTTTACCGCAGGTCCTTGACCCGGGACATGTAGTTCAGAGTGAACACCTCATCGGGCAGATCCCGCTTTTTCAGATTGGCTGAAACCATGATGGATTTGTATCCCTGGTACAGCGGACTGTCCGTTTCCATGACCGCGGGTCTGACCACCCCGTCGCCGATATCCTTGATTTCCTTGAAATGAAGCGTCTTGATAAGCATGCCCGTGGCGGCATAGCACTCGATTCTGGTGGGCACAAGTTCCTGTTTAAGTACCCACATTTTGAGCCGGTCATAGGCCACGACCCCGGTTTTGGCCTTGAGATCCAGCAGATGCTGCCCCTGATCCTCTGCCAGGTCGGCCACATCATATTCCACATGATAGTCCAGGCGCATGATATCCGCATTGTTGAACACCCCGCCCACCACGGACTGCATGCTGGTGATGCGGATGGGTTTGCCCACGTTGGGGATGTACAGCCACATGTTGTCTCCTAAGCGCAATGTGGCCCGGCCTTCCTCACTGGCCGGAGAGATGAACAATGTCACAATCTTGTCCATGTCTTTTTTCAGAAACCAGAGCACAAACTCTTTTTTTTTGCCGTCCGGTTCAATGTTGATGATTTTGCGGTACATTTCCAGGTTTCCGGGCTGCAGGTTGTGGTCCACCTGTTCCAGAATCTGTGCGCCCGTGAGTGTTTCCTGGGCTGAAACCAATAGTGGACTTGCCAAAATCAGCATCGCACACATTATCCATGAAAATACAGCCGGCAGATGCATTGATTGTCCGGCGCGGCGCAAAGCGGATTGAAAATATGTCATAACATCCTCATTTTTTAATATGGTTTGATTTGAACTCACACATGGCGCAGGGCATCCACGGGTTCCAGGGCCGCGGCCTTGGCTGCGGGCTGCAAACTGGCAAGCACGGACACCAGCAGCACGATGAGGCAGGCGGAGATCACCTCGCCCGGGGTCACGGACGGGGCCAGCTCAAATACCTGGTTGGCCCCGCCGAACGCCACTTCCACGCCGGTCAGGTTCAGGATCCACAGCACTCCGGTTCCCAGGACCGCACCCACCAGGGCACCCGTGAGGCCTAAGCAGAACCCTTCCGCCACAAACAAGGCCATGATCCGGAACGGCTGGGTACCCATGGCAGCCAGGGTACCGATTTCTCTGACCCGTTCATACACGCTCATGATCATGACATTGAGCACGCTGATCAGCACCACGGCAATCAGAATGATTTTAATCCCCAACGTCATGAGATCGATCATGCGCACCACGTTGTAAAACGGGGTGAGCTGCTGCCAGGTATGCACCTCGAACAAGGGCTGGCCCTTGGGTGTGGTCATGGGGGTCAGGGCCTGGTTCACCCGGTCCGCCACGGTTGCCAGGGTGTCAAAACCCGTGACCCGCACGGCCACCTCGCTGATTTCCGGGGTTTCCATGCGCAAAAGCGAAGCCGCATCGTCCAGGTGCAGGTATCCGTCCCGGCCGCCCGGGCCCATCAGGCTTTCCACCACGCCGGCCACCACAAAGGTCATGCCGTTCACGGAGCCATCCTTGTTGTTGGCCACCAGCACCACGGTATCCCCCGTGCCGATTCCCATGCCTTTGGCCAGAATTTCAGGCAAAAGCACCTGGCCGGGAGTCAGCAGCACATCAGGATTCAGGGGATTTTTTATCCGGGACGGCAGCAAAGGTACGGCCGTCAGTTCTTTTTTGGGGTCAATGCCGTTGAGGCGCACATTGGTGGTCTGGGCAAAATTGCTGAGCATGGCCCCGAATTTGATGCGGGGAGAAAATCCGTCCACCCCCGGTGTCTGGTCCAGAATATCCGTCAGTTTGTGAAACGGTTTTTCCGGGATCATCCGGTCCAGGGGCAGATTGTCAATGCTGGCCATATACCCTTTTTTGTGCACCTGGAGATGACTGAGCACAGAATCGGTGATCTGGCCCACGATCGCCCGTTTGAAAGACCCGCTCAGGCCTGTGAAAACGATCACCGCCATGACGCCCACGGCAATGAGCAGCCCGGTGAGCAGGGTGCGGCGCTTGTACCGCAGCAGGTTTCTGATGGCTAAAGACATTACTTTGATCATATGCCACCTCCCAAGGGATCAATCATATTTTCAGACGCATCTTTCAGGCGGCCGTCCTCCATGTGAAAAAACGCCTCAGCCTGGTCCATGATCCGGGGGTCATGGGTGGAAAAGATGAATGTGATGCCGAATTCATCCCGCATGCGTTTCATCAGATCGATCACCTTCTGGGCAGTGGCCCCGTCCAGGTTGGCTGTGGGTTCATCCGCCAGCACCAGGGCCGGATTGCCCACCAGGGCCCTGGCAATGGCCACCCGCTGTTTCTGTCCCCCGGACAGCTGGGCCGGATATTTGCCGGCCTGGTCTGCCATACCCACGGCAGCCAGCACTTTTTCCACGGCCGGTCCGCGGTGGGATTTGGGTAAGTCCTGGATCATGAGCAACGGATATTCCACGTTTTCATGCACAGTGAGCACGGGCAGCAGATTGAAATCCTGGAACACGAATCCTAAGTGTTTTCCTCTGAACGCCGCACTCTGACGCCGGTTCATGTTGCCGGTGGCCTGTCCGGCCACGGTCACGGTTCCTTTGGAAGGCTGATCCAGGCATCCGATCAGGTTCAATGCCGTGGTCTTGCCGCTGCCGGACGGTCCCACAAACGCGGTGAACATCCCTTTGGGAATCTTCAGACTGACATCTCCCAACGCCGTGACCGTGGTTTCACCGGTCCGGTAGATTTTGGAAACGGTTTCAAATGTAACGATGTTCATAAATGACCCTTGGTTTCAGTTATTAGATGAGATCGCTGTCGAGCTGGTTCCGTGCCATTTTCCACGGATTGTTTTTCCTTTGAGTCTTTAATCAGGTTGTCGGATCAGTATAATACTTGAATACAGGGGGATCAAGCTCAATAATGGGCCGCATGATAACGGCCTGTTTTTTGTGTTTGACAAGAATTGTTGCAGAGTTCAGACTGGCGGAAAAAATAACCATGACAACTTCACAGACAAAAAAAATGATCCCCCAGCCGCCGGACGGCAAATTCACGCACCCGGTGGTGCTGGTGGGGTGTCTGTGTGCAGCCGAGGTGGCCGGTATGCTGGGGGTGTTTGCCTTTCCGGCACTGCTGCCGCATTTTATGCAGATCTGGGAGTTGTCCGGCAATCAGGCCGGGTGGATCAACGGCATCTATTTTATCGGTTATACCGGCGCCGTGCCCGTGCTCACCAGCCTCACGGACCGGATGGACGCCCGGCGGATCTACCTGGCCGGATGTGTCATCGGCATCATTTCCAACCTGGGGTTTGCATTTCTGGCCGGCGGGTTCTGGACGGCGCTTCTCTTCCGCGCGCTGTGCGGTATTTCCCTGGCCGGTACCTTCATCCCCGGGCTCAAGGCCCTCATGGACCGGGTGGCCCCGTCTGCCCAGCCCCGAAGCATCGCGTTTTATACGGCCTGCTTCGGCCTGGGCATGAGCGCATCGTTTTTTGTTGCCGGCCAGGTGTTTGAAAAATGGGGGTGGGAAACCGCGTTTGTTGCGGCTGCCGCCGGGTCCGGCCTGGCCCTGGTGCTGGCAGGGGTCATCCTGACACCGGTATTGCCGCCCGATACCGGCCCCACGGTTAACCGCCATATCCTGGATTTCCGCCCCGTGTGGCAGAACCGCAATGCAAGGGCCTATATCCTGGCCTATATGTGCCACACCTGGGAAATGTTTGCGGCCCGGGCCTGGCTGGTGGCGTTCATGGCCTTCAATCTGTCGTTGCATCCGGGATCTGAAAGTTATCTGATCCCCACCACGGTGATGGCTGTGGCCGGGATCGCCGGCATGCTGGCCAGCATTGCCGGGGCCGAACTGGCCGTGCGGTTTCCCAGAAAAACCATGGTGATCCTGATCATGGGGGTGTCCGGCCTGATATCTGTGACCATCGGGTTCTGGGCCGGGCTGGATCCGGCCTGGGTGGCAATGCTGTGCATTGTGTACACCATTTTTTTCCAGGGAGATTCCGCCGCCATCCACGCCGGGGTGATTACTTCGGCCCGGCCGGACCTGCGTGGGGCCACCATGGCCCTTCAGTCTTTGGGCGGATTCGGGGCTGCGGCTTTAGGCACCATTGCGGCCGGGTGGGTGCTGGATCTGTCCGGCGGGGGGCACAGTGTTTTCTCCTGGGGCTTCACTTTCGGGTCCATGGGCCTGGCGGCAGCCCTGGGAGTGATCCTGGTGGCACGGATCGCCGATTAAACCAGACCGCCCGACAATCCCGGGCCCCCTAACTGGCAGTTGACCGTTTCACTTTTATTCCGCATGGTTGCCCCCCTGTTGTATGCAGATCTATTTATTGGCTCAATCTGAAACTGGCAATACGATTAAGGCTTATGCCGGACTCAGCAGCTTGTATGGCCAATTTTCTATGCGCTCAAGCCGGTCTCCTGCATCCTTTGCCCATTAACATCATTCCTGGACAAATCGACCATATCAAGTTTTGGAAGGGTATCCATTTTTTTTCCAGATAAATATTCAGACCGGCTATCCAATCGAAACGAGGCTCTTCGAATTCAACAAGAAAATCAATGTCACTATCAAACGTTTGCCGATCTTTGGCATAAGAACCAAAAATCCCGATATGAATGACACCAAAATTTTCCTTTAAAAAAGGTTTTTCAGCCTTTATCAAACTTATTATTTCATTTCTGGAAAGAGTTTCATTCATTTGCTGGTTTAAATCCTGTCGGTAATTCATACTCACAACATTTTTAATTTTCAAACACACTGGTATTATCAGGTTTATGATTGCAATGATATCATAAATTTTTTCGAACCCTGAATATTCAGCCATGGGATCAATATCGTACCGAATAGTTCAAATTTGGATACTGATTAACAATCAACGCTCAATGCGTACCTTCACCCGACGTCTGCCCCACCTTAGAGCGTCCTTGTGTGAATCAAAATAGAGATCGAGCCTTTCCGGGCCTTTGATGGCACCACCGCGATCATTTACTACCCCCCATCCATATCCGGGAATCTTCATGCGGGTGCCGAAAGGATAATATCTGGTATCGGCGGCAATAGTTCCATCTTCGGGTAACCAGAGCCAGGGTGGCGCCACACGGTGGGGAACCTTCCAGGGATGGGTGACGGTATCCACCGACAAGAGACCATCATAGCTCTCCTGCGGGTCCTTGCCGCTGGCTGTCTTACCGGTATATTCCTTGCCTTTATTCTTGCCCTTGGTAATATAGCGATCCCAAAAATTGAGTTTCAATAAGGCCCAACTGCCTCGATGCCATTCACAACACTTTTTACAGCCGCAATAAGCGGTGGTCTCCATTATTCGCACCTCATGCCGAGCACAACTGGAGGAAAGCCCCAGCAGAAAGACAAGAGCACATAGTGTCAGAAAAAAATCGAAAAGACTGCGACGAATGATATCACCTTACAACACATAAATTCGTATAAGACAAATATATAGCCGATAATCATCGGAAGGACAAGAGGGGGGCCAATAAGGTGGGACAATAACCTGCGATGCAAACGGCCTTTCTCTGAATAGGTTGTTACCGATAGCATTGGTATCCTGAAAGAATCACGCACCCCGGAGGTTTTGAGTAGGAGAACCTTGAGTCCCGAGATAACCCATTTTTTTCAATTTTTCCCTGGGATCGATAAAGATAATTTTCCCATCTTTCCACTCCGGTATTTTCAAATCCATATTTGCCGCTTTTTCAAGTGCCTGTTTTGATGCCCGGTGCATCGCATTCAAGGCTGATTTTGAATATGATTCTTTTGTCATGGTTTTTCCTCTACCACCTTTGGAATATTTCCGGAATTATCAAAAATGACCCAGGTATCAACCAGTTCCTTATAATGATTCAAAAAATTTTTCCAACCCCGGTGATAACGCCGTTTAACGACGTCAACCGGGACATTGTGCCCACCTTGGGCCACCCTTAATTGAACGCGTTGAACCGCCATTTCTTCATCGGGAAGGCTGAGATAATACAAGATCACATCATACCCGATTTTTTTCCATTTTTGGATCTGCCTGATATAATTCAATCCGCTCAATGTTGTCTCAAACGCAAAGGATTCTCTTTTGGCAACTATGGTATCCATTCTTTTCAAAAACAATTTTCCAGCTTCTAAAGCAACACTCTCCGGATTAAAGGGAGCGATTCCTCTGGCAATCAGATCGGCATTTATGAAATTCAGGCAACCTGCTTCTGCTGGAAGAAAATTCTCAGCGAATGTTGTCTTCCCTGCCCCATTTGGCCCTGCGATGATATAGCATTTCATTTGTTTGCCAATGCGTTTTGTTCTGAATACACTTTTTAAGCTCACAAAATATTTTCAAACCAACATTATCATTTTTTACATAATAATGGTATTCATTATCAACTGACGATTGAGATTTTCAAGTTTTGGATAATGAACCTTAACTTTTATCCGAGGTCATATCCAGCAATTTCCGCACATTCTCCGTCATGTCCGCCATGGAAAATGGCTTCTGGATAAATGACACCCCGTCATCCAGGATTCCTTGGTGGGCAATGACATTGGCGGTATAGCCGGACATGAACAAAAGCCGGATGTCCGGATAAAGATCAGTGATTTGTCTGGACAGGTCTCTCCCATTCATCTCTGACATGACCACGTCAGTCATTAGCAGATCAATGGCACCGGAATGACTTTTTGCCTTTTCCACTGCCTCTGAGGGAGTGGCTGCGGACAGCACGGTGTAACCTTTCCTTTCCAGCATCATCCGGGTCATCCTGAGAATGGAAGGTTCATCTTCCACCAGCAGGATGGTTTCTGTTCCCCCGGCAATAACTTTTTTCTCAGGAACTGCCTTGTCGGTTTCTTTATCGTCAACCAACCGGGGCAGGTAGATTTTGAAAGTGGAACCCTGGCCGGGTTCGCTGTATACATTGATGAACCCGTTGTTCTGTTTGACAATGCCATAGATGGTCGCAAGTCCCAAGCCGGTGCCTTTGCCCACCTCCTTGGTGGTGAAGAACGGCTCGAACAGATTGTCCAGAATATCCTTGTCCATGCCGCAGCCGTTGTCACTAACCGCCAACAGCACAAACTCTCCTGGGATAAATCCAGCGTGTTCTTTGCAGTATTCTTCATCAAATGTTTTTCTTCCAGTTTCAATGGTGAGTTTGCCCACTCCGGAGATGGCATCCCGTGCATTCACACAGAGGTTGGCAAGGATCTGGTCAATCTGAGACGGGTCCATTTTTACAGGCCACAAATGCGCCCCCGGCTGCCATACCAGATCAATGTCTTCTCCGATGAGCCGGCGCAGCATATTGAGCATGCTCTCCACAGTATCATTCAAATCTATCTTTTTGGGGGAAATGGTTTGTTTTCTGGCAAAAGCCAACAGCTGTTTTGTGATGTCTGCCGACCGCTTCGCTGCTTTTTGAATTTCTTTGAGGTCATCATGCAGCTCGTGGTTTTCATCTGCCTGCAACAATGCTAATTCAGTGTGCCCCAGAATCACCCCCAGCATGTTGTTGAAGTCATGGGCCACACCGCCAGCTAAACGGCCTACGGACTCCATTTTTTGGGCCTGCTGAAGCTGTTGTTCAGTCTTTTTTTGTTTTTCAGATATTTGACGAAACCGATTCAAAAGCAGATAAAATATGGGTAAAGAGCCACATATGACCAAAATGGCCATAATAATAGTTTCTATTACGTTGGATTTTAGAATTTTATTTATATCGGAAATCTCAAGCTCCGCAACCGCTAAGTAGACTTTTCCGTCAGGACTCAGCTCAGGAACCGCCATAGCTCTGAATGTCCCCCACCTGTCCTCATGAGTGAAAGAATAAGCTTTGCCACTATCAAAGGCCCTGTGAAAATTCTCATCAGCTTCTTTGAAGTGGGTAAAATACCTGACTTCCACATTTTGATCCAATTCCTCTTTAGTGGCGCTTGATGCTGTGATGTAAATGGCATCATCGTCTTGTACCAGCGTATAAAGGAATGTACAACCAGCCCTATTTGTGAATTCGGAAATCGCCTTAATATTTTGCCAGTCCTCTTCAGCCGCAATAGCTTCTGAGTTCTTTGCCCGATCATGAAAGTCTTTGGGTAAAAGATTTTTAATGCTGAGTGCAGCGACAAACAGCTTATTATCTATAAGAGACAGAGTTTCGCTTTTCTTTACATTATAAGAATAAATAGAGACACTTAGCAAAATAATGGCTAAAAATGTAAACGCCATAGTAAACGCCAGCCAGTCTCGTGATACTGGTTGTGTCAATTTGAGGTTTTTATTCTTCAATCTGATTCCCTTTGCTCACCTTGCATCAAGATTAATCCCTCAAGCGCCGACACATGCTTTTGTATTCTTGCATTATTAGAAAGTCCGCCAAAACTCAAGTATCTTGCAACAAAGCTTAATTCCATGAAAACTCAACCATAGTTTCGATATCATGAATTGCCGTATCAATGAAATGCGTGCATGTCAATTAGATAATCCTTATCCGCGTTAGGGAAAAATACGTAATGCCTGCATTTTTTTCGATAACGTCGGCTTAAACCAGGCCGCCTAAAGCCACGGTGATGGCTTCTCCGCTGACGCCGCTGGATTCTTCGGAAGACAGAAATGCGATCACGTGAGCCACTTCTTCGGGGGTCGCCACCCGGCCCGGCGGGTAGAGGGCCGCCCGTTCCTTCCACACCTCATCCAGGGTGATGCCGCGTTTTTCAGCTTCGGCTCCGGCGGATTTTTCCGCCATGGATGTCCGCACCCATCCGGGAAGCACGGCATTGGAGGTCACCCCATGGGGCCCGGCATCCCTGGAAATCGCGCGCATCAGGCCCAAAAGCCCGTGTTTGGCGCTGGTATAGGCACTGCCGGCATATTCCGCCTTTTCGCCGGCCGTGGAGCTGGTGAACACACACCGGCCATAGCCCTGTTCAATCATGTCTTTGACAACCATTTGTGACAGATAATAGGGCCCGTCCAGGTTGATACGCAGGGTTTCCTGCCACACTTCCGGCGGCTGTTCCCATATCACCCGTTCATGGGCCGAACCAATGCCGTGATTGCACACCAGAATGGATACCGGCCCTAAGCGCTCACGGGTTTGCTTGACGGCAAAGGCACATCCGTCAGGGGTTCCCAGGTCTGCGGCCACATAATCCAGTCCCAGGGTTTTTAATTCATTTTTACTTCTTGCAACGGCCATGACCCGGGCACCCCGGGATGTCAGCAGTTCAGCCGTTGCCCGGCCGATACCGCGCCCCGCACCTGTTACCAGTGTGACCCGTCCTTGGACTCCCGGCATGCGTTTCCTCCATTTTCAGGCGTGGTGCCTGTTGTTTTTTTTGTGGCAAAATTCACTGGGCCTCATTTTTAATGTCTCCGGGGAGTTCTATGGTGGCCGCATCGATATCAAAGATTTTTTTGCCCTGCACATAGTCTTTGGTGGCATACTGGGAAATCTTCTGAATTTTGGCAGACAGCTCCATCATGCGCAGGGTGTGTTTTTTTATGAGCTGTATCAGGTCTTGTTTCTGGGATGGTTTCAGGTTGGGTGCCGCCAGTTTTTCAATCCCGATCAACACCACCTGAAGCGGGTTGTTCAGCTCGTGGCTGACTGCGCCGGCCATTTCAAGAATGGCCCTGAGTTTTTCCTTGTCCCGCTGTTCCTGTGCCACCTGCTGCTGCTGGGTGATATCCATGAAATACCCCAATGCGGCCCGGGTTCCCTGGTGTTTGACAGAGGTCACTGTTTCCATGACCCATTTTATTTGACCCATCCGGTCCACGACCCGGAATTCGTAAGGTGTGGTCCGGCGTCCGGCCAGCATCTGCCGGGCGCACTCCAGAACATGGTCCTGGTAATCCGCATGTACCAGGTCCAAAGACTTCATGCCGGTCAGTTCATTTTGTGCATATCCGGTAATCTTGCAGAATTGAGGATTTACATAGACGAACCGGCCTTTTTGCACGATATAACTGCCGATCAAAGCGCTGTTCCGGCTGTGTTCCAGTTCCTCTTCCGCCTGTTTTCTCTGGGTGTTGTCCCGAACGAATCCTTCAATGGCAATGGCCCGGTGATGCCGGTCCCGGACCACGGACCACCGGTCATGCATCCACCGGGTGGTGCCGTCGGCACCGATGTAGCGGTATTCGACATCTCCGGTGGTTTCACCGGCTTCCAGGGTTTTTTTTCTTGCGGCCCGAAGCTTGTCAGCGTCCTGGGGGTGGATGCGCTGGGCCACAGTCCCGGAGGTCAATACCGGCCGTCCCTGCTCCCGGCTGCCGAACAGCGCCAGAAACCGCTTGTTAAAAAAAGGAAAGGTCCCGGATTCAATATCAAACAGATAGATGGCATCCTGGGAATGATCGGCCAGCTGCTGAAAGCTCTCGGACAGTGTCCGGATAATATCCGGATCCCCGGTTTTGTTTTTGGCTTCGGCAGCACGCTCCAATTCCCGGATTCTGGCTTCCAGTTCTTCATATGTGGGTTTGACTGACATGGGATGGCCTCAGGAAAGGGATGCCGGGGTTTCCGGGGTGGTCAAAGCCCCGATGGCCGCCGAACACACGGCCACGGAAGCATCTGGATGATCAGCAGTGAATTCATCATTGTTTTTGGAAAAAATCGCCTGCCACCTTGTTTGGTCCGGGCTTCCCGGGCACAGGTCTTTCAAGTGAAAGCCAAAGCCTTTTGATTTCAGCGTGTCTGCCAGTTCCAGCGCGGCATGGATGTCTGTGGCCGCATGGGCCGGGAGGGCATTACCGAGATGTTTTTTAAGTTCATTTTCCAGTTTATCAGAAATGGATGAGTCCATGGTTTCCTCCGGTTCAGGGGTTGTCGGATTCCATCATATGGGATTGAAATGGAATGTCAATACTTCAGATTGTCAGCAGGTCAGATGAAAACAGGCGGCTACCCCTTTTGCCGTGCCTGCCAGGGCATTGTATTTTTCAGCCGCCTTTTTTGAGGACATCACCATGGCCGTGATCCCTTTTTCCTGAAGATCTTGTACCAGTGTGGCATGGGGCCTCATCAGGCCCGGTTTTCCCGTGCCGATCACCAGGATTTCGGCATCAGTTTCCAGAACCGGTTTTAAGTCTTCCAGCGTCAGCCGGTGCCCGGATTTTCTGATCCACGGGCTTAACACGGACCCGTCCGGCAGGATCATCAGGTCCTTTCTAAATTCTTTGCCGTTGACGGTCATTTTGCCGAAGGAATAAGAATTGATCATTTATCCCGCCTTTGTGTTGTCCAGTCTGATTGTTTCATTTTGACATTACATTGTCTGCATTGTGTTTGCAACGAAGATTTCAGGGTCGGCGACATCATGAATTTCCGTTTGAACGATTTTTTCTTTTTTCAGGTTGATTATATTCAAAAAACGCTTAATATAGTTGATAAGATGAATTGATTCCTGAAGCTTCTCGATGTTACTCTTTGCCAGGGATCCGCGGTTTTCCGGAATTTCGTTTTGATATTTCGGGTGATTTTTAACTAAACCCAGAAAGGAGTTTCCCATGGAAGTCAAAGATTACTGCAATGCAATGCTGGCTGAAGTTTCTGCTTGGAAAAACAAACTGGAGGCCATGAAAAAAACGGCTGACTCATACAGTACCCAGCAGAAAGAAAAGGTGCTGCCGTTGATTGGACAGCTGGAGCAGGAGGTTGCCACAGCCCAGATGCGGGTGGATCAGCTGGAAAAAGAGTGCCCCTCTGACTGGTCTCCCATGAAAAATGAACTGGACGATCTTTTCGGCACGGTGGGAAGCAATGTGAATCGCGCCTGGAAAGACCTCGAAGCCGGGAATGTCGGCGGATGATCCAATGTTGATCTGAAACGGCTGATTCAATCAGTATTCAAAGGCTTTGCGCACACGCGCAAAGCCTTTTTGTTTGCCGGGCCTTTACCCGGGACCAGGGGGTTTCCAGTAAACGACACCCTGGATCGGGTTTTCATACCAGGGGCTGTTTTCCTGAATCCAATGGTTTCTAAAGGTGCATGGCTTCTGTCAGTCGATCAGTCATTGAAAAACACCGCCAGCCACACTGTGGTCCGGTCCGGATCAGTCCAGGTGATACTCCATGTCATCAAAGATATCTTCCAGGGTGTAGAGCAGTTTGTCTGCTTCAGCCAGGCGCCGGTCGGCGATGTGTTCTTCAATGGCATGAAAGGTCTGTATCAGCTGCTGTTTGTGATCGAGCAGCACCTGCCGCAGCGGGGTGCCGTCGTATTGGTAGAGCAGCATGTCGATCTTTTTGGCCAGCTCGTACAGGGATGGGTTGCCGTCCACGAGATCCGGGTCCTGATATCCCAGGTGCCGGGCCAGGCGGGGGTAGGTTTTTTCAAAGCTTTTTTTGTAAAACGGCCGGATGGTCACGGTGATCTGCATATGCTGGCTCATGGGATTTCTCCTTTGTCCATATCCTGGAGGGTGAGTCGATCATGGTAAATTCCGGGGGTGGAACCGGCAATGGTCTGGGCTCCGGCTGTTTTGACAAAAAATTCCGTGGGCCCGGCACCGCCGATGACCGCATAGGCATATCCCTTAGCTGCCATGGCGTGAAGGCAGGACAAAAGCAGGGCTTTGCCGATGCCGGTACGGCGGTATTTTTCATCCACGCCCGTGGGTCCGAAAAAATTCAGGCAGGTGACGTCATGGCAGGCAAAACCGGCGATGTTTCCAGCGTCGGTGGCAATGAAACAGGACACCGGGACACGGGTGAAGGCCACGTCACATTCACCGGCCCAGCCCGTGCCGAACC
This sequence comes from Desulfotignum phosphitoxidans DSM 13687, assembly GCF_000350545.1. Lineage (GTDB taxonomy): Bacteria > Desulfobacterota > Desulfobacteria > Desulfobacterales > Desulfobacteraceae > Desulfotignum > Desulfotignum phosphitoxidans. The sequence goes on from NZ_APJX01000003.1 coordinate 187,090, forward strand.
GGTGTGTCACCCATTGGACCACGGCACGTTTTTCATATGCCATGGCCCGTCTAATCACAATGCCCTGTTCAGCCTGACGGTTCCGCTCTGATGCGGCCCCGGGCAGGTCATACAGCCGGACAAGCAGGTCGGGCATTTTTAAAAATCCATGTGCCAGCCGGCACCGGCAAAGGCAAACCGGTCTTTGAACCGGTGAAAGAGCCGGGCCGCGGCTTCGTTGCCCGTGCAGTGGGACACGGCAATGGTGCGGACCTTAAATTTGTCAAACGCATCCATGGCCTGTTCCAGCTGGGCCGGGTCATTGACAAATCCCAGGTGGGTGCCGCCGATGACTGCGGAAAATGTCTGATGCCCGGTTTTTTGGGCAAAATGTTCCATGATGTTGACAATGCCGGAGTGGGCGCACCCGGTGAGAATTACCGGTCCGGTCGGGGTCTCGATAAGCAGGCTGGCATCGTCTTTGAACGGGTCGGGAACAAATCCGTCACTGGTTTCGGTCACCAGTCGGTCATCAGAGGGTTCAAACGACCAGGTCCGGGGCACCTGGCCGGAAAAGAACACGCCCGGGGCGATTTCAGTGAAGTCGCTGTGGAACTCGAACCGGGCGTTGATTGTCTCTTCCAGTGCTGTTTGTGAAAACGGGATCCCGATATAGGTGGGAGGCTCTCCTTTGGGCATCACATATTTTGCGGCAAACAGGTCCGGATGGGCATGAATGGGCAAAGGCCGTTCCCGGGCCGGGATCTGCATCAGCCCGCCGGTGTGGTCAAAATGGCCGTGGCTGATCACCACGCCGTCCAGGGCGGCCAGATCGATTTTCATGGCCTTTGCATTGTGGGCCAGTCCCAGTCCCTGGCCCGTGTCCATGAGCAGACAGGTGTCCGGGGTTTTTATCAGGGCCGCGAACCCGTGTTCGCCCATGATGTCTCTGGCCATGTGGGCCCGGTTTTCACAGATAATGGTGATGCGGGTGTGTGTCATGGGACAGCTCCTTTATATGCGTGTCACAACCGGATGTGCATGTTCATGAGGCGGCAACCACCGGCCGGGGATCGGCCTGATATGAAGTGATGAACATCCGGTTTTTGTTTTCAAAAAACACCACCCCGTCCAGGTATCCGATGTCTCCGGCTTCTTCGTGGGGCAGTCCCAAGGCAAATTCCTTGAGGGGAAAGATGTTCCAGTCATGGGATACGCAGATGGCGATCTCATTGTCCGCCAGGCCGTTGACTTGTTCGGTCATGAACCGGGTGAGGGCGGCCGCGGTGGTTGCCGGATTTTCCATCACGGTGTCATCCAGCCGGCTGTCAAACCAGTTGCGGATGTATGTATAGGTGCCCTGTTCCTTGAGCAGGGCCAGGGCTTTTTGGTTGTCCTTGATGTAAAACGGGGCCAGCTGTTCTTTTGGCTGGTTGTGGGGAAGTTGTATGCCGTGCTGGCGTGAGAATCCTTTATCAATGAGATAGGCGGTTTCAATGCACCGGCCGATGTAGGAGGAGTACATCCGAGGCAGAGGACCTGCCGGCAGATTTTGTCCCATTTCCACAGCATATTGTAAGCCTTCAGGTGTGAGATTCATGAAGGGTTCCATGCGGGCCTGGGTGGAATAAAGCCGCTCGGAATGTCTGATAATTGCGGCTATTTTTGTGATACCTTGGTTTAATAGTTGTTTGATGACAGTGAGGGTCTGGTCGGATTTAACTTCATATTTTCGGCTCATGGCAGGGTACGAAATCTCCTGAATGCTGGAAAGGTAAGATAGTTTATTTCATATGATTTTCATAACGCAAAGGAAGAAAACTGTCAATATCAAGTTTATCATCCCCCTGGAGTCCCGGGGTTTTTGCGGGCATATTGGCCCCGGGATAAATATGAATCTGCCGCTGCCTTGAGGCGTTTTGATTGCTTGCAGCAGCGGCAGGGGCGGTTGGTGCGTTATAAAATTTTCAGAAGATCCGACAGGCGGGATATGTGGTTCACATTCAAGGTGGCTGAAAGGCCGGTGATCCGACTTTCACCGCAGGACAGAAAACAGGCAGCCATGCCTGTGTTATCAGCTGCAAGGATGTCATTGATTGAATCACCGACAAACAACACTTTTTCCGGAGACAGAGATAATGTCTTAAGGGCCAGGCCCAGGCTTTCAGGATGGGGCTTGAGCCGGGACATATCCTGGCGGGACAGAATAATTTCAAAAAAATCAATCAGGTTGAAACGTGCCAGAATACCGTGAACGGCTTCCCGCCCGCAATTGCTCACAACCCCCAGGCGGAATCCTTCTTTGACCAGTCTTGTCAGTGTGGATCGGGTGTCCGGATAAGGCTGCCACCTTTTCATGGCATCCTGATCATACCGGTTATACACGTCATCCAGCTTTGCCAGAAGTTTGCGTGCATCTTCTAGAGCATCCCGGTTGATCCATTGGTCTGTTATATCCCGGGTAAGATTAAACAGACTGACATAACTGGGAGGGTCGCCATAACGGGCCATATCCATCCCGGCATCCGAGAGAATGGCGCAGATTTCCGGAATGGCCTCATCCAGATCCCATTGAAAATCCACCAGTGTGCCGTCCAGATCAAACAGTACCGCCTCAAAGTTGTTCAATTGAGTTCTGACTTTAGTTTTTCCAACGCTGAATTGTCCCAGCGTTTGAAAAGGGTATGGGCAATACCCATGTAATCAAGCACTTTTCCCACGGACTGGTTGATGATGTCATCAATCGTCTCGGGATGATGGTAGAACGCGGGTACGGGCGGAACAATATGGGCACCCATTTCCGCAGCCAGGGTCAGCAGTCTCAAATGACCTATATGCAATGGTGTCTCTCTGAACATCAGGGCCAGTTTGCGTTTTTCCTTGAGTTGAACATCTGCGGCCCGGATCAAAAGGTTTTCATTAAAGGAATTGGCGATTCCTGAAAGTGTTTTTACTGTGCAGGGGGCAATCACCATTCCCAGGGTTTGGAATGAACCGCTGGCAACGGATGCGGCAATATCTGCATTGGTGTAAGTAACGTCTGCCATGGAAAGCACATCATCCACATCATAACTGGTTTCAATCTGGATATTCAGTTTTCCGGCTTCCGACATAATTAAATGGGTCTCAATATCCGTCTGCTTCAGAACCTCAAGCAGCCGGACACCGTAAATGACCCCACTGGCCCCTGCGATACCCACAATTAACCGATTTTTCATTATAACTCCTGTGTTATGAAATGTTATTGTCTTTGTATGTCGCTTCTTCCAGCAGGCGGTATCCTTTTTCTTTGATAACGGGGGTGATTTTTTTCAGGTATTTAATGTCAAATCGGATGATAAGGCGATTTGCGCCATTATTCGGGTTTTTGAGCGTAAAAAATCCATTGATTTTAACGTCGGCAGCAAAAAATTCTTCAAGGATTTCTTTTATGGTAGTTTTTGAATCTCCATTTAATTCAATCGTTACTCCGACAACACCTTCACCCTCTCCTAAAAGCTGGCTTAAAGCCTGGGTGAAATCCCTGTTGGAGAGCGTTCCCACCAATCTGTCTCCATCCATTACCGGTAAAAAACTGCGGCCGAACCGGCTTCCTTTTTTGATGGCGTTCTCAACAGAGTCATCAATGGACAGTGTTACCGGTTTTCTCACCATGATATCCCTGACCTTTAATTTTTCATTAAAATACTGTATCTCGAAAATATCCTGGGTTGAAATCGTCCAGGATGCAGCTTCTCGCAAATCCCGCCGCGCAATAAACCCTTTGAATCTGCCATCATCCACCACTGCCAAAAACGGGACTTTTTTTGTTTCAAACTCCTGTATGGCCGCTTTTGCGGACAAGTCACTGGGAATAATATCAGGGTTTTTACGCATCCAGTTTTTTACGATCATGTCTGGTCCTCCATTTTTATGAGTAAGCGGTTATGTCTGGTGCATGAACCAGGCAAAAACAATTTAATCAAACAACCCCATTTCCGTTGCGAGCTTTTGGGCCAGATGTCCGGCTGTGGGGGTGATGAACCACATTTTCAGTCCTTCTTTCCGCAGTTGTCTGGCTTCTTCCCAATATGGACCGGTAATTTTCCCTTTTCCAAACATGGTTTTAAAACGGGTAATTCCTGTTTTGCCGTATCTGTCTAAACGATCGGCTTCCACAACCAGGGTTGCGTTTATATTGGGCTTCTTGAAAACCGTTTCAGGCAGATCATGAATTTTTATGATGCGTTGAATCTCCCTGGTTTTGGTCTCATCATAGGAAAGATCATTTAATATTTTACCGGCAAGAATGGCGCCTTGTTCCATATGCTGCATAAAACTAATTGTTTTTGTTTTTTCCAAAGGGGTTGCAGCATTAAAATCAGCATAATCCACGACGGACCATCCCAGATCATGGAGGTATGCTGCCGGTAAAACAATGTTTGGATCCCCGTTTTCATGTTTCAGCAGATATCTGCACAGATCAACCGTGCGCAGGATATGTTCCCAGTCTCCATCCCGTCCTTTTTTATATAACGGGGTAATCGTTTCAATCAATTTTTTTTCAAGGGAGGCATCCATTAAAATATCTCCAATGCTGTTTTTATGACCATCTGGCTGAATAGCGGATCTTCCATGTTTGCATTGATTTCAATGATATCTATTCTGGAGTCCAGCAAACTGCGCAAAGTTTGAGTGAAAATCCTGTCTTCTTCCGGATCATGGGTCGGGTTTCCTGATGCATCTACCGAAGACCATCCTTTCAACGGGATCATTATTTTTACAGGTCCTTTCGCACCATTCAGCTTTCTGGCAAATTCACCGGCCACCTGTTTAAGTTCGTCCGGTGAAAGGCGCAGCCAGGTTCGGAATTTATCAAGGTCATATTTTCGTCGTTCATAGAAATCTTTTTTGTATTTGGACCGGGCAGGGGTCATATGGTTGACGGAACAGGTGGAAACAATCTGGGGGATCCCTTTTTTCCCTGCAGATTCGAGGCGATCAGGCCCTCCGTCCCGCATGTAGCCAAAATAGTGTTCCCCGACCCCGCCGGGAGCCAGGTCGATGACACCATGGAAAAACCCTTCGGCAATCATTTTTTCCATGGCCTGGTCCCCGACACCGGCTGCAGAAAATCCAGTGATTTGAAATCCTTGTTTTTCAAGAGCTGCACGAACGGTTCGGGCACATTGTTCACACGGCCCCAGCATGGTCATGGCAATGGTTTTTTTATTGTGGGCGGCCAGGGTATTGTCCACATATTTGATCATTCCTTTCATGGCATAGCAGGCCCTGTCCATAACATTTTTGAGCATATCTGTCACACCTGAAATTTCAATAACCGAATGAAACAAAAGAATATCACCGGTACCGATATATCTGGTGGACAACCCAGGTAATGCCGCTGTTGAGGAAATCATCAGTTTGGGGATACCAAATGGCAGCGAACGCATCACATCGGTTGCCATCAGTGATCCGGTTGATCCGCCAATGGCCATCACTCCATGGATTTTGCCTGCCAGGTAAAGGTCCCGTGCAATTTTGGTTGCCCCGTCAATAATGATATTGGTGATGGTTGACCGTTCCCTGGACTGGTTGATTTCTTCAATGGTGCTGCCGCCGGCCGACGCCACATGGGAAGGGGTCAGTTCCGCTCTGGAAGGTTCTTTCCCACGCATGGAAAGATCCATTAAAAGCGGCAGCACATCGATTTCTTTAAATTTGTATTTCAGATACCGGGTTTCCTCTCTTTTGGTGTCCAGTGTGGATATGATCAAAACCGTCTTCGGTGTATTCATTGTTTTTGCCTTTGTTAAACCTGGGACAGGGAATTTGAAAATTTTTTTCCCTGCCCCAGGTTGGTAGTTACAAGCCCAGTTTTTCTCTGATATCTTTTTTTAAGGTTTCCTTGTTCACCTTGCCGGAATCGCCAACCGTCGGAAATTCAGCAACGATCTCCAGGTGTTCAGGGAGCTTGAACATGGCAATATCTTTAGATTTCAGATGGTCTACCATGGTTTTAAAATCAAAATTCATCCCGGATTTCGGGATAACATAGGCAGCCGAGCGCTCACCCATCTCCCTGTCCGGGTAGCCCACAATGGCCACTGAACCCACGGCAGGATGATCATTCAAAAGTCCTTCCACTTCGGCCGGATAAATATTTTGCCCACCTCTTATGATCATGTCTTTGGCTCTTCCCAATATCCACAGGCATCCCTGATCAAATTTGACAATATCTTCGGTCGTGGTCCAGCCGTCTTTGTCAAATACCGTTGAGGTCAACTCTTCATCCCTGTAATACCCGGCCGGTGCATGGGGGCCTCTGAAATACAGGATGCCGGGTTCACCATCCGGCACGGTTATTTCTCTGTTTTCCTGATGGGCCAGCCTGACTTTGTTTCCCGGAAGCATTCTGCCCACGGTTCGTCGCCTTAAGTCTTTGGAATCTTTTACCCGGCATCCTGACACGGATCCCATGTCCTGGGTGCCAAGATCACTGGTGATGGAAGCGCCAAAAGCGGCTTCCGCTTCCTCTGCCACCTGGGGCGGCAGATATCCGCCGGCCGACCGGATGAATCTGAGCGAACCCAGGTCGTACTTTGATATATCCGCCTCAAGCATCCGAATCAGATGGGTAGGGACCACGCCGACAGCTGTGGCTTTTTCTTTTTCAATGAGCGCAAGGGCCGCATCCGGTGAAAATTCTTCCAGCATGACGGTTTTGGCCCCTGCAATGGGGGCGGCAAAATAGGTGAGGGTTCCTGCGGCACCGCCGGCATGGGGAGCTATGGCCATGGTGATGTCATCTTTGGTCAGGCTCCAGATATCCACCCGTCCCTTGGATGTGCATATCCGGGGCGCAGCCGGCCATTCCACCAGTTTGGGAATGCCTGTGGTACCGGAAGTTGTGGTGAGAATGGCCACATTTTCAATGGCATCCAGCCGTCTTTCTGCCAGAATGTTTTTGTCAATGGGTTGTTTAACTCGTTTTTCAACAATGGTGGGAAGGGAAAAAGTACCCTGCGGTGCTCCTGGTGGAACCATATCATCAAACAGAAAAATATTTTGCAGGTGGGAAAACTCTTTTTGCAGATCTTCATACATCTCAAGATAGTTGAATTTGTTGTAGGTATGAAGAATAATAACGGCGGATGCTTTGGTTCTGTCCACCATATAGGTCAGCTCTTTTTTTCTCAGATAGGGGTATACTGTCAGAGAAATCAAACCGGCCCGTTCACAGGCAATTCTTGCAAGAAAACCATACACACTGTTGGGAGACTGAATGATTACTCTTGAATGTTTTTCAATACCCATTTCAACCCAGGATATGGCCATGGCATCAACCAGTTCCACAGCCTGCTGCCAGGTGAGTCTGTATTTTGAATCAACCAGTGCTTCCCGATCGGGAATTTCTCTGGCATTTTTTTCCCAGAAATCGTAAAAAGTTTCCTGGGTCCAGTATCCGTCACGGACAAATTCATCCGTCATTTCTTTTGTATATCTAATTGGTTTCACGTGACATCCTTTCCTTAAAATCCGAGTTCAGACCATCTTTCTTTGACCCTTTCAACCATGTCAGGATCCAGTTCAATGGGTATGGGTTTGTTTTTCCACTCATACGGGATGGTGGCGTCCATAAGGAGCCTGCCGGTGATGTCCCTTGTTTCAATGGGCAAAGACGGGTCAAGAGGCGTTGATCTCCCGCGCTTGATGACCTGGCTGCGGTTGGGCTGGAATCTGAAACTCAAAGCGTACATGACCCGGGGGATATCCCAGGGATCGATATCATCATCCACCACGATCACGGTCTTGAGACCGTATGCACCCATTTCAGTTGAAATGGCGGCTGTCAGAACCTGGTCTGCATGCCCGGGATACATCTGGGTCATGGAGATGATGGCAAGAAAGCGGCCGGCACCCTCGGGCGGACAATACACCGCTTTGAGTCCGGGGATTCTCATCTCCTTGAGCTGCTGCCAGAGCGTTGCGCCGTAGGACAGTGCCATGGTCATGTGAGAATCGGTTACAGCGCGGCCGACAGTGGTTCCCCAGAAGATGGGATTATCTCTATAGGTCACACACTTGACGTCAATGAAATTTCTGGGGTCTGTTCCAACGCCGGAATAGTATCCGGTATATTCCCCGAACGGACCTTCTTCCATGAATTTTTCCGCATCCACAAAACCTTCCACCACAATTTCCGCATGGGCCGGGATGGGAAGGTCCACCACTTCTCCTTTAACGATTTCAATGGCCTGGCCCCTGAACGCCCCTGCCACATCATATTCACTGGTAAACGCCCCCACCCGTGCCGCTCCGAGAAGAAAGAGAATCGGGTCACAGCCGACAATGGAGGCAACCGGCATGGGTTGTTTGAGCTTCTGGTATTTTTTAAGCATGATATCCGCGTGTTTGCCTTTGATGAACTGGGTACCGATTTTGTCTTTGGCCAGCAGCTGGCTTCGATATGTTCCCAGATTGACCCAGCCGGAATCAGGATCTTTTGTAATGATAAAATGGGCTGTCCCGTAAAATCTGCCGCCATCCAGGGGGTAATATTGCGGAACCGGAAATTTATACAGGTCGACATCATCACCCATCATGATATTTTGTTTGCAGGGGGCCTTTGCTTTATCGACATAGGTGGGTGGAATGGGTTTTTTTGCTTTTTCTTCCCATCCCACATACAGGTCGGTCAGGGTTGAATCTTCGGGCATACCCATGATGATGGCAAGCCGTTCCACCGTTGTGCATGCACTGGTAATCACAGGGCTTTTGTATCCCTTTACATTATCAAATAAAAGGGCCGGTCCCTGGGCCTCTTCATTTAATTTTGCGATATGGGATAATTCCAGGTTCCAGTCAACTTCTGCTGTAATTCGTTTCAGAAGGCCTTTTTCTTCACAAACTGCGACAAAGTCTCTCATGTCTTTCATGGGCTGTTCTCCTTTTGCATTGCCACCTTATTTTTGATGCAAAAATAGGGTGGCCTGCGCATTGCGCACGGGTTGATATTTTTTGTCAGACCTTGAATGTCAAGGCTGAACGATAAAATACAGTGGTGTTTATAATTAATTAATTAATTACTTACTTTTCTGCCGGCGACAAGTCCTGCGCATATATGTTCAAGGGCAGAAGATCTTTTGGACATAACAGGCGTCACTTTTTTATCACTCCATACCGTTTCAGGACGGCTTTGAAGAATCATGATTTTGGCTTTGCCGGGCGTGTCTTTGTCGATAGCCCATTCAATGTCCATGGCCTTGCCGTAATGGGTTTCAATTTTTTTACCAATTTTGGCAAGCTCGATAACATCCAGGTCCACCACGCATTGGGTATCCTGTCTTTCTGCAGGGACATCCTGTTTTATAATGCAATGTTTCTCAGGATTACGGGTGTATAGAAAGGTTTTATGTGAAATGGTTTTTTTTATGATTTCATTTGAAATTTTATTGACGATAAAATTATCCGGTGTACATTCGCCGCTGACAACACTTTCCCCGAATCCCCAGTTTGCATCAATGGCAACAGATGCCCTGTCTCCGGAGGCAGGATTCAAAGTGAACATAACACCGGCGACCCATGCATTTGCCATTTTTTGGACACCCACCGATATTTCTACTTTATCGTGGGGGAACCCCATTTTCGTTCGATAATAGATGGCTCTTGCAGCGAAGAGGCTGGACCAGCATTTTTTTACATGGGTAAACACATCATCAATACCTCTTATCCAGAGAAAAGTATCCTGCTGGCCGGCGAAGCTGGCTCCGGGCAGATCTTCTGCTGTAGCACTTGATCTCACAGCCACGGGAACAGCAGGGACGTGACATTTTTTGGAAAGCTGTCTGTAAAATTCGCCCATATAATCCTGAAGGTTTTCGTCAATCGGCGTGTTTTCAATAAGCGCCCGAATTTTTTTACTGGCTATTTCTCCGGAATCCATGTCATTGGGCTTGATGTCTTCCAGAATCTTAAAGATTTCTTTTTTTATCCCGCCTTGTTCAAGAAACCGTTTATAGGCTTTGGTGGTTAGGGCAAAGCCCGGTGGTACCGGTATTTCAGCACTGAGCAGTTCACCAAGGCTTGCATTTTTGCCTCCCACTATGGGGATGGATTCCAGATTGCATTCTTCAAACCAGAGAACATAGTCATGTCTTTTTTCCATGGTATCAGATCACCTTTCGATATAAATTCTACCCGTATCTCCGTTCAATTTGATTTTCATGCCGGATTTGATAATGGTTGTTGCCTGGCCTGTTCCGACAACCGCCGGCATGCCGTATTCACGACAGACAATGGCCGCATGGCACATGATGCCGCCCACATCGGTAACAACCCCTTTTATTTTCTGAAATACCGGTGCCCAGGAAGGAGATGTGGTCGGTGCCACCAGTATCTCGTTTTCCTTGAGTTGACCGATGTCTTCAACGGATCGGCATACCCTGGCAATACCTTCAACCACACCTGGTGATCCGGCAAACCCTTCGATTTCATTCACCTTGTCCGGGTCGCCGATTTTCCTTAATTTGGTCCAGGCGGTCATGCTTTCATTGGTAACGCCCCAAAGCACAATGGTGAACGGTTCCGCGATAACGTCAGGCGGGGTGCCGACGGCCGGGATGGGCGGATGTTCTTTGAATTTTTGATATACGCCTTTTCTCCATGCGATCTCTTCCGGCCAGTGCAGCGGACCATATCCTTTGGTGCCTGTTGCCCACGCCGTGACCAGATCCCATAATGCTTCCTTGATTTCACTGCGGGACATCATCCAGATATCTTCGGGTTCGTTTAAAAATTTGTGGTCTGTCATGATGGCCGCAATTTCCCGCATTTTGTTCCAGAATACCGAGTGAAACCAGTGTTCTACGTAAAACATGTGATTTTCAACATAGGGAAATACCAGTTCGGCGGTGCCATGGAGTTGATCAAATGTCTGCCTGTCTTCATCGGTTTTCAAAAAACCCCGATACTCATGAACAAGCCGTTTCCGTTCCTCTTTGATTTGATCCATGGGCCGGTCGATATTATGGCCGCCAATGATTTTTTTTATATAGATTCTGATGGAACTCATGGGGATATTCAGATTGTCATTCCATGAAATATCCTGGTGGTACCAGCCGGTGCCGGTTGAAATATTGAACCATGGATATTTGGCTTTTTCCCAGGCTGTTATCCATTTTTTCCCATTTTCAGACGACTGGAGGGCGGCAATGACATCTTCGACGTTTTTGGTATCATCTCCGATGTGTGAACCAAGGTCGAATTCAACGGCCAGTTTGGCCAGTTTTCTCAGCTCATCATCGGGCTTGTACAAAATAACATCAATGCCTGCCACCATCTGGGTGATTTTCTGAAGCGGAATGTCAGGAAAGGCTTTTGTGCAGAAATCAACAAAAGTGACATAGGAGGCATATCCAAGATTCAAAAATTCGAAATGGTATTGCCAGCATCGGATTCCTCGATCAATTAATTTATCGTAGGTTTTGAGCAGTTCATAGCCCGATGAGGTGCCAATACCGTTTTTAACCACAGAAATATCCTCCATGGCCGGCAGTTGTTTGACTTCAAGGTTTTCAATATCAGAAATAATCCCTGTCATCTTTTTTTCCCACTGTTCATGAAGCCGGTCCCAGTTTTCATAATAATAACCGGCTCTTTCCATGAACAAGGGAATTCTTTTCTGCACCTCTTCAGGGTCTGTTATCGGAACCGGAGAAATATAGACGTTTCCATTGATGATCCGATGGTCAACCCCATACACCGGGGGAATCATGAAAATTCGAGTATTGAATTGCGATAATCCCAGAAACCATGCCTCATCCCAGATAATATCAAAGGGATACAGGGGTTCAGGGTAATGCAGTGCATCATTGAACCAGAACGTATTGTTCTCGTAAGCTTCTCTTTCCTTGTCCTTTGTCGAGAAAAAATAGTGATACGGGTACATCCTTTCCCAGCCTTCAGTTCCGGGGATCGCTTCAATCTCGTGAGGGTTGGGAAAACTCTTGTCAGCCATTTTCAGCCTCCTTAAAGGTTACGTTAGGTGCAGAACAAACCCAATAACTCTGACAATACTTGCAAGGAATTGAGAAGTCAGCATGAGATAAAATCCACTGAAAAGAGACCAGACCGAGTTTCCTTTTCATCAAAGCAGCAAGTATATGGCAGGGTTAATAATTCTTGACAAAAAAACTGTCAATTCATATAAAATTATATCAATTATAAGAATTTCTTATAATATTTTGATTTTTTTCAGCCAAATCGTCCAGAAGGAAATTGTCTTATGGTCAATTTAAACCAGTTGCGGGCATTTTATTATGTCGCAAAACATGACAGCTATACGGTTGCCGCACAGAAGCTTTTTATTACCCAGCCGGCCGTAACAGCTCAAATCAAATTATTTGAAAATTTTTATGGGATAAAATTATTCAATCGAAAAGGAAGAGCCCTGTTCCTGTCACATATCGGTAAACTTCTGTTTGAAAAAGCTGAAAAAATTTTCGCTCTGGAAAATGAAATCGAAGAAATGCTGGCTCAGATGAAGGAAATGAACCAGGGCCTTCTGGCGATCGGCTGTACCAAGGCCTATGCCAAGCATATTATGCCATCTATCATTTCAGCATTTCACAGAACTTATCCCAACATTAGAATCATCCTTGAAGAAGGCAGTTCCATGGCCATGATCAACAGTTTGAGGGATTTTGAAAACGAAATCATTGTTGTGGCGCAAATGGATATCAAAGATTCTCGAATTCAGTTTATCCCTTTCAGCCAGGAGGAAATCGTTTTGATCATGGCCGTTGATCATCCACTTTCCAAAAAAAAAGAAGTCACATTCAATGACATTAAAAATGAGCCGATTATTCTGAAAGGAACCGGATCCGGTACGCGAAAAAAAATTGTAGATTTATACAGAAACAACGATATGGTTCCCATTGTGTTTATGGAATCCAACAATACGGAATTCATCATCAATCTGGTCGAAAAAGGAGAAGGAATTTCTTTTCTTGTAAAACCGTCAATTGAACAAAAAGTGTATGAAAAAAAAATCGTCATGCACCGCCTAAAGGACAACAGATTGTTTCTGGACGTCAGCCTTGGTTTCTCAAAAAACAACCCGCTTTCGCCTGCAGCCTCTGCTTTTTATGAAGTCATTAAACGCACCTTTACTGAAGAATTCTCACAAAATAAAATCGGGTCTATTATGGCAAAAATTTTAGCAGGAAAATTTGTTAAAGATTAAGCTTGTGGTTTACTTGTCCGGGATCCGCCTTAACATGATAATTAAAAATTATTTTAAATAAGGCGAAATTATGAAAATTGCGGTTTTTTCAGATGTCCATAGCTGTTATAAAAAAATGATGACGGTTTTCGACGATATGGAAAAATATCAAATTGATCAGTATGTTTGTCTTGGGGACATTATCGGATATGGGAGTCAACCTGAAGAAACCGTTCAGTTGTTGATGTCAAAACAGGTGATTTCTGTCAGGGGTAACCACGAATTGGCCATGTTTGACCCTGATTACCTTGAACTGTTTCCAAAAAAAATAAAACAGCCTCTGCTGGAAAATATTGCGGCCATTTCCGAAAAATCCATCCAGTACCTTGAAAAAACACCGGTATATCTGCAATTGGAAAACTGCCATTTTGTCCACGGTACGCCACCGGACAAGATGACCACTTATATTTATGATGTGACAGATTACTATTTGAAGTCTATTTTTAATAATTCAGCCACGCGGGTTTTTTTCACTGGCCATACTCACAAACTCAAGTTGATTACTTATAAAGACAAAATAGTATATCGTGGAAGAATAAACGAAAATTGCATCATCCCAGTAGGGAATAATCAGAAATATCTTGTTAATGTAGGCAGCATCGGATTTTCAAGAGACGATTTTGAAGCATCAAAATATGTCGTCTATGACACGGAAAACAAACAGATCATGGTTAGAATGGTAAGTACTTGATTTTTTGTATGTTTTTTGCAGATGCCTGAATCAGGGCAGATCTCGTTTTCCATGATTCCATCTTTAGAAAAACAATATCGGTAATTGGATATTTTTAAAGCTAAGGAGTCATTTTAGGTATATTTATGAAATGCATAAGAATTTATTATATTCTCCTGTAAAAATGGTGGGTTAATATTCCATCACTGAGGGTCACGGTGTCACCGCAAGTTCAAATACGTTCTGGAATCGGTTGACCAGGATATACCGGGAGATCTTTACGCACACCAGGGCCGTGGTGTCGGCTGCGGCAAAGGAAGCCAGGTGGGGGTGCCGGGCCAGGTAGATGTCTGTCAGGGCCTGTTGTTCAGCATCGGGCACATCGATCACCGTCCCGGTGGCAGTGACCGCAGTCGCCTGGTAGATATCTTCGGCCCGGTTTTCACTGTTGTTGATCAGAAACGCGGCATTGGGGCAGGCCGTGAGGTTGTCATATTTGCGTGTAGTCTTGGGAGTCAGAAAAATGATCCGGTCCAGTTTTGGGGTGGCGGCCACTGCTACCAGGCTGGCATAGGGGTGGCCGTCCTTCTGGGTGCACAGCACGGCCAGTTGCTGAGAATTGATCAGGTCCTGAATGGTGGTGAACAGGGTCTGGTTGTCCATAACTGCCTCCGAAAGGAATATGTCAGGATACCGGCCAATCAAAGGTTGCGTGCGGGTTCCTGTATTTTTAAAAAGATGTTACAATCCGGTTGAACTTGATTCTTACGTCATGCTATAGGAGCTGTCAACGGGAACCTGATGTTATCCTAGGATATAAGGAGGAAGGATGTCCAGACAGATCAGTTTGATCGGTGTGCCCATGGATTTCGGCCAGGACCTGCGCGGGGTGGATATGGGGCCTGCGGCTGTGCGGTACACCGGCCTGATTACCCGGTTGCGGGAACTGGGCCACACTGTGCGGGACCGGGGGGATGTGCCTATTCCCATCCGGGATGAAGCCGTACCCGGGCCGTTGGCGGGAAACACCTATGTGGAGGAGATCTCCCGGATCTGCAACGCAGTGTACACCCTGGGGCGCCGGGTGATGGAAGAGAAAGATTTCCCGCTGTTTGTGGGCGGGGATCATTCCATTGCCGTGGGCACGGTGGCCGCGGCCGGAGCCGATGGTGAGCCCATCGGCCTGATCTGGCTGGATGCCCACGGGGATTTCAACACCCCGGACACCTCGCCGTCCGGCAATATCCACGGCATGCCCCTGGCCATTCTCATGGGAGAAGGTCATCCGGATCTGGTGAATGTGGGACGGCCAGGGCCCAAGGTGCTGCCGGAAAACGTGGTCATGATCGGGCTGAGGGATATTGACCCGGTCGAGAAAAAGCGGCTGAAAACCTCCGGAGTCACGGTGTTCACCATGCGGGACATTGACGAACAGGGAATTTCCACGGTGGCCAACAAAGCTGTGATGAAATTTGCCCACATGAAACGCATTCATCTGACCGTGGACATGGATGCCCTGGATCCGGTGGAAGCCCCGGGAGTGGGGACTCCCGTGCCCGGCGGCATCACCTACCGGGAGGCCCATCTGCTCATGGAGATCCTGGCGGATTCCAAAAAGGTGGGGTCCATGGACCTGGTGGAGATCAACCCGATCCTGGATGTGGCCAACAAGACGGCGAAACTGGCCGTGGAGCTGACCCTGTCCGCTTTGGGAAAAAGCATTTTGTGAGCCTGTCCGAGTATATTCAATCTTTGAAAGCCTACAAAGGATTTGCCGGCGACATTGTGTGCCACCGGACCCTGGATCCGGTGCCGGCCCGATATGCCGGATCTTTGCCCGGGTTTTCCCATGATTTGTCCTTACTGCTGGAAGACCTGGGCATCTCCCGGCTGTATTCCCATCAGCAGACTGCCATGGACCGGATTTTGTCGGGTTCCCACACCGTGATTGCCACGCCCACGGCCTCGGGCAAAAGCCTGGTGTACAATCTGCCTGTGGTGGACCGGCTCTTGACGGATCCGTCTGCCACGGCCCTGTATCTGTTTCCGTTAAAAGCCCTGGCCCGGGATCAGCTGGGCACGGTGCAGGACCTGCTGGTGCGGGCCAGAAGCCTTGAACCGGATCTGCCGGTGCTGAAAGCGGCCGTGTATGACGGGGATGTAACTTCCCATCACAAGGCCAAAATCCGGCGGGATCCGCCCCAGGTGCTGTTGTCCAATCCGGAGATGCTGCACCTGGCCATGCTGCCCCACCATCATCTGTGGGAGGCGTATTTCCGGCGCCTGGCCTTTGTGGTAGTGGATGAAGTGCACACGTACCGGGGGGTGATGGGGTCCCACATGGCCTGGGTGTTCCGGCGCCTGGTGCGCATCTGCCGGTATTATGGGGCAACGCCGGTGTTTGTGTTCTGCTCGGCCACCATTGCCAACCCGGGCGATTTGTGCCGCCGGCTTACGGGTCTGGATGTGGGGGTGGTGGACCGGGCCGGGGCTCCGGCCGGGAAAAAAGAGGTGGTGCTCATGCGGGGCATGGACGGGGCAGCCCAAACCGCCATCGCCCTGATCCATGCGGCCCTGCACCGGAATCTGCGCACCATTGTATATACCCAGTCCAGAAAAATAACCGAACTGATCGCCATCTGGGCATCCCAGCGGGCCAAAAAAATGAGGGACAAAATCAGTGCCTACCGGGCCGGGTTCCTGCCCGAAGAACGGCGGGAGATTGAAACCCGGCTGGCCACAGGCGATCTGTTGTGCGTGGTGTCCACATCGGCCCTGGAGCTGGGCATCGATATCGGGAACCTGGATCTGTGCATCCTGGTGGGGTATCCGGGCACCATCATGTCCACCTGGCAGCGGGCCGGCCGGGTAGGGCGGGACGGCAGCCAATCCGCTTTGGTGCTCATCGCCCATGAGGATGCCCTGGACCAGTATTTCATGAACCATCCGGACGTGTTCTTTGACATGCCTCCGGAAACTGCACTCATCAACCCGGACAATCCCGTGATCTGCAAGGCCCACCTGGTGTGCGCGGCCGCCGATCTGGCCCTGAAAAAAGGGGAACCCATGCTGATGCCGGATCCGGGCGCATCGGATCAGCCAACTTTCGACCGGCAGAAAACCAATCGAAAAACGGCAGCAGCCGGCCCTGTCCAGGCGGCCCTTCAAAAACTGGAAGCCTCCGGCAAGCTGCTGCGCAGTGTGAACAACGACATCTGGTATGCGGCCCAAAAAAGTCCCCACCGGGAAGTGAACCTGCGGGGCACGGGCCGAACCATTCCCATCTTTCTGGAAAATACCCGCCGGAGTCTGGGAGAGATCGACCGGTACCGGGCATTTTTCGACACCCATGAGGGGGCCGTGTACCTGCACCAGGGCAAATCCTATGTGGTGACCCGGTTCGACCATGAAAAAGGCAGCGTGGAGGTGATCCCCAAAGAGGTGAACTACTACACAAGGGCACGGTCTTCCAAAGCCACGCAGATCATTGAGATTCTGGACAGCAAAATTGTGAAAGCCACCCGGGTGGGGTTCGGCCGGCTGCGCATCACCGAGCAGGTGACCGGGTATGACCGCAAACTGGTGGCCACGGGCCGGTCCATCGGCATGGTGCCCCTGGATCTGCCGCCGTTGACCTTTGACACCCGGGGGCTGTGGATCCAGATCCCGGATGAGATCCGGGACCGTCTTGAATCGGACCGCATGCATTTCATGGGCGGGATTCATGCCATGGAACATGCCGCCATCGGCATCATGCCGCTTTTGGTGATGACCGACCGGAATGATCTGGGCGGCATCTCTATTCCATTCCATGACCAGGTGCAGACCGCGGCCGTGTTTGTGTACGATGCCGTGCCCGGGGGCTTAGGGCTGTGCCGCCGGGCGTTTGAACACGCAGACCGGTTTCTGCACGCCACCCTGGAGACCATCACGTCCTGCCCCTGCACCACCGGATGTCCGGCCTGTGTGCATTCTCCCAAGTGCGGGTCCGGCAACCGGCCCATTGACAAGCATGCGGCCCGGCAGATTCTTGAATGTATCATTTCCGGGTCGGCCGGTCCGGCAAAATTTCAGTTACCGGATTTGCCGGCGGCTGCGGTTGAACGAAATGAACATCCGGTGACCTTGACTGCCGGGGCAGAAGATCTCCCTGGTGCCGGAATCCACACCCGGGTTCAAGAGATTTCGTTGCAAAAAAACGCATTCTTGCGCTATGGGGTTCTGGACATCGAAACAAGGCGGTCCGCCGCCGAAGTGGGGGGCTGGAACAAGGCGGAAAACATGGGGGTCAGCTGTGCCGTGCTCTATGATTCGCATTCCGGACGGTTCCATGATTATTCCCAGGATCAGGTGCCGGCCCTGTGCGAGCATCTCTCCTTACTGGACCGGGTGGTGGGGTTCAATCTGATCCGGTTTGACTATAAGGTTCTGGCCGGGTTGAGTGATTTTGATTTTTACCGCCTTCCCACCCTGGATATATTGATGAAGGTCCATGAGGTCTTAGGCTACCGCCTGTCTCTGGATCATCTGGCCCAGAACACCCTGGGGGCAAAAAAAAGCGCGGACGGGCTCATGGCCCTGCAATGGTGGCAGCAGGGGGAGATGGATAAAATCATTGAGTACTGCACCCAGGATGTGCGGGTTACCCGGGACCTGTACCGGTTCGGCCGGGACAACCGGTTTCTGATATTTACAAACAAGGCAGGACACCAGGTAAGGGTCCCGGTGTCCTGGTAGGGTCAATAATCGCAGATGGAAGGCGTTTGCCGAGCAGATCACCTCACCCGGGCCGCGATATCGGCCAGGACCGGGCCGGCTTTTTCCCGGATCAGCACCTGGCACCGGTCATCATAGGGGGTGGGGGACAGGTTGATGATGGCCAGAAACGCCCCGGCATCCAGGGCATAACCGGGCATAAGGGCTGCGGGCTGGACCAGAAGGGTGGAGCCCACCACGATGAATACATCACTTTTCAAGGACAGCTCAGCAGCCCGCCGGGTTTCTTTTTCCGGCATGGCCTGGCCAAAGGAGATGGTGTCCGGCTTGAGATATCCCCCGCAATCGCACCGGGGCGCTTTGTCGCCGGCCAGGATCATTTGTTGTGCCGCATCCCAGGAGATCAGGGTGCGGCAGGACATGCACCGAACCCGCCGGGTGTTGCCGTGCAGTTCGATGATTTTTTCATCCGGGATGCCTGAAGCCTGGTGAAGCCCGTCAATGTTCTGAGTGATCACTGCGGTGAGGTGTCCGGTTTCGTAAAGCTGTGCAATACTCATGTGACCCGGGTTGGGCCGGGCGTTCTTCAATCCTTTTTCCATATCCATGCGCATTTCCCAGTATTGAATCCTTGCTGTTTCGCTGGACATGAACGCATCAAAGTATACCGGGGTGAACTTGTCCCACAGCCCGCCCTGGCTCCGGTAGTCCGGGATGCCGCTTTCCGTGGACATCCCGGCCCCGGTGAATACGATCACACTGCGGGCGGCTGTGATTTTTTCGGCAATGGTCCGGGTGTGGGCCTGGATCTCCGGGGTCAGGACCGGGGTGGTTTCTTTTGCCATGAAAGCAGTCTCCTTGCTGTTTTTTCATAAAAAGTCATGATTTCAGGGATGCGCAGCAGCCTGGCCGCCACCGGCATCAACATTAGGAACACCAGTCCGGTGACAATGCAGATTATCATTGCCGGGACAAATGCGGTGGGCGGCATCAGGCGGGTCAGCATCTGGTGGATACCCGAAAGAATCCCTCCCATGACCAGACTGGCCAGGCTCAGTTTGACCAGAAACAGGTATACGCCGGTATCGCCGGGATTCCGGGTTTTTCGATTCCAGGACCCATACAGGGCAAATGAGGACACAATCACCGTCAAAGACAGTCCCGATGCCACACCGGTGACGCCGAACACTTTCATGCATCCATAAATTACCGGTAAACCGGCCAGCATGCACAAGGTGGATACCACCGCAGGATACAAGGTGTTTTCCAGGGCGTAGAACCCTCTTGCCACAAAGGTCTGGGCGGAAAAAGCAAAGGCCCCGGCCATGAAAAACGGCAGGATGTTTGCGGTGAGGTGGGTGGCATGGGCATCAAAGGCGCCCCGCTGAAACAGGATCATCACGATTTCATACCGCAGGACAATAAAGAGCACGGAAAACGGGATCACCAGAAAAATGAATTTCAATGTCTGGTTGATGATGTGGTTGAGGCGGTCCATGTCTCCGGCGGCTGCAATACCGGCCATAAAGGGATAAGATGCCATGCCGATGGCCTGGCCGAAAAATCCCACCAGAATGAACATGATGCGCAGGGCATAGTTCATGGCGGCAATGTGGCCGGTGGGCAGAAAAGATCCAAACAGCTTCATCAGGATTTCCGTGGAAAAAGTGACGGTGAGCCCCACCATAAAAGGCAGGGTGATTTTCACATAATGGATGAAATCCGGATGAAAAAAATTGATGTAAAACCGGAACCGCAATCCCTGTCTGGCGGCACCGGCCATCTGTAAAAGAAAATTGCCGGCAAACGCACCCCCTAAAACCCCCCAGGCAAATCCTTCCATACCGATATGCGGGTACAAAAACACCCCGCCGCAGATGATGCCTAAATTATAGATCAGCGGGGCTAACGCCGGGATGAAAAATTTTTCTTTTGTGAACTGCACGGCCATGAACAGGCCCCCGGCAAAAAAGAAAAACTGGGCCGGCAGGATGATGCGGGTCATGCGCACGGCCAGAGCAAAAGTGGCCGGATCCGTGATGCCCGGTGCCAGCAGATGGACAAAAAACGGGGTCCAGATCATCCCTGTGGCAATGCCTGTGACCAGGATCAGGCCGAACCCGTTGAACACCAGGGAAAACACCTCAAATCCCTGTTTTTCGTCTCCCCGGGTGATATACCGGGCAAACACCGGGATAAAAGTGATGGACAGAAACCCGCTGGCCACCACATGATTGAGAATTTCCGGCAGGGCAAAAGCGATCTGGTAGGCATCCACCCCGGCGTCTGCGCCGCCGGCCCAGGCAATGGCCATTTCCCGCACCAACCCGATGACCCGGCTGGCAAACACGGACGCCATCATGATAAACGATGCCACGCCGATCTTTTTGAATATGGAAGGGGCCGCAGTCTTCATGGGCGAAGATGTACCACACCCGAAAGGCAAAGAAAAGGGCCGTTTGTTGTCTCTAAACCTTGACGGAACAAAGAGGGGCGAATATACTGAATTGATTAATTTTATGATAATACACAGGAAAAATCGATTATGTGGACCCGAATGGGAATATGGTGCCTGATGGGGGCATTTTTTGTTTGGCTTTTCAGCGGCATTTCATACTTTATGCAGGTGGATAATTTCTGGGTGGACCTGACCCTTTCCCGGATGTTGGGCGATTATACCGATTCAGTGGTGTATGCCGTCCCGTGGGGAGCCGTTCAGAATTTTTTGTATTTTTTTGTGGTTGAGCTGCCGTTATTCGGGGTGCTCTTAGGCGTGGGAACCCTGTTTTTCTTAATCGGCATGTTTGTAAAGGTCCGGTCATGAATTGATTCGGGCCCATTGAATGAATGGGGGAAATGAAATGGATGACACGATTTTTCAGCACCAGAAGGATGCATCGCTGACCCGGCGGCAGTTTCTGAGACTGTCCGCCGTCTTGACCGCAGCCGGTCTGCTTCCGGTCTGGGGGTGTGCCATAGACCCGGTGACCGGCAAATCCCAGCTGATGATGCTGACAGCGGACCAGGAGGTCGCCATTGACCGGCAGCAGTCACCGTTTCAGTTTTCATCGGATTACGGCATTGTTCAAGACCGCGCGTTGAACCAGTATATCAACCAGGTGGGCAAAAATCTGGTGCCCTATACCCACCGGCCGGATATGCCATACAATTTTCAATGTGTGAATGCCACGTATATCAATGCATATGCATTTCCCGGCGGGTCCATTGCCGTGACCCGCGGAATTCTGCTGAGCCTGGAAAATGAAGCCGAACTGGCATCCCTGCTGGGACATGAACTGGGCCATGTCAATGCCCGGCACACAGCGGAACAGGTATCCAAAAGTCAGCTGTCTTCCCTGTTCGTGAGCGGCCTGGCGATGCTGGCGGATTCCCAGGCCAAGGGACTGGGGAATCTGACCCAGCAGCTGGGGGCGTTGGGCCAGGGGCTGTATCTGGCCAAATACAGCCGGGACAATGAGCGGGAAGCCGATTATCTGGGACATGAATACATGGTCCGGGCCGGGTATGGATCCCAAGGATTTGTGGGATTGATGGAAATGCTCAACACCTTGAACAAACAGCAGCCTTCTTCCGCCCAGATGCTTTTTTCCACCCATCCCATGAGTGATGAACGCCTGGCTGCATCGGTGCAGCGGGATCAGGGACCTTATTCCAGCTCGCAAGCTGCACCCGTATACCGGGAACGGTACATGGATCAGACCGTGGCACTGCGGCAGCAGAAAAAAGCCATTGAATTGATGCAGGAAGGAGAAAAATACCTGGCCCGGGAAAAATATGATGCCGCCCAAACCGCTTTTTCATCAGCCCTGAAACGGGCGAATGATGATTATGCGGCCCATGTGCTCATGGCCAAATGCCAGCTGATTCAGAAGAAAAATGCCGAGGCCGTATCCTATGCAAAAGCGGCCATGAACCTATATCCCACAGAACCCCAGGGACATTATGTGGCCGGCCTGGCCCATGTGGGGACAAAGCAGTTCGACCGGGCCCTGGACAATTTTACCCGGTGCGACCAGTTGCTGCCGGGCAATCCCCAGCTGACCTTTTACAAGGGATATTCCCGGGACAAACTGGGACAGCGGCAGGCCGCAGCCAATGATTATGCTGCATACCTGAAAATGATCAATTATCAGTCCAATCAATATTCCCAGTATGCGTTCAAGCGGCTGAAAGAATGGGGATATGCCCAGTAGTCAGCCAAAAAACCGGTTTCAGGAACTGATTGACGCGGTCTGGACCATGACTTTAGCAACGAGTGGGGAAACCGGCCCCTGGTCCGCACCGGTCTATTATCTTTACAGAGAAAAACGATTTTATTTTTTTTCCAATCCCGCTTCCCGGCATATATTGGAAGGTGACGGCCGGCCGTGTGCGGCTTCGATTTTTCGCGTTCATGAACGTGTGGATCATCTGGAGGGAATTCAGATGAGCGGGGTCATTCACTCCCAGAAACCTGGGATCCGGTCGGCAGGCGCTGCCGGGGCATATGCCCGGCGCTTCGGGATCCCCGTGCCCGGCGCGGATTTTCTGACCTTTTTCCAAAACGCATTCCATGCCCGTTTGTATGCGTTTTTACCGGATCAGGTGTATCACATGGATAACCGCAAAGGATTCGGAAACCGGGAGATTATCCAGTTATGAAATTTTGCAGTTTGAAACAATGTGTGGCCTTTCTGGAACAGGAAAAAGAACTGATTCACATCCGTGAATCCGTGGACCCGCATCTGGAAATGGCGGAGATCACCCGGCGGGTGTTTGACGCAGGCGGACCAGCTCTTTTGTTTGAAAATGTCAACGGGTCGCCGTTTCCGGCCCTTTCCAACCTGTACGGCACCTGGCAGCGGACCCTGAAAATTTTTGAACCCCAGCTGGAACAGGTCAAGGCCCTGGTGGATATGACGTCTGACCCCATGCAGGCGGTCAGATCTTTGGGCCGGGGATTCAAGGCCGGTATGGCCCTGGCCCGGTCTTTGCCTTTGCCGGTTCAAAAAAACCGGACACTGACCCAGATGACCCGGATCGACCAGCTGCCCCAGATCACTTGCTGGCCGGGGGACGGCGGGGCATTTTTGCTGCTGCCCCAGGTGTTTTCTCTGGACCCGGATTCGGACTCCGTGCTGCAATCCAATCTGGGCATGTACCGGATTCAGTTGTCCGGCAACGATTATCCGCCCAATGAAGAAATAGGCCTGCACTATCAGCTGCACCGGGGCATTGGGGTTCATCATCAGAAAGCACTGGAAAAAAACAGGCCGTTGAAAGTGAGCATTTTTATCGGCGGGCCCCCGGCCCATGCCCTGGCAGCGGTCATGCCTCTGCCGGAAGGGATGCCCGAGATTGCCTTTGCCGGGGCTCTGGCCGGGCGCAATTTCAGATATTTTCGGCACAACGGGTTTGTACTGTCCACAGATGCGGATTTCTGTATCACCGGATGGGTGATGCCCCATCAGACCCGGCCGGAAGGCCCGTTCGGCGATCATCTGGGGTATTATTCCAATGTTCACGAATTTCCCTGTATCCGGGTGGCATCGGTGTGGCACCGGCCAGGCGCGATTTTTCCGTTTACCGTGGTGGGACGTCCCCCCAGAGAGGACAGTCATTTCGGCCGGCTCATCCATGAAATTACCCGGAATGCCGTGGCCAAAGCCCTGCCCGGTGTGACCGCGGTCAATGCCGTGGATGCGGCCGGTGTGCATCCGTTGCTTTTAGCCAAAGCCAGGGAACGATACCTGCCCTATGACGCGCCCATGCCAAGAGAACTGCTCACCCATGCCCATGCCATTTTAGGCAAAGGCCAGCTGTCTTTGGCCAAATACCTTTTCATCTGCGCCCATGAAGATGATCCCGGCCTGGATGTGAACGATGAAAAACAGTTTCTGATGCATGTGCTGGAACGGGTGGATTTTTCCAGAGACCTGCATTTTGTCACTTGCACCACCATGGATACCCTGGATTATTCGGGACAGCAGATCAACCAGGGATCCAAGCTGGTGATGGCCGCGGCCGGACCTGTTAAGCGGCGTCTCGGCCCGACCCTGCCGGTTCAGTTTTCATTGCCGGACGGATTTTCCCATGCTGTGATGGCAGCCCCGGGAATTGCCGTTATCCAGGGGCCGGCGTTCACTTCCTATCCCAGGGCCAGACAGCAGATCAGTCCGGTGAAAAAATATCTGGAAACCCTGGGAGACGCATCCGGCCTGGCTTTAGTGGTGGTGGTGGATGATGCCCGGTTTTGCGCAGACACGTTTGATAATTTTTTGTGGGTGACGTTTCTGCGGTCCAACCCGTCCCATGACATTTACGGCATAAAGGAAAGAACCCTGCATAAGCACTGGGGGTGCCAGGCCCCGCTGGTCATTGACGCCCGCAGCAAACCCTTTCATGCAGCCCCGCTGGTACCGGACCCGGAAGTGGCTTTGCGGGTGGACCGGATGGCCTGTAAAGGCGGTCCGCTGTTCAAGATCCTGTGATGAAGCATTCCTGTGAAAAGGCAATATCCTGTTACACACAATTTTGGCCCCAGGGAGGTGGGCGTTCATGTTCAAACGCTTGAAATTTCTGATTTATACCCCGGCGTTCATCTGGTTTGCCTATTATCTGGTCAAATGGTACAGCCGCACGTTTCGGCTCACAGTGGAAAACGAGGCCGTCTGGAAAACCCTGCTGCATCAAGGAGCCCCTGTGCTGCTGTGTACCTGGCATCAGCAGTTTTTTGCCGCCATCGCCTATTTTGAAACCTATGCTAAATATCATCCGGGCCTGATGATTTCCCAAAGCCGGGACGGGGATCTGATTTCCGGGGTGGCCAACCGGGTGGGATGGCACACGCCCAGAGGTTCGTCGTCCCGGGGAGGGAAATCCGCCATGGCTGCCATGATCGCCCATATAAACACCCATCAGTTCGGCGCCCATATCCTGGACGGTCCCAGAGGACCTGCCGGAAAAATCAAGCCCGGCATCATTCGCATGGCTCATGCCACCGGGGCCCGGCTGGTGCCTTTTTATGTGACCGCAGACCGTGCCTGGTTTTTCAATTCCTGGGACCGGTTCATGGTGCCCAAACCTTTTTCCCGGGTGCGCATTGTTTTTGAACCCGAAATCGTGCTCGAACCCACCCTGGGACCGGATGGGTTCGAGCAGCAGCGTCATGATCTGGAAGCCCGGTTTTTGCCCCGGTTGTATCAATTTCAAACATAGGAATAATGATATGGAAAAAGATCCTTTGCCGTCCGTGTTTTTTCATTTCAGATTCAAGTTTTTGGCGGTGACATGTCGGGTGGCCGGGGGCTGTTGCCAGCCCCAAGCCCCCTAAGAACCGGACATGAGACTTTCACCTCATCCGGCTCAAGCATTGATAAGGCGCGTGGCCACACCCGACAGTTGTTTTCGTTTCCAACGAGCTTTGAGATAGTCCTCCCATACAGGATCATATGGATTGACCTGTGCTTTAACCTTTATATGCCTGATGAGCCAGGTCGGGCCTAATAAAATCAGGGGTTGAGGATTACCTTTTTCCATGAATCGCCAGTCTCGACCTTTGATCCTTCGGTAATATTTGCCTTTAACCCATCCTTTGTACTTTTTTGGATGCCTTCTCCTGGCCCATTTCCATGTCATTTGCCAAAATGCATGGTCAAGGTCCCCGAATACTTTCCGACTGACGACATGTTTATAATAATTTGCCCAACCGCGTATGATGGTATTCAGTTTGGCAATTACAACGTCGGTTCGCCTGGTCTTGTTGGCATTCAGATAGTCTCTGACTTTTGCTTTAATGTTTTTGATGCTGGATTTAGACGGCTTTATCAGAAGTTTGCCTTTATATTTCCTGACATTAAAGCCAAGAAAATCAAAGCCATCATCAATATGTGTGATCATGGTTTTTTCTTCTGACAATTCAAGACCCCTTATTTTAAGAAATCCTTCAATCAAAGGTTTGACACAGGTTTCAAGCAGTTCCGGGGAACGGCCCGTTATAATGAAATCATCCGCGTACCTGACAAAATGAATCTTATCAGTTTTCCTGAAGTTATCTGCAAGGAGATCCTGAATACCGTCGAGTGCCATATTGGCAAGTGTCGGTGAAATTATCCCTCCCTGTGGAGTCCCTTCATTTGTTGAATTAAACGTATGCTTCTCAAGGTAACCGCACTTGAGCCATTGTTTTAATTTCTTCTTGTTCATCGGGATGTTCTCATTCAACCATTTGTGGTCAATATGATCAAAACAGCCTTTGATATCTGCCTCTAAAATCCAGTCAGCACTATCTTTCCGTCTCAGCGCATTATAAATAGCTCCCATGGCATCCTGAGCCGAACGCACTTTCCTGAATCCATAGGAATGATGATCAGCAGTGGTTTCAGATACCGGATCAAGTCCCAGTAAATCAAGGGCCTGTTCCACCCGGTCATGCATGGCCGGTATGCCTAATGGTCGTTTCTTACCATTCTTTTTCGGGATGTAAATGCGTTTCAGCGGTTTTGCCTTATATTCGGGAAGATTAAGATTCTTGAGCGTTTCCCATCGCTTTCGGGGTGTATCAATTAATAGATTGTCCACACCCGGGGTTCGTTTTCCACTATTGGATATCACCCGCTTAATGGCGATAAGCTTTGCCGAAAGCGAGTTGGACAGCAGCCGTTGAAGGCCGCGTGCCGTTTGCTTTAATCCATTCTTAACTGCCTTCACGATACGCGTCTGTATACGGGATACTATCAGCCTGTGCTTGTCCCAATCAATAAGGTCCCACACATTCTTCAAGCCCATACGGCCGTCAACATCATAAAATGATATCATCTATCCACACCAATACGGTTATTCCATTTCAAATCGTTTCACGTGATCCAACACCATGCTGGAAGTCTGCACATTTTCATGGTCGGGCAAATTTTGAACCCGTATCTGATCCATTACAGATCAGCATTCGCTTTCTCCAGCGTTCCTCTACCCGCATCCCCATAAGCCAATCTTGCGATCAGCTGTCCTTCTTTCGAAGGGAAAATACGGGCTTACCAAGTTCCACTTTTAACACCCAATGGGTTAGCGTCTGTCTATCCGCCGGAGGGATCATAGATTACGTGAAGCGACAACGGAACGCTCCATCCATACCTCTTGCCTTTTGGCCCAGGCCTGTCAGCATCTTTGGCCTGTCAAAAATAACGACGTTTATTAACAGTTCACATATGTTACGCATACCATCGTTCATAGCTCCCATCTGGATTGATGCTCCCAGAGTTGAGGTCCCCTCACGGCTCTCTCTCCTGGCATAAAGCCAAGGGCTTCATTGTCATCCGGGCTTCACACAAAACCATTACTGGTAATGCATGCCGGAATGAAAAACTGCTGGTAATACAGCAGGTTGGGTCAAGCCCAACATTATTAAAAGCGACTTCTTGTCGCACCCATTGCGTTTCTTTTGTTTGTCATTCTGTCCAGCGCCTCGGATTTCAGCCGGTTTGCAGACAGCGTTCAGTTCAAGCTTCTGGGGCCGTTTTTCATTATTTCCGGGCTGATGTTTCTGGTGTTCAGAAAATTTCCCATCAAATGCCCCTATTGTGCCCGGGTGCTTCCTGTGAAAAAAGACTGGACATGCCCCAATTGCAAGAAAAAACAGGGCAAAGACCGGTATCTGTCGGAAAAATGTGTTCACTGCCGGGAAATTCCGGCAACCGGTTCCTGTGATCTGTGTCAAAAAACATTCCGGCTATAGCAATCAGATGACAGCATTCAGAAGATCGTCTTCAGATTATAGACGGCCCCGTCCGTGTTGCGTTGAGATTATACCACCCCGGTGAACTCCATGTTCAATTTCTGCTGAAAATTTTCAATGGTTTTGAAAATTTCCTTGAGCATATGCCGGTCCAGGGAAGACAGATTGTCCGGGTTGATGAAATTGTCCGGAGGCGTTCCCTCGTCCATGATGTTGGTGATCTGGCGGCGGAACCGCAGTTTCATTAAAAAATCATAACACTGGACCAGGTTGTGGTATTCTTTGGCCGTGATGGCATGTCGGGTGTAAAGCCGGAAAAGCCGTTTCAGGGTATTGGTCTGGTATAGGTTGTTTTTCAGGGCATACACCCGGGTGACGTCTGTGATGGGCAGCATGGCATATTTGATATCAAATGCGTTTTTGTGCCGGCCGTCCGTGGCTTTTTTCAGTTTGCCGAACAACCCGATGGGGGGCCGGAAATAAAGGGCGTTTTCCGTCATGTTCCTTAGAAAACCGGACCAGCCCCGGATGGATTCAAACAGATGATCCTTGAGCTGAGAAGATAAAGTCAGGTCCCCATATGTGCCTTTGAAATCAAAAAAAATGCTGGAGTACAACAGATCTTCCGGCTTGGCCTTGCGGATCCAGGTGTGAAAATATTTTTTCCAGACAGACAAGGGCTGGCACCACTTCGGGTTTTTGGCCATGTTGTTTCCCTCACAGAACCGGTATCCCGCCATGTCCAGCCGGTCGCACACCCGATCGGCCAGACGGCTGAAATAGGCGGCAGCCGCCGCTGACTCAGTGTCTGATGCAGGATCCGCATACACAATGGCGTTGTCCTGGTCCGACACCAGGGTCTGCTCCTCCCGGCCTTCGGATCCCATGGTCAGAAACACGAACCTGCAGGGTGCGGGTCCGACCTCTTCCAGGGTAAAGGCCATGATTTTTTTTAAGATGGCATCGGAAAACGTGGTGATCAGCCGGGTGATCACTTCCGGTTTTATTCCGTTGTCGATGGGATCCAGCAGCATGCGGCACATTCGGGCGTGAAAGTTCTTCAGCTCGTCCATGGTTTTGGCTGCGGTAATGGTTTTAAGCAGCAGATACGAGTCTTTTGTCTGGGCTGCGATCAAATCTTTTTCCGTCAAGATACCGGAGACGGCCCCGGATTCTCCGCACACGGCCAGATGCCGTTTGTCTTTGCCGATCATGGTCAGAAACGCTTCAAAAATCAGGCTGTCGGATGAAATGGTGATCACGGGCGATGACATGATTTCGGATACCGGGGTATCAGATGTCAGATTTTCTGCCAATACCTTTGTCCGCAGATCCGCATCCGTGACAATGCCGGCAATCTGCCGGGAATCATTTTTGACCAGAATGGCAGAAGCATTGGAACGGCTCATTTTCTGAGCCGCCTGATTCACGGGCGTGTCCATGGAGCAGGTAGCGATGTTGGCCCGGAATATGGCGGACACGGGCTGGTTGAAAAATGCCGACAGGGAGGAGCTTTCTTTCATTTCAGGCCCCAGGGATCAAAACAAGTGATATCAATGACAGGAAAATGCAGATCATCCAGATGAAACCATTTTGCGGTGAACATGCCGGGAAATACCTTTTTCCGGCTGTCAAAGTAGGCAGCCTCTTTGTTGTACCGCCGGGTGGCATAGATGGTTTTCAGATACAGATCCGCTATTTCCTGAACCCTGGGATGCCCGGTACCGGAATCTCTGGTCAGGGCATCCAGATCTTTTGCCAGGCGAAACTGGGCCTGTTCAAACACGGGCACCAGGTCCGGGGCCAGGGGGGTATCAGGTGTCTGGAACCGGATCAGCAGGGTCTGGAGCTGTTCCATGGTGTCATGGATCCGGGATCGGGTCGGTGCGGCATCTGTCCCGGGCACCCGAGATACCAGGTCCGGAATCTGGTCCACCTGGTTTTCCCAGGCCGTGATCATCAGGTCTTTGCCTGCATGGACCCGGTTTCTGGACCGCAGCATGCTGGTGTAACTGCCGAAAATCACGCAGATCATCACAATGGCCAGGACAACGGCACACAGGCCGGCAAAGGTAAGCCATGGTTTTTTCATGAACGAAGTCTCCTGGTTGGAGGTTGACTGGATTGGCTGCATGTATTGAGCCCTATCACGAGTTTGGGTGTGAATCAATATTTTAATCGGGCATAATAGGAGTTTTTGGACGTATGGATGGCATCTTCCAGGGTCAGTATGCCGTTGCTGTTCAGTATTGGAATCAGTTTTAAAAAAATTTGTGCCGTGGTCAGGGCATCTCCAAAAGCAGTATGACGGCTGATCATGGAAATTCCCAGGCGCTGGGCGATATTTTCCATGTCATGCTGTTCATGGATCGGATGCAGAAAAGCTGACAACAGCAGCGTATCCAGTACGGGGTTGGCGAATTTGATCCGGGTGATTTTTTCTTTGAGTTTGATCAGTTTCATGTCAAAGGCGATATTGTGGCCCACCAGCACAGTGTCTGCCACAAACTGCCGGAACCGGGGCAAAACCAGTTCAATGGGATCTTTTTCCGCCACCATTTCGTGGTGGATGCCGTGAATCCGGTAGGATGCCACCGGAATATCCCGCCCGGGATTCACCAGTTCTTCAAATACCTCATCAGACAGGAGCCGGTTGTTCACAATTCTCACGGCACCCATGGAGATGATCTCATCGCCCCCTTCCGGGTTCAACCCCGTGGTTTCCGTGTCAAACACGGTGTAAGACAGATCGGTGAGCCGGGTCTTCAGCAGGTTCTGGTCACTGTCTGTGACCTTGAACAGGTCAAAATCGTAAAATTCCGGCCGGGAACCGGCCAAAACCGGTGTCCGGTGAGATGTGGCAGGGGGTTCCGTGGATTTTTTCACGGATAAAATAATGTGGGAGAAATGAGTTTCGCCCGATTCCGGGACATTGAGCCGGGCATTGTTGAGGGCAAGAATGGATTTAAAACCGGGCAGGGCCCTGATGGTTGTCTTTATGATGGTGTCCAGGCCCGGTTTGTCCACGGGAACCCCCTCCCAGGTGATGTTAAACTGTATCCGGCCGGAAGCATTGGTGACGGTCAGATCGAATTCAATGGCATAGGTCCAGTCTGACAGGGTTCTGAATAGAAACACGATCGCTTTGGTAAAAGAATAGGTATCTGCCATGATTCGGTCATCTCGGGGGAGGTTGTGCACGTTGATCCGGATATCATGGGTCTGGCCTGTCAATTTCTGGACTTTGAAGAGAAACCGGGCCAGATTGAGCTGGGACAGGGGCAACCGTGAGAGATACGTGTTTTGAATCGTATCGGACAGGCGAAAAAAATTTTGTTCAGCAACACTTTTTTTTTCCAGAAATCTGCGAAAATCAGCCAGACCCCGCTGCATGGATTGGAATTTTTCGACATCCCGGGTAATATTAAGGATTGCCAGAATAAATCCGGTGATCTGATTGGTTTTGTCCAGGACCGGAATCGCTTCCACGCTGATCAGGCTGTGATCCCCCAGGGGAGTGATGAAAAAAGAGCCGGCACTGTTTTCACCCAAGGTCAGCTGTTCATGGATTTCTTCCATGGCATGGGAAATCAGGTCCTTGTCCACCAGATGAAAGATGGACCGACCTAAGCCCATGAATTGTTCTGAATTTTCCCGGACCATGGTACATGTGAAGATGTTTTTAGCCAGGGTGTTGTATAACAGGATCCGGCCGTTTTGATTGCAGATAATTAACCCCTGGGGCAGTTCTCCCATGATGGCGGCCAGCAGGTTTCTTTCCTGCTCGGTTTCTTTTCTGGCCGCCACCACCTGCGTTGCAATATCCTGGTTTAACCTTTCAAATGTATCGGCAAATGTGTTGATGGTCCGGGCCAGGGCCTGAATATCCTGATTTCCGGCAATAGGAATGCGCAATGAGGGATTGGATGCATAGATCAAAGCCACATCTGTGGATATTTTTCTGACCGGTTTGATGTAATTGGCATACACCAGGTCGGACAGCGCCCAGAACACCAGGGATAGAAGCAGGACTCCCGTCAGTAGAGCCGCCAGATGATCTCTGATCAGGGTCATCACTGCCTGGGTCTGGCCGAAAGTTAAATGAAACCAGATATACAGGGCCATGCCCGTGACAATCATCAGGATGATACCGGCGGCGGTCAAAGCGAAGATCCAGAATCGATGGCTCAGGGTCATGACGTGAAAACAGTATGAATTCCGGACACACTCAGGTGTCCGGAATTTTTCATTAAAAAGTTATCAATCAAATTAAGGGATTATCCCCACCATCCCCAGCTGAATGAACATACAAACAATATGCAGAAAATGATGGTTACTATGAGATATTTGTCTTCTAAAGCCATGGGTTGTCTCCTTTTTGTGTTGGGTGTCAATGCGCTAACGTGTCCGGATCAATCATCGGCTTCCTTGGTGACGTCCATGGTTTCTTCATCCGCTCTTCGGATCTGTTCGGCGGAGGTGGTGGACATTTCCGCTTTAAAGCACAGGCCCCACATCATGATGATACCTAAGATCCACCAGATGATCTGCCAGGACCAGATGGGTGGGAATCCGGCAAAAGAGATGGCATTGTTGCCAATGAGTACGCCGGGGCCGATGGCCATGAAAAACCAGATGGGGACAATTATTTTCATGTACCCGCGCCAGCGTTTGCCTTTTTCAGTCGGCGCGTCAATGGAGTTGAGCCATTCCCGAATCTCTTTTTGCCGGGCAATGGTTTCTTCGTTATCTTTTATCCCTAATCCCCGGCACAGGTATGCCACGGCCAGGCCTACGAAAATACCCCATCCGGCTGTATGGATGGACAAGGGATATTTCCAGACATAATAGGTGAGAAAACAGGCGATGATCGCACATATCAAGCCTAAGACCACACCGATGCTTGGGAATTTGAATCCCCAGTGAACCCCTAACAGGCACAGGTACATGATGGTGCCGAATGCCGTGGCAAACCCGCCGATCATAACGATGGCATCCGTGGATGTCAAAGAGACCACTACGGCGGCAACTGTCAGGATGGTGGCAAAGACCCGGTTGGTCCAGATCTGCTCGGAGTGCGTTCCCCCCTGTTTTCTGACATACCGCCACCACACATCCCGCTGGATAATGGTGCCGCCCGTGCCGATGTAAGGTGCTGATGTGGAATGGATGGCCGCAATGGCCCCCATGAACACCAGACCCAGGACCGGACCGGGCAAAAATTTGGTCATGAGCATGGGTACGACATCACCATCCACCTGAGGTGCCAGATTTCCGGCCATCATCAGGATCCGGGCACCGATACCCTGGAACGCGGTGAAAAAGAATAAAGACAGACCCACCACAAAGGTGGACATGAACACCTGCTGCCAGGCCAGGGGCTTGGGAGAGGCAATACCAAAATTCCACAGGGTAAAGGCCGGCGAAGACTGGATCCCCATGAGGGCAAACATATAGGTGAGAATCATCACGGCAGTCCATCCGCCGGTGCCCAGGCCGAAATGAATCAGGCCCGGTACCTTCATGTATTTATCCTCCAGTCCGCTCATGGATGCCACAAACCCGGACCATCCGCCGAACAAAGGACTGGTGATGGTGTAAAATCCCAGCAGGATGATACCGCCCACCAGCAGGCAGAACTGAAGTACCCCCACCCAGGTGGAGGCTTTCAACCCGCCCGTGACCACATAGAACCATACAATGGCAGCCATGAAAATCAGGCCGATGGTTTCAGGCACGCCGGCGGTCCAGTAGAACAGCTTGGCCGCCGCGATGAGCTGGAGCCCGGAATAGAAAATGGAGTACAGAAATGCGGCCAGAACGGTCAGCCAGCGTACGGCTTCGTTGTTATAGTAATAGGCAAACATATCCCCGGGTGTGATAAACCCGTAGCGCTTGCCCATGAGCCAGTTTCGTTTGGCAAAAAATGCCCCGGTGAGGGGGATGGTGAGCACGTAAAAAGAAGCAAAGGCATATACCAGGCCGGCTTTCCAGATCAGACCCGGATGGCCGATAAAGGTCCATCCGGAAAATGAGGCGGCCGTGGCCGCCATCAAAAACGCGATGAACGGAATGGAGCGGCCGGCAATGGCATAACCCGACGCTTTTTTTTCACTGAAAAATCCTTTCAGGCCCATCCAGAAACAGTAGATGATGTACAGTGCCAGAAAAATCCAAACCCAAATTTTTGGATCCATAATTAGTTCCCTCCTGTTGTTTCATTATTGAGGATTGATCGGATCATGCATGATTATCATGATTCATAAAGGCATTCTCAGGGCATACATATCACCTCCTTTCATTGTTTGAATGACTGCATGGTTATGCACAAGCAATCTGTCTCATGCCTGTCTGCCATATCCGATCTTTCCCAGGGAGGTTTCAATCTCGTCCAGGATGGTGTCGTCGTCGATGGTTGCGGGCACCTTGTATTCTTTTTTATTGGCAATGGCCCGCATGGTTCCTCTAAGGATTTTTCCGGACCGGGTCTTGGGCAGACGCTGGACCACGATGGCTTTTTTGAAGGCCGCCACCGGGCCGATCGTATCTCTGACCTGCTGGACCACCTCTTTGATGATATCATCATGGTCCCGGTCCACGCCGGCGTTAAGCACCACCATTCCTAAGGGCACCTGGCCCTTGAGGTCATCATCCACGCCCATGACCGCGCATTCCGCCACATCCGGGTGTCCGGCGATCACTTCTTCCATGGCACCCGTGGACAGGCGGTGCCCGGCCACATTGATGATGTCATCGGTTCTGGCCATGACAAATACATATCCATCTTCGTCAATGTAACCGGCATCTGCGGTTTCATAGTACCCTGGGAAGGTGGCAAGATAAGCGGAAATATACCGGTCATCATTCTGCCACAAGGTAGGCAGGGTGCCCGGCGGCAGGGGTAGTTTTGCCACGATGGCACCGATTCCCCCCGGGCCTACGGGATCTCCCGTCTCATCCAGCACGGCCAGGTCCCAGCCCGGGGCCGCCTTGGTGGGAGACCCGGGTTTGACCGGGAACTGATGCAGTCCCACACAATTGGCCGCAATGGCCCACCCGGTTTCCGTCTGCCACCAGTGGTCGATCACCGGCACCTTGAGGCTGTCTTCGGCCCAGGAAAGGGTGTCTGGATCGGTTCTTTCCCCGGCCAGAAACAGGTATTTGAAATGGGACAGGTCAAAGCCCGCCATCATTCCGGCGCCCGGGTCCTGTTGCTTGATGGCCCGGAAGGCCGTGGGGGCCGTGAACATGGTTTTTATCTTATGCTGGGAGATGACCCGCCAGAACGCAGAAGCATCCGGGGTTCCCACGGGCTTGCCTTCATACACTATGGTGGTGCATCCCTTGAACAGAGGGGCATACACGATATAGGAATGGCCCACCACCCAGCCGATGTCTGAGGCGGCCCAGTACACATCTCCCTGATCGACCCCGTAAATGGCGCTCATGCTCCATTTCAGGGCCACCATGTGGCCCCCGTGGTCCCGGACAATGCCTTTGGGCAGACCCGTGGTGCCTGAGGTGTACAGGATATACAAAGGATCGGTGGCGGCAACTGGTACGCAGTCTGCCGGGGCTGCCTGTGCCATCATTTCGTTCCAGTCGAAATCCCTTTCGTTCTGCATATCCGCCGCTGCCTGGGAACGCTGGAAAATGATACAGGATTCCGGTTTGGTGTCGGACAGGTCAATGGCCTTGTCCAGGAGCGGCTTGTATGGGATCACCCGGTTGATCTCGATGCCGCAGGAAGCAGACACGATCACTTTGGGCTTGGCATCATTGATCCGGGTGGCCAGTTCATTGGCGGCAAATCCGCCGAACACCACGGAATGGATCGCCCCGATCCTGGCACAGGCCAGCATGGCAAACACGGCTTCAGGAATCATGGGCATGTAGATGATGACCCGGTCTCCTTTGGTAACCCCCCTTTGCTTCAGGACCCCGGCAAAGCGTGATACCTGGTCTTTGAGGTCTTTGTAGGTATAAGTGGTGATGGTGTCGGTCACCGGGCTGTCATAAATAATGGCGGCCTGGTCTCCTTTGCCTTCATTCACATGCAGGTCCACGGCGTTATAGCAGGTGTTGGTTTCACCGCCCACAAACCACCGATAAAAAGGGGTGTTGGCATCATCCAGCACTTTGTCCCATTTTTTATACCAGTGACACGTTTCGGCAATGGGTCCCCAGAATCTTTCCGGGTCTTTGATGGATTGTTCATGGGCCTGATCATAGAGATTGGACATTGTGTTTCCTCCTCACATTGACAGCGCAGCATTATTTTTGAACCATGTTCCTGATCTCTTCCACCACTTCCGGGTTGGCCAGGGTCATGACATCTCCGACATCCCCTTTGTTGGAAATGGCGCCTAAGACCCGGCGCATAATTTTGCCGGACCGGGTTTTGGGCATGTCCGGTACCAGCCAGACTCGTCTGGGTTTGGCAATTTTGCCGATCTGCTCACACACGGCATCAGAGACTTTTTTTGCCAATTCTTCGGACGGTTTGATGCCGGTTTTCAGGGCAACGTACAGGTCGGGTTCCTTGCCCTTGATTTCATGGGATACCGGTACCACTGCGGCTTCGGCCACTTCATCCACCATCAGGGCCGCGGATTCGATCTCCTTGGTTCCCAGTCGGTGGCCGGATACATTGATGACATCATCGATCCGTCCCAGGATCCTGAAATACCCGTCTTGCGCCATCATGGCCGCATCCCCGGCCAGATAGGGCCAGTCTTTCCAGTCTTTGCTTTCCGGGTTTTTGCAGATAGGGCCAAAATAGGTGTCCACAAACCGCTGGCGGTCTCCCCAGATAGTCTGGAACTGGCCCGGCCATGGGTTTCGGATGCAGATATTGCCGGCAATGCCGGGTTGTGTGATTTCATTGCCTTCGGCATCCAGGATAAACGGGTGAATGCCTGGTACCCCGGGGCCGGCACTGCCCGGTTTCATAGGGTTTAGACCCGGCGTGGTGGAACATAAAAACCCCCCGGTTTCCGTCTGCCACCAGGTATCCACGATGACGGCCTCACCCTTGCCCACAGCGCTTTCATACCATTTCCACACAGCAGGTTCGATGGGCTCGCCCACCGTGGTCATGTGTTTGAAATGATAGGTGTATTTGGCTGGTTCCTCCGGCCCCAGCTTTCGCAAAGCCCGGATGGCCGTGGGGGCGGTGTGGAAGATGTTGACATCCAGGGCCTGGGCGATACGCCAGGATCGGCCGGGATCCGGATAAGTGGGAACCCCTTCGTAGATCACGGAGGAAGCGCCCAAAGCAAGCGGGCCGTAAACGATAAAGGAATGACCCGTGATCCACCCGATGTCAGCCATGCACCAGTACACATCTTCCGGATGGATATCCTGGATATATCTGGACATGGCCGTGACATAGGCCAGGTATCCGCCGGTGCCGTGCTGACATCCCTTGGGTTTGCCCGTGGTGCCGCTGGTGTACATGAGAAACAACGGATCTTCAGACAGCATTTTTTCCGGTGTGATACGTTTGCCGTAATGGTTTTTCAGCTCGTCGTTCACAAACACGTCCCGGCCGTCCTGCATGGGGGTATCAGAAGCGTATTTGCCCGGATACCGCTGCCACACCAGCACCTTGTCCACCACCTGACCCTGTTTTTCGGAAATTTTGACGGCCTCGTCCGCATGCTGCTTGTGGTTGAGCAGTTTGCCTGCCCGGTAATAAGCATCCATGGTGATGAGGACCCGGGAGTTGGAATCCACGATCCTGTCAGCACAGGCAGATGCGGAAAACCCGCCAAACACCACGGAATGGATCACACCTAGGCGGGCACAGGCCAGCATGGTAATGGGAAGCTCAGCAGACATGGGCATGTGAATGGTGACCCGGTCCCCGCGTTTGAGTCCGGCAAAATCTCTGAGCAGGGCAGCGAATTCATTGACCCGGACATACAGCTCCTGATAGGTGATATGATCAATTCGTTCCTCTTCGAGTTCCGGAACAAAATGGATGGCGGTCTTGTTTTTGCTGTCTTTCAGATGGCGGTCGATGCAGTTGTAGCTGGCATTGATCAGACCGCCTTTAAACCATTTGAAACAGGGTGCGTCACTGGTATCCAGAACTTCGTCCCAGTATTTATACCAGGTGAGCATTTCAGCAAAATCAGTATAATAATCCGGAAAATTGTCCAGGCTGAACCGGTCAAAGACGGCTGGATCAGTCAGGTTGGCCTGGCCGATAAATTTGGGGGAGGGATGATAGT
This sequence comes from Desulfotignum phosphitoxidans DSM 13687, assembly GCF_000350545.1. Taxonomy (GTDB): domain Bacteria; phylum Desulfobacterota; class Desulfobacteria; order Desulfobacterales; family Desulfobacteraceae; genus Desulfotignum; species Desulfotignum phosphitoxidans. The sequence continues at coordinate 225,687 of NZ_APJX01000003.1, forward strand.
ACTCTTCTTCTTTCCAATGGACAGCGATCTGGGCTTCCGTGGTTTCGACAACGTCTTTTCTGCTCATGCGGCATCTCCTTTATGGTTTTAATTGCCTGAAATAATGGGAAGATTTTAAAGATTTGCTGAAAAGCTATCACCTCCTTTGCACCTGGATACTTTTTCACAGGGGATTTAATGGTTGAAAAAATTATATGATCAATTGTGTTTAACGATATTGGTTGTGCATATCCTGGGACTACTGATGACAGCAATCATGTATTCTTACAACCAGCACAGAAAGCGGCAACGTCCACGGAGAGATTAGAAACGAAAGTCATTTACTGAATTCAATTTATATATTTGTCATCACATATTAAGATTGTCGGATGAAGTCAACAAAAAAAGTTGTATTTTAAAAAAAAGATCTTGTTTGCATAAACGGATCCGGAAAAAATCATTGCCAGGTAAACCGCTGACAGGTATAGTCGGAACCATCTGGAAGAGATAACGTCAACATCAAATCATTTAAGGATTCACCCATGAAAAATCCCATAGATAATTACTGGCGCTTAAAGCTGGAAGCCGTTAAGGAAGCTCTTGAAAAAAACAAATTCGAGGTGTTCATTTCAGACACGGCTGCCGGCGCCAAAGACCTGGCCCTGGAACAGATCATTCCGGCCCTGGATGTCAAAAGCGTTTCCTGGGGCGGCTCCATGTCCTTTGTGTCCACGGGCCTGTTTCATGCGCTCATGGAAAAAAAAGATCTGGAGATCATCAACACATTCGACAAAACCCTTTCTTTTGACGACATGATGGAAACACGGCGCCAGTCGCTGCTGGCGGACCTGTTCATCACCGGCACCAATGCATTGACCGAAGCGGGTCAGCTGGTGAACCTGGATATGATCGGCAACCGGGTCGGGGCCATGATGTGGGGACCCAAACATGTGCTGCTGATTATCGGACGAAACAAACTGTGTGCGGATCTGGAAGATGCCATGTTCCGGATCAAAAACTATGCGGCCCCGGTGAACGTCATGAATCTGGATAAAAAAACGCCCTGTGCCGCCACCGGCATATGCCAGGACTGTGCCAGCCCGGACCGGATCTGTAACTACTGGACCATTATTGAAAAATCTTTTGTAAAACACCGGATTAAAATTATTCTGGTCAATGAAGATCTGGGGTTTTAAATCATGCAGACCATTGCCGTGTTCCAACAAAACAATTCAGGAGAAACCAAGATAAAAGGGATTGCCAAATTCGGTGATCGCCAGTTTGATATTCAAATTTTTAATATTGAACCGGATCTGCCGCCGGTGCTGGATGATACATCCCCTTATCTGCCCAAAACGATTGAAGCGGATCTGGTTCTGGATTATCTCAAACATTGCGATCTGTCCGAGGATCTGAGCCGGTTGTGCGATCAACTCGGCATCCCCATTGTCTCATCAGGCAAAAAACTGCAATGCGGCCATGCGTTTTGTCCGCCCATCTGCTGTACGTTGCAGGAAAGCAATGCCCTGGGCTTATATGGCAAAATGTTCGGTACCCCCCGGATCACAGTGGATCTTGATGAAGACCGGGTGGCACAAATCCGGGTTCATCGCGGCGCTCCCTGCGGTGCCACCTGGCTGGCAGCGGAAAAGGTCAAGGGACTGCCTCTGGATCAAGCCATGACCCGGTTCGGGCTGGAAGTCCAGTTTTTCTGCTCCGCCAATCCGGCCGGGTGGGATCCGTTATGGGGTAAAAGCCCGGTTCACCTGGCCGCAGACATTCATACCGCAGCGTTGAAGACCAGTCTGAAGAAAAAAAAGGAAACCGCGTTTAATACCTGATATCAAAACCGTTTGTGTCCGGTTGAAGCGCAAGGGTTTCAACGGTTACCTGGTCCACCCGGGCCGCGGGTGGACCCTGGTGACACCATGCCACCATCTGATCCACGGCCTGGGTTGGCCCCTGAAACACGGCCTCCACCGATCCATCGGCCCGGTTTTTCACATATCCGTCAACCCCTGCCTGAAGGGCTGCTTTCCGGGTTTCCAGTCGAAAATATACGCCCTGGACCTTTCCTGAAATGATCAGTTTTTTTGCACTTGTCCGGGTCATTTGTCCTCCTTTCCCGGGTGACGGATTTTTCAACGGGTTCAATACCGCCGGTGTCACCATTTCCCGGCCGAATTTTTCAAAAATGCGGTCCATGGCCTGATCCACGGATTCCCATTGTTTTGTGGTATTATCTTCAGGCAAAGACAGCAGGGCCATCTGAACCGGCGCATGTTTGGGTTGCAGATGAGAGACCCCCACCCCCAGCAACCGGATTTTCTGGGTGAGTTTCACTTGTTCAAACAAAAGCCGGGCCTGGTGGAAAATCGCTTCTGTTGAACAGGTCCGGGCCGGGGTTTTCCGGGTCCGGGTGATCTGGGTGAAGTCGGAAAACTTTATTTTAATGGACACACTTTCACATACCCGGTTTTTTTTTCTCAATTCCCTTCCCACCCGGCCGGCCAGGGAAAGCAGGATCTTTCTGGCGGTCTGTTCATCTGAAATATCGGTTTCCAGGGTGGTTTCACTGGAAATGGATTTGCGGGCGGCCCGGGGCTGTATCCGGTCCTCATCCAGGCCCCGGCAAAGCTGGTACAGCCGCCGGCCGAATTTGCCGAATTTTTTGGTGAGCAGTGTCACGTCAAACCGCTGAATATCCCCCAATGTCTGAATATTGAGTTCTTTCATCCGGTGCATGGCCTGCTTTCCCACTCCCGGAACCTGATGAACGGGCAATGTCTGAATGACCGTCGGCATCTGCTCCCGGGTGATATGGGTCAACCCGTCGGGTTTGTTCATGTCCGAGGCGATTTTGGCCAGAAATTTCACCGGGGCAATACCGATGGAACAGGTTAGCGCCAGATGGGTGAAAAGGGTCTGTTTGATTTGTCTTGCAATGACCGGCGGGGGTCCGAACAAGGTGCTGCATCCGGTCACATCGGCATAGGCTTCATCAATGGACACCGGTTCCACCAGTGGCGTGAATTTTGAAATGATCGCCATGATCTGTTGGGATGCGGCGGCATATTTTTCCCTGTGTCCCGGAACCACAATCAGATGCGGACAAAGCTGTTTGGCCTGGAAAAGAGGCATGGCGGAATGAATTCCGAATTGTCTGGCTTCATAGCTGGCTGTGGATACCACAGCCCGGGGCGAATTGCCGCACACCACCACGGGCCGGTGCTTGAGTTCCGGATTATCCCGCTGTTCCACAGCCGCAAAAAAAGCGTCCATATCAATGTGCAGGATCATGAATTCAGACACCTGGTTAAAAAAGGTTTTTCCATTGGGCCATACCTGTCTTTCAAATGGATGTGTGCCTAAAAATAGGCTTTTTTCTGCCCGCATGTCAAGACACCCGGACCTGAGATAAAAACAGGTGTTGTCACATGGCGCAGACATCTGGTATGGTTTGTGATTAAACGCCATGGGGGAAATGGATGAGGATTTATCAAGGCAGACGGAGAAACCATGCGGTTTCATAAATGGGTGTTTGTGTTACTGGTGTGTTGTGCGGCCCTGGCTGGATGTTCAGACAACCGGGAAGACCCAGAGACCAAAGAGCCGTCATTTTCCAAAGTTTCGGCCCAGGAAAATGAACCGCTTTTGCGTGAATATGCCCCCATGCCTGAAAATATTCACTGGCTGACCAATGATACTGATCCCGTGTTTGCATCGTCTGATGCCAGAAAAGGGGGGCTTTTCAGGGCCGCTCTGCTCAGTTTTCCCATGACCTTCCGGGTGGTGGGGCCGGATTCCAACGGCAGCTTCAGGTCTGCGATCCTGGACAATCAGCTGTCATTGATCAATATCCATCCCAACACCGGCAACATCATTCCGGAACTGGCCACCCACTGGGCTTTTGATCCGGATAAGAAAACCATGTATTTCAAGCTGGACAAAGATGCCCGGTGGTCGGACGGCCGGCCGGTCACGGGATGGGATTATGCCTACACCCTCACGTTCATGCGCTCGGAACATATTATCGCCCCCTGGTACAATGATTATTACACCCGGGAGATCAAGCAAGTCATGGTGTATGATGATCACACCATTGGTGTGAAAAGCACCAAAGCCGTGCCGGATCTTCACCTGAAACTGGGTATCAGCCCCACGCCCGCGCATTTTTTCCATCCGTTGGACAAAGAGTTCACTTACCGGTACAACTGGGCCGTGGTACCCAATACCGGTCCTTATCAGATGTCTGAATTCAAAAAAGGCCGGTATATCCGGTTTGCCAGAAAAATTGACTGGTGGGCAAAAGACCGGCGCTATTTTAAACACCGGTTCAATGTGGACACGGTCCAGTATTCGGTGATCAGAGATTTCAATCTTCAATGGGAGCATTTCAAGAAAGGCCGGCTGGAAACCTTTGGTCTGGTCCAGCCCAAGTACTGGTATGATAAATCAAAGACCCGGGTCATTGAAAACGGGTATGTGCATCGGATCTGGTTTTTCAATGACCTGCCCCGGCCCAGCCATGGCATGTGGCTCAACCAGGACAAAGAGGTTTTTTCCGAAAGATACCGACGCCTGGCATTTGCCCATGCCATGAACATCGATAAGGTGATTGAAAAAGTGCTGCGGGGGGATTATTTCCGCCTGGCCCAGCCGTTTTTCGGATATGGGGATTACACGGACCTCACGATTTCTGCCCGGAAATATGATGTGTTCCGAGTGGAATCCCTGATGACCGGGCAGGGATGGCACCGGGGCGATGACGGTATCTGGTCCAGAAACGGTCAGCGGTTTTCCGTCACTGTTACCTATGGATATGACGATCATATGCCCCAGCTGGTGGTGCTTAAAGAAGAAGCCCGCAAAGCCGGCATTGAGCTGCAACTGGAAAAACTGGATTCATCCGCCATGTTCAAGAAATTTCTGGAAAAACAGCATGATGTGGCCTGGATGGGGTGGAGCACCGGCATGCGGCCGTCCTATTGGCAGGGATGGCATTCGGACAACGCCCACAAGCCCCAGACCAACAATATCACAAACACGGATAATCCGCAGCTGGATGCCCTGATCGATCAATACCGGGAAAGTCTGGATGAAGCCGAGCGGATCCGGCTGTCCAAAGCCATCCAGAACAAAATCCATGCGGTGTGTGCCTATGTGCCCACGTTTATGGTGCCCTATGTCCGGATCGCTTACTGGCGGTGGCTCAGGCTGCCCTCATTTCATGGCACCCGCATGTCCGAAAACCTGTTTGATCCGTTTTCATCCACCGTGGGCGGGCTTTTCTGGATGGATCCGGATCTGTATGATCAAACCCTTTCAGCCATGAAACAGGGAACGGCCCTGGTGCCGGTCACCCTGATCGATGAACGCTTTAAAGTGACGAAAGAATCCCCATGACGCAACACACACTGCTGGAAATCAAAGACCTGGTTGTGGAATTCGACACGGAACAGGGACGGGTCCGGGCCGTGGACCATGTGGGGTTTTCACTGGGAAAAGGGCGAATCCTGGGGATTGCCGGAGAATCCGGGTGCGGCAAAAGCGTGACTGCGTTAAGTATTATCCGGCTGTTGCCCAAACCCGTGTCACAAATTGTCAAGGGCCGGATTCTGTATCAGGGTCAGGATCTTTTGACACTGCCGATTCAGCAGATGCAGCGCATCCGGGGCCGGAAAATCGCCATGATATTTCAGGAACCCATGACGGCGCTGAATCCGGTTCACACGGCCGGCCGGCAGATGAAAGAGGTGTTTGCGCTGCATTTTCCGGACATGACCGCCGGCGAAAAACACGCCAAAGCGATTCAATTGCTGGAGCGGGCAGGGATTCCGGATCCGGCCCGGGTCCTGGATAAATATCCGCATCAGCTTTCCGGCGGGATCCGCCAGCGGGTGATGATTGCCATGGCGTTGAGCTGTGAACCCGACATCCTGATTGCCGATGAACCCACCACCGCCCTGGATGTGACCATTCAGGCACAGATTCTGGATCTGATCAAAACACTGAAAAACAAATCCGGCATGTCCATTGTTCTCATCACCCATGATCTGGGGGTGATTGCGGAAAACTGTGATGACGTGGCGGTGATGTATGCCGGACAGATTGTCGAGACCGCCGATGTCCACTCGCTTTTCAACCATCCGCTTCATCCCTATACCCAAGGATTGCTTGTTTCGATTCCTTCGTTGTCCAAACACAGCAAAACCCGGTTGCCCACCATTCCCGGCCATGTGCCGGACCTGGCCCGGATGCCCGAAGGATGCCGGTTTGCAGACCGATGCCCGGATACCGAAGACATCTGTCGGACGCATCCGCCCCGGCTGAGATCCGTGGGAAAGGGCCGGACAGTGGCGTGTCATCTGGTTTCCCGGCCTTTTGAACAAAAAAAGAAAAGAATATAAAAAAATCCTTGATTTTTAGAACAAAGCGAATAATATACAGTGAAAGCCGGTATAGTAAAGGCTTTGCAGTTTCGTTCTTAAGGCAAGACCCGTTCATTCCAATGGCTCGACCTGAAGTGTGAAACTACCCCAAATGTTTATTTTAAGTAAGGAGAAAGTCGTAATGGCAACAGGGATTGTAAAATGGTTTAACGATGCAAAAGGGTATGGATTTATTGAACAGGAAGACGGGCCGGATGTTTTTGTGCACCATACAGGAATCAGCGCCACCGGTTTCAGATCATTGAACGAGGGTGACCGGGTCTCCTTTGACGTTGAAGACGGCCAGAAAGGTCCTGCGGCTGTCAACGTCGTTGTACTGTAGCGATTCATTTAAATTTTAAAAGGGTTTTGCACCGCACATGAGTGTAAAACCCTTTTGTTTTACCCCGGTATCGGAGGAAGGCATGACCATTTTAAATGTCAGCCGGCTTATAAAATATTTTCCCGTGCTGGGGGGTGTTTTTCTCAGGCGGACCGGCTGGGTCCATGCCGTGGATGATGTCTCGTTTTCTGTGGAAAAAGGAAAGACATTCGGCCTGGTGGGGGAATCCGGTTGCGGAAAAACCACGCTGGGGCGATGTATCATGGGCCTGTACGATCTCACCGGCGGGTCTGTCGCCGTTCAGGGACAATCCATTTCAAATCTGACGGGTTTTCAGAAAAAAAAACTGGCCACCCATCTTCAAATGATTTTTCAGGATCCCTATGAATCATTGGACCCCAGGCAGACGGTTCAGCAGATCCTGGAGGAAAAATACAGAATTCACGGTCATGATTCATCCCATCTGTCCCGGGAAATCCGGCAGCTTTTGTCCCAGGTGGGCCTTTCCAAAGACAGCCTGTCCAGATATCCCCATGAATTTTCAGGGGGCCAGCGTCAGCGCATCGGCATTGCAAGGGCCGTGAGCATGCATCCTGAAATCATCATCTGTGATGAACCGGTGTCGGCCCTGGATGTGTCGGTACAGTCCAAAATTTTAAATCTGTTACTGGAATTGCAGCAAACCCTGGGCCTGACCTATGTGTTTATTTCCCATGATCTTTCCGTGGTCCGGCACATGTCGGATCAGATCGGGGTGATGTATCTGGGAAAGATTGTGGAGATGGCGGATGCCCAGGATATCTATGACAATGCCCGGCATCCCTATACCCGGGCATTGCTTTCCGCCGTGCCCGTGCCGGATCCGGATACCGAACCCCGGCGGATCATTCTCACCGGCGAGGTGCCCTCGGTTGAAAATCCCCCGTCAGGATGCCGGTTTCATACCCGGTGTCCCCATGTGGCAGACATTTGCCGCCAGGAACCGCCGGCATTGATATCTAAGGGAAATGATACCCGCCATGTGGCTGCCTGCCATTTTTTCTGACCCCGGGATCGGCCGGTTTTTTTTAAGCGGCCCTAGAAAAAAGTTCACACATTCCCCCGGCTTTAGTGTTGCGCAAAAAATGCGGTAATGGTAGTGTTTCAGATTAATTGCCAGGCTTAAAAAAGACGTTTTGGGCCTGGCAGGCCATCTAAAGGCAAAAACGGTTTTAAAACAGATGAACAAAAAGGAACGCCCCATGATGAAAAAAGTCCTTGTATGGTTGACAGGACTCTGTCTGTTAGGATCAGCCGCGTGGGTGTCGGCAAACCAGGAAATCGTGGATCGGATCGTTGCGGTGATCAATGATGACATCATTACCTTATCCCGGCTGCACAAAGCGGTTCAACCTTATTTGACCCAGGTGACATCTTCCTCGAAATCTGAAACTGAAAAAAAGCAGATGATTGAGGACATGGAAAAACAGATGCTCAATACCCTGATCGACCGGACCCTTACCCGGCAGGAGGCTGTCCGCCAGCAGATCTCGGTTTCCGATGAGGAAGTGACGTCCGCCATTGACAATTTCAAGCAACAAAACGGCCTGGATCAGGAAGCCCTTGAAAAAGGGCTTGAATCCGAAGGCATCTCTTTGGAAGAATACCGTGAACGGGTCCGGGAGGATATCATGCAGTCGTTGCTGGTCAACCGGGTGATCCGGTCCCGGATCATCGTGACCCAGGCTGATATTGATGCCTATTATCAGGCGCATCCGGAAATGTTCAAAAAAGAACGCAAATATCATCTTCGCAATATTCTTGCAGCCTCGGAAGCCGATGCCCGAACGGCTTTGTCCCGGCTGGATCAGGGGCTTTCCTTTCCAGAGGCTGCCCGGCAGTTTTCTGTGGCCCCCAATGCCGATGACGGCGGAGATCTGGGTGAGTTTGAGATCCAGACCTTTAATGACACCATTAAAACTGCGGTGCAGCCATTGAAAAAAGGGGCGTATTCCGGGGTCATTACCACCGGACAGGGGCATCAGATTATTTATGTGGAAGATATCATTGAGACCGGTGGACAGTCCATCGAGCAGGTCAAAGACGAAATTCAGGATATTTTGTATCAAAAACAGGCCGAAGAAAAGTTCACCAAGTGGATCGAATCTTTGAAAAAAAATGCCCATATCAAGATCATGCTGTAGCCGGACATGCACGATTTTAAAACAGATGCGATTCTGCTGCGCCGGATTGAATATGGGGATCATGATTTCATCATCACTTTCATGACCCGAGACAAAGGCAAGATCACTGTCATGGCCAAGAATGCCAAAAAAAGCGTCAAGCGCTTTTCCGGGTCCCTGGATCTGTTTTCTTTCAACCATATTCAGTGCCGCATGCCCAAAAAGAACAAAGACGCGTTGTTGACCCTGGTGCAGTCGGACCTGGAAAACGGGTTTGCCAATATCCGGTATGATGTGTATAAAACCGCGTATGCCAGTTACTGGACGGAAATGGTGAATCTGTGGCTGGAAGAGGGCAAAGCCCAGCCGGACGTGTATGATCTGCTGCTGTTTTCTTTTGACATGCTGAACCGGTCCGATATGCCCAAAGAGGTGTTAAGCCTGTTGTTTCAGATCCGGTTCATGAGTATTTCCGGATTTTCACCCACCATTGAAAGATGCGGCATCTGCCAGGTTCATCTGGATGATATTTCCGAAAAGATGCTGCGGTTTGATTTCAGGGAAGGAAAGATCGTGTGCCCCAAATGCCGTGTCAACGGGGTCAGATCCGGACTGGATGTTTCCAAGGGCACATTAAAGCAATTGTTCTGGATGAACAATACCCATGTTGAAAAAGCCGATCGCATCCGGTTTTCCAGCATGGCCGTCAAAGAGGGACAGATTCTGCTGGAATCGTTTATCGCTTTTCACATGGCCCGGGAATTTAAAACATTGACGTTTTTAAAACGACTGAGAAATGACGCATGGACCTAAGTGGTATTCTGGAAAACAATCCCGTCAAGGTGTCGGTGCCCTGCCGGGTGGATTTCGGCGGGACCCTGGATATTTCCACCTTTTATCTGCCCCTGGCCCATCTGAATCCCGTGGGATTCAATATGGCAATGGATCTGCGCACTAAAGTGACATTGACCCCATATCGCCGGGGCCGGATCAAGGTATCGTCCAGAGGTTTTGATTCTGCTGAATTTGATCATGGCAATGCCCCGTTTGATCATCCCATGGGACTGATGTTTGCCTGTGCCCAGTATTTCAACGCTCATGGGGTTCATATTCAGATCGATTCCGCATCCCCGCCCCGAAGTGCCCTGGGGGGATCTTCTTCTGCAGCCGTGGCCATTTTGGCCGCGTTTCATACGGTGTTTGAAAACCCGGTGGATCCGGCCCAGGTGGCCTGGCTGGCCCATTATATTGAATCCAGTGTGGCCGGGGTTCCCTGCGGGGTGCAGGACCAGGCTGCGGCCGCGTTCGGCGGGGCCCATATGTGGGCATGGAAAATAGGCGACCACGGCGGTCCTGTGTTTGACCGGTTTCCTGTGTTTGATTCAAAAGATGACCGAAAAAATTTCATTCCGCATATGCAAGTGGCCTACTGCGGCATTCCCCATGTGTCCAAAGATATCAACAGCCGGTGGGTTGCCTCGTTTGTCCAGGGGAAAACCCGAACGGTTTTTGCCCGGATTATTGAGATGACCCGGGCGTTTTACACGGCCATCCTAAATAAGGAGTATGCCGAAGCGGCGGATTTGATGATCAGAGAAACACGGCTTCGTCAACAGATGACCCCGGATGTGCTGGATGAAACCGGTGAAAAACTGTTTGATGCGGCTCAGGCCCACCAGTGCGGGGCCCGGTTTACCGGGGCCGGCGGCGGCGGATGTCTGTGGGCTGTGGGCGGGCAAAAGGATATGGTACTTCTGGCTGAATCCTGGCGGACCCTGCTTAAAGATATACCGGAGGCAAAACTGCTGGACACCCGCATCGATCCTGCGGGAATTTTGATTGAATGACACTGATAACCGACTGAATCCAGATAAAAATTTAATTGTAAAGGAGCACACATATGCCGGGTTATGACCCTGATAAAGATAAAAAGATTAAAGAGTGGAAAAATGAGGAAACCGGGCTGTTGATTTCCATACAGCAGTATGGAGAAGGAGAACCCAAAGTTCAGATCGGCCCCAGGATTCTGAAAAAAAAAGACGGCACGGACCGGGCCCCGTCCAAGGCCGGTCGTCTGTCTGTGGAAGATATCATGTGGCTGTACGACATTATCGATGAGGTAAAAGATGAATTATCCGGCATGGTTGGACCTGAGTGAAACATCCCTGATACCGCCCTTAGGGACAAGACAGGCACCCTCTTTAGGGCCGGTGGCGGTGATGGTGTCAACGGCGGCGGATCTGAAGCTGCTCCAGCCGGATCTGGCTGAGACATCCTTTGGATCGGTGCCGTTTTTTGTCAGCCGTCTGATCACTGATTCACAGGGATTCAGTGTGGCCGGACCGTTTGTGGGATCTCCCTATGCCGCCATGATGATGGAATCCTTAGTGGCCAAAGGCGCAAAACAGATTCTGATTCTGGGATGGTGCGGGAGCCTGCGGTCTGATATTCAGGTGGGTGATTTGATCGTTCCGGACTCAGGTCTGGTGGATGAAGGCACATCCAGGCATTATGCCTCCCTGGACCCGGTCCTGCCGCAAACGTTGCCGAATCCGGATCTCAGCAAACAACTGGCAGATCATCTGGACACCCAAGGGCTGGTGTGCGCCCAGGGGCCGGTGTGGACCACAGATGCCATTTACCGGGAAACACCTAAAAAAATCGCCTGGTTCAGGGATCAGGGCGCCATTGCCGTGGAAATGGAATGTTCAGCCCTTTTTTCCGTGGCCGCGTTTCAAAATGTGGATGTGGCGGCACTCCTGGTGGTATCTGACAGCCTGGCCGCCGGGGACTGGGACCCGGGTTTCCGGCGGTCCCGTTTTAAAGCGGCCCGGCAGGATGCCTGTGACGCGATTCTGGGATTTGCCCGGCACCTGGCTGAAACCCAGTCTATGCCAATGACTGAAACCCAGTCTAAGCCAATGACTGAAACCCAGTCTATGCCAATGATGGATGCTGGACAATGAAAGGCCGGTGATGGACGCGCACATTAAAGCACAGGTCAGACAGCTTCAGAAATTATTGAACGACCATAATTATTATTACCATGTCCTGGATGATCCTAAAATTTCCGATGCAGAATATGACCGGCTCATGCAGGAACTCATCCACCTGGAAACCGCATACCCCGACCTGGTCACACCGGATTCTCCCACCCGGCGAATCGGCGGCGCGCCCCTGCCCGCGTTTGAACATGCCGAACACACCGTTCCCATGCTCAGCCTGGACAATGCGTTTTCCCATCAGGATATTCTGGATTTCCATGCCCGGATTCAGAAAAATACCGGTGAAACCAAGATATGGTACACGGCCGAGCCCAAACTGGACGGGGTGGCCATTGAGCTGCGGTATGAAAACGGGGTCCTGGTTCAGGCCGTGACCCGGGGAGACGGATTTGTGGGAGAGGTGGTCACAGACAACGTGCGCACCATCCGGTCGGTGCCTCTGGGCCTGAGAAGCGACACCCGTGCCTGCCCGCACCTGCTGGAAGTCAGAGGAGAAGTGTTCATATCCCGGACCGGTTTTGACACATTGAACCGGAAACGAAAAAGTGCCGGGGATCCCGTGTTTGCCAATCCCAGAAACGCGGCCGCCGGATCATTACGTCAACTGGATTCCGCCATTACCGCGTCCCGGCCCCTGGACCTGTTTGTATATGGCCGGGGGCAGGTGGCAGGGCTGTCATTTGATTCTCAGTCCGAATTGCTGGATGCGTTGACGGACTTAGGGTTTCCCGTGAATCCGCTGGTGAAAAAAAAGATCTCCATTGAACAGACCCTGGAATTTTACAAAGAACTGATTGAGATCCGGCCGGACCTGCCCTATGAAATCGACGGTATGGTGATCAAGGTGGACCCGATACCCATGCAGCAGACCTTGGGAGAGAAAATAAAAAGCCCCAGATGGGCCATTGCCTATAAATTCGCTGCGGTGGAAAAGATCACCCGGATCACGGATATTCTGGTTCAGGTGGGCCGCACCGGGACCCTGACCCCGGTGGCCGTGCTGGAACCGGTTCAGGTGGGCGGTGTGACCGTGTCCCGGGCCACGCTGCACAACATGGATGAAATTGTGAAAAAAGATATCCGCATCAAAGACACGGCCCTGGTCACCCGGGCCGGAGATGTGATTCCCAAGGTGGTAAAGATTCTGACAGCAGAGCGCACGGGTGAAGAACAGATTTTTCACATGCCGTCGCACTGTCCGGTGTGCCATTCCCTTGTCCAGCGTCTGGAAGGGGAGGCAGCCGTCAAATGCATCAACGCGGCCTGTCCGGCCCAGCGAAAAGAACGGATCCGGCATTTTGCCTCCAAAAAAGGATTTGATATCGAGGGGTTAGGAAAAAAACTGGTGGAGCAACTGGTGGATGAAGGGCTGCTTACCTCATTTGCGGACCTGTTCACCCTGAAAAAAGAACAATTGATCCCTTTGGACCGGATGGCGGAAAAATCGGCCCACAACCTGATCACAGCCATTGACAAAGCCCGGCAGATCCCGCTGCACCGGTTTGTCTTCGCTTTGGGCATCGATCATACCGGAGAACATGCGGCCCGGGTTCTGGCCCGGAATTTTTTGACCCTGGAGGATCTCATGGCGGCTTCCAGGGAAGACCTGGAAGGGATTCACGGCCTGGGGGCCATCACAGCCGATGCCATTGCCGGATTTTTCGCCAATTCTGAAAACCGTGCCCTGATCAGTCAGCTCGAAAACAATGGCGTGAGCATCGTCAATGCACTGGCAGGACCGGCTGAAAAAAAAGATCATGTGTTTGCCGGTAAAACCCTGGTTCTCACCGGCACCCTGACCACCATGACCCGGTCCGAAGCCAAAAAAAGGTTGCTGTCTCTGGGAGCAAAAGTCACGGGCAGCGTGTCAAAAAACACTGATTATCTGGTGGCGGGAAAAGAGGCCGGCTCCAAACTGGCCCGGGCCAGGGACCTGGAGGTTCCCGTGCTGGATGAAGACCGGTTTTTGACCCTGCTGGGATCCTGATCAACCTGCATCGGTTGCCAGGACAACGCGGTTGCGCCCCTCTCTTTTGGCCTGGTAAAGGGCGTTGTCGGCCCGGGCCATCACCGTGTCCAGGGTATCGCCTTCCACGAAGCCTGTTACACCGCAGGAGATGGACATTTGAATGATACCGCCTTCTGTAGATTCCTTCAGAAAATCATGGGCCTGAACCGCGTCCAGTAGCCGGCCGGCGATGTAAATTGCCTGATCCGTGTCCCCCAGCGTGAGGATGACAAATTCATCTCCCCCCCACCGGACCAGCATGTCATTGTCCCGAATGATTGCGGCGGCAATGCCGGCAATGTTTTTTATGATTTGATCTCCAGCCAGATGCCCTCGGGTATCATTGAGTTCTTTCAATCGGTCAATGTCAAACAGAATGATACTTAAGTCCATGGTTTTCCTGCGGTTGGCATCGGTGTGAAAATGAAACCGCCGCTCAAATTCCCGACGGTTGTAAGCTTTGGTCATTTTGTCCGTGGTGGCCATGATTTCCAGTTGATGCTGAAAATAATTGATCACCATAATGGCGAACAAAATAGTGATGAGGGTGATGCCCAGGCCGATGAAAAAGTTTTGCACAAACGTGGTTTGAATTGATTTGAGCGCCAGAGTTTCATCCTGTTCCACCAGCAGGTACCAGTCCAGTTCTTCCACAAACCGGCTGGTTAAAAGAATGTGATTGCCGTGGGCATCATATTCAAAAAACGCCGGCTGGGTTTTTGCTGCAAAGATATCATGGACAATGTCTCCCAGCCCCGGCTGATCAAAAATGGAGGTGGTCAGAATTCTGGATTGATCGGTATGGACCTGGATAATACCATCCGGACTGACCATGTAAATATTTCTATCATATTTGGCTTTGTAATCTTCCAGAAGGGATGCCACCCGGTCGAAGTCAAGCCCGACCCCCACCACCCCCATAAAACTGCGTTCATCCGAAGTGAGCCGGTGATTGATGAAAATGGTCATATGGTTCTGTTCAGCTTGGTTGGTGTCCACATCCAGATCATATTGAATATTTTTTTCCTTGAACCGGTAATACCAGATGTCATGGTCGTCATCGGGATGGATCTGTTTAAGGATTCCTTTGAAGTGATAATAGTTTTTCGTGATATCAGACACGAAAAAAGAAGAGAAAAACCCGTATTTTTCCTGAATTTCAGTCAGATACCGGATGATGGGACCCGTCTGTTTTTCACCGGCTGCAACCCAGTCTTTGAGAAAGGTGTCATTGGCCATGAGAGAAGAGACGAAAATCGGCCGCATCAGGTCTCGCTGGATTTCCGAATAGATGTTGTCCCGGGCCAGCGGCAGGCTGGATTCAACAATGGATGAATGAATCTGGTGTTTGGATGCCCGGTAGGAGATGACATTGGTGATGAAAAAACCCGACAGCAGGATCAGGGTGAGGACAACGATCAACCGGGTGCGGATGGAAAAATAATGCATGGGACCCTTTGAATAAAAGTGTTTCAAACAGGATGTTTGTATATAAACATCATTTTGAATCAAAGGCAATCATTGATTTTAATTCATTGGTCCAAGCAAATAATCATGGTTGGCATTGAGAAAAAATGGTATGAACAACGTTTCAGGGCGATACAAGAGAAAAAGATGTCTCAAAAAATGACAGTAGAGTCAATCATATGAATCATACAAAGACAGGTCTCATGAAAATTGCCGCCATTCAGCTTTCTGTGATTGAAAATGATCCGGAAGCCATGGTTAAAAAAGCGGAAAAAGCCATTCGGTCATGCCCGGATGCGGATCTGGTGATATTGCCGGAAATCTGGCAGACCGGATTCATGTGCTTTGACCGGTATGAGGCCGATGCCCAGACCCTGGAGGACCCGCTGATCACTCGCCTGAAAATCCTGGCAAAAGAGATGAATGTGATGCTGCACACCGGCAGTTTTGTTGAAAAGGATAAAGACCGTCTGTACAACACCAGTGTGCTGGTATCGGCAGATGGAGACATTCTGGCGGTCTACCGGAAAATTCACCTGTTCGGATTTCAGTCACAAGAGACACAGATTCTGACCCCTGGGGACACACCCGTGGTCGTGGACACGCCGTTCGGATATCTGGGCATGGCCACCTGTTTTGACCTGCGGTTTCCCGAGCTGTTCCGGGCCATGGTGGATCAGGGCGCCACGATGTTTCTGGTGTGTTCGGCCTGGCCTTATCCCCGGCTTGAGCACTGGATTATGCTGAACCGGGTCCGGGCGCTGGAAAACCAGTGTCACCTGGTTTGCGCCAACTGCTGCGGGATGAACAACAACATCCAGTTTGTCGGTCACAGCATGGTGATAGATCCCTGGGGCACGGTTCTGGCCGGGGCCGGGGATGAAGAGGCGATCATAACGACCTCCATGGATCCCGCTGAAACCCGAATTGCCCGGCAAACCTTCCCGGGGCTTGCAAGCAGAAAGCCGTTTCTGAATCCGGAAAGGACTGGTGAGTGAGATGACAGCCAGACAGCGGCAGATTGTGTCCTCCGGAAGTTTTGTGATATCCAGAAAGCAGCCCCTTGTCCTGGATGCCTATCTGGGCAGTTGTGTGGGGGTGGCATTGTGGGATCCAGTCGCAGAAGTCGGAGGATTTCAGCATCTGCTTCTTCCGGAACCCATTGACGGGGGAACCCCCTGGCAGCCTGAAAAATATGCCAAAACCGGACTTCCTTTGTTCATTCAAGCACTTTGCAACCAGGGCGCTAACAAAACCCGGCTCAAGGCAACCGTGGCAGGAGGCGGGCTGATCGGTCCGGTTTCCCCGCTGGACCTGGATCTGGATATTGGTGGACGGACAGCTGAAATTGTGTGTAACCTGCTTGAAAAAGAAAAAATTCCTGTGATAGAACGTGAAATCGGGGGATTTTTCGGCTGCAAGATGAGCATGGATCTGTCATCAGGGGAAACCGGCATTTCCCCCTTGCTGAATCCAGGTGATTTCAAGACGTCGGCAGGACTGTTGCCGCCCACACCGGCCCAGCTTCAAGAAACCATTCAAAAAATCAAACCCATCCCCCAGGTTGTGCTCAAACTGTTGCGGATGCTTCATGATGATAAAGACAGCCTGAAAGATATGGCAAAACAGGTCAGACAGGACCAGGTGATCAGTGCCAGGGTCATTCAGCTTTGCAATAATGTGTTTTTCAGCTTGAAAATGAAAGCGGATTCCATTGATCGTGCCCTGGTCCTGCTGGGTGAAAAACAGTTTTTGCAGCTGGTATTATCCGCAACCATGAAAGATGTGTTTTGTGATGAAACGCATGGTTACTCGCTTTGCAAAGGCGGGCTTTACACCCATTCAGTTGGCATGGCCATGGCCTGTGAAAAAATGGCACAGCGGATATCCAGACAGATATCCCCATCGGTTGCCTATACAGCCGGGCTGCTTCACGATATCGGAAAAGTGGTTCTTGATCAGTATGTGGGGCAATTCCGGCCTTATTTTTATCGGGATATTTTTTGTAAGGCCCAGGATTTTCTAAGTGTTGAAAAAGCGTATTTTGACACCAACCACTCGGAAATTGGCATGTCTCTTGTCAAAGACTGGTCATTGCCCGAAATTCTGCATGATCCCATTGCCCGGCATCATGAACCTGAACTGGCAGACAAACAGCCGGAATTGACCGCTCTGGTCTATCTGGCCGATCTGATCTATTCCCGGTTTGTCATGGGACAGGAGCTGGAACGCATGAATACGGATGGGATCGCGTTTTCATTAAAGGTTTTGAACATCAGGCAAACGCAACTGCCGGCTCTGATCGATGAGGTGTGTTTGCCGTTTCATGGCATCAACTGAAGCATTTGTTTTCAAACAGCCGCCTGTCCCAAACATAAATTGACCCAATGGCCTTGTGCAATTTCAACTGCCGGGGCAATGACAGCAGAACGGTCAGGTCGCCTGGATGTTGAATCCGAATGCGTAAGGGTCAGTGGCATCCACCACAAATTGATGAAATCCGGTGATCCAGGCATTGCCGGTGATTTCCGGCACAATGGCGGGCCGGTCTCCCACCCTGGTTTCCCTTAAAATTTTTCCCATAAACTGGGTGCCGAATACACTTTGGTAGGCATAGGGTTCTTCCGGTTTGAGCCGGCCTTTATGATGCAGAAACGCCATTTTGGCGCTGGTGCCGGTGCCGCAGGGGGATCGGTCCACCTGCCCGGTTCCGAACACCACGATGTTCCGGGGGGGATCTGTGTTTTCATAAATTTCGGTCAATGCCACGGAGGCCGGCTGGCCTGAAACAGGATGACTAAAGCGGAATCGCTGATTCACCGCATCGCGAATGGCCAGCCCCAGGGCTTTCAATGCATCGATATGGACACGTGTCACCGGCAGGTTCAGGTGATCGGCATTGACCAGGGCAAAATAGTTGCCGCCATAAGCAATATCCACCGGGACTTTGCCGATGGCATCCAGCTCGATCTCCATGGATTCACAAAAAAAAGAGTCCCGGTTTTGGATGGTGACGCTGGTCACCCGGTTGTCTTTAATCACAGCCCGGGCATGGATCAGGCCGGCCGGGGTATCCAAAGCCAGGGTCCGGAGGTTGCTTTTTTCCTGAATGTCTCCGGACAGCATCCCGGTTTCCAGAAGCACCACCACAGCCCCCATGCTGCCGTGGCCGCACATGTCCAGATATCCGCCGCTGTCCATGAAGATCACGCCGGCATCAGCTTCGTCTGTGACCGGTTCCGTGAGGATGGCCCCGAACATGTCCTGGTGGCCTCTGGGTTCCAGCATGAGCATTTTCCGGATATGATCCCGGTGTTCAGACAGCCAGTTTTTTTTATCGATCATCTGGTTTCCGGGAATATGCGCCATGCCGGCGGTGACCACCCGGGTGGGTTCGCCCATGGTGTGCGTGTCAACCGTGGTGATGTTGTGAGTAAAATTCATGATGGTTTCCTTTTACAAAAAAACGCTGGATTCCAGATATGTGTGGCCTGGAATCCAGCGTAAGTGTCATGGTTTTAACCTTGTGAATATCTGATTTTACAGTGTTTATCTGAGGGCAAACACCTCTTCGGGCAGCCACAGGACGATCTGCGGAAAGAACAGGATCAGCAGCAACACAAACAGCTGAATGCAAAGGAACGGCAGAATCGATTTGTAGATATCCGCCATGCTCACCTCGGGCGGTGCCACCCCCTTGAGATAGAAAAGGGTGAACCCGAAGGGCGGGGTCAGATAATCCATCTGCACCTGGGTCATGAAAAGGACCCCGAACCAGACCGGGTCATATCCGAGATGGACTATGATGGGCAGAAACACCGGCACCGTGATCATGATCTGGGTGATCTCGTCCAGGAAGCACCCCAGAACGATCAGGGTGGCTATAATAATTCCAAAGATGAGCCATTTGTTTTCAAGGCCCAGCATCATGTCACCGATCAGGCCCTGGCCCCCGGTGCGGAAAAAGATACTGGTAAAACAGGCGGCCCCGAACAGGATCCACATGATCATGCCGTTGATGGACATGGTGCGGAAGCAGGCATCCTTGAGCACGTCCCAGGACAGGCGCCGGTTGATGGCGGCACTCAGAACCGCACCCCCGGCCCCGACCGCCGCGGCTTCCGTGGGAGAGGCCAGCCCGGCGAAAATGGATCCCAGTACCGAAACGATGATCAGCACGGGCAGCACCAGGCTCTTGGCCAGTTTCAGCTTCTCAATAAAGGGGACCCGGTCTTCTTTGGGCAGGGCCGGTCCCAGGCTGGGGTTCAGGTAGCAACGGATCCCGACATAGGCCATGTACAGGAACACCAGGATCAGTCCGGGAATGATGGCACCGGCAAACAGGCGGCCGATGGACACCCGGGCGATCATGCCGTAGATGACCAGGGACACACTGGGGGGAATGAGCAGGCCCAAAGCCCCGCCGGCCAGAATCGGGCCGATGGCGATGCTTTTGTCATACTTCATTTTAAGCATGATGGGCAGCGCGATAATTCCCATGGTCACCACGCCGGTGGTGCTCACCCCGGACATGGCCGCGATGATGGCGCAGATGGCAATGGTGCCCATGGCCAGGCCCCCGTTCAGGGACCCTAAAAGCTGGTGCATGAAATTATACAAATCATGGGTCACCCCGGATTTTTCCAGCACACAGGCCATGAAAATGAACAACGGCATGGCAATGAGAATCACATTGGTCATCATGCCGAATGTATTGGTGGCCACATAAGGCAGACTGTCAAATCCGATGAAAATCCAGGAGGCCACAATGGAGCTGCCGCCCAGGGTGAAAGCCATGGGAAACCCTGAGATCAGCCCGAACATGAGCCCTGCGACCAGAACGATAATGGGTAGCCATTCAAAAGTCATGACATCTCCTTTCCGGTCACAGCGAAGTTAACCGTGCGGATGAAATCAGCCAGCCCCTGGAGCAGCAGCAACAGGGCCGCAACTGGCAACGCTATTTTCAGGGGCCATATCGGAGATCCCCAGGGAGATGGTGATACGGTCTGGTTCAATTCCACGGCCCGGATGGCAAGGACAGTGCCGTAATAAAACATGGTCCCGATGTACATGAAAAAAATCATATACGTCACCGTATCAATGGCGGCCCGGACCCGGGGGGAAAACTGCAGGTAGATAATATCGATTTTTACGTGTTGTTTGTGCAGAAGAACATAGGCCCCGGCAAGCACGGAAAAGAATCCAAACAAATGCATGCACAGTTCATGAATCCAGATGGTCGGAGCGTTGAATAAAAACCGCAATGCCACTTCAATGAGCAGGAAACCCATGATGAACATGATCAGCCAGCTGACCAGCTTCCCGCTCCATTCGCTGACACTGTCGATGAATGCCAGGACACGTCTCATTTTTTACCTCTTTCTATGATCGATTGTCATCAGAAGCGATAAAGCCCCCACCAGCGAACGAAGGAGGCTTTATCGTTTCTTTGGGCTTTTCAGCCGATTCCTACGATTTGAGCGCTATTATTTTGCCCAGTACCCCATTTCCATGGCCCATTTTTCAACGATTTTGAAAATTTCGTTAAAGGATTCGTCCTTGAGGTATTTTTCAGGAACCACTTTCCGGGCGGTGCCGGCCAGTTTAACCGCATCTTCTTCAGACCATTCAATGATTTCAATGCCCTGTTTTTCCACAAATTCCCAGGCCTTGCCAATCTCTTTGTCCGCTTCGGTCTCGTTTCTGTATGAACCGTTGGCAACCGCACTGGCCAGAATGGTTTTCAGATCCTGAGGCATTGCTTCCCATTCTTTCATGTTCACGATCAGGGCATCAGCAGCCGGTCCCACAGCGGTGGGGTATTTAATCCAGTATTTGGTCACTTCATGGAACCCCATGGCCACCATGTCAGCAGCATGGGAAAAGGTGATGGCATCCACAGCACCGGTGGACAGCATGGTGTAGATTTCATCTCCGGGAACCCAGATGGTGCCGGCGCCCAGTTCGGCCAGCTGAAGAGCAATCAGTTCGGAGGAACGGAACTTTTTGCCTTTGATGTCATCCACGCCGTTGATGGGGACTTTGGAGATCATCAGGTTGTCCAGGGTCCAGTAGAGGTTGCCCACCAGATAGACCCCATGTTCGGCATAAGCGTCTCTCAGGATCTTCATGATCTTGCCGTCTTCGTATTCTTCATACAGATACCGCAGTTCAGCAATGGAATGCGGGGCCGCAAAGCAATCCCCATGCATAAATGCCACAGGCAGCTGTCCGGGGAAATATCCCGGCCAGATAAAGGTGGCTTGCATAATACCCATGCTTACGGCTTCCAGCTGTTCCGGCACCGGTACGATGGCGCCCGGAGAGCTGGGGGTCATGGTCAGACGTCCATTGGTCTTTTCGGTCACTTTTTTGGAGATATCATTGATGGTATCCCAGCTGATGCCCGAGGACAGCCAGGATGACGGCTGCCATTTAAATGTCTTTTCCGCTTTGGCCTGGATCGGTGCGGCTGTCACAAGCATCGCACTGATTGTCAGCACCATCAGTCCCTGAATGAGCCTTCGTCCTTTTTTCATCTCTTCCTCCTTGCAAATTATGTGGTTGTGTTACATAAACCCGGTAAAAGGGGTTCTTACCAAGCTAGTGTGGATATACTGAATCATGGTGAAAAAGTCAAACACCGGACGCTGTACCGCGGCCTGAACCGCATGGGCATAAGGGGGCAGGTCGCTGCATTCCAGCACCACGGCTCCGATGTCCGGATGATCGTTCACCATTGTTTTGGCTGTGGAAACCACCTCATCCTGAACTTTATCAGAATCCAGGGTCCCTTTTTCTTCGAGTACGGCGCTGGAAAATTCCGGCTGGGTTTCCATGCCTGCGATGATCACCGGAATGTCCGGGGTCACGCCGACGGCATCAAAATGGGCTTTTTTTAAACTGGATGCATTGGCGGTGATGATACCGATGGGTTTTCGGGTCATCTGATAGATCAATGGAATCTGCAAAAGACTGGATAAAAAGACCGGGATTTCCACGGCTGCGGTCACTTCCCGCTGAAACAGGGCCATGAATCCGCAGGCGCCGGTAATGGCCTTCACACCCTGGTCCTGGATGTTTTTTGCCGCCTGGATGAACGGTTCCGCCAACGTGGGATCCTGCTGGTTGAGCAGCCGGTCGATGGAAGCACCGGTCACTCTTTCATACCGGACCGGAAAAGGAAACGTGCTGGCATTACCCACATTGCCGGGAACGCAGGGATAGGCAGCATCCAGAATCAGGATGCCGATGGATTCTCCATACCAGGCCTGGGTTTTTCTATGGATGCGATAGACTGTCATTGCCCTCCGGTGATGTGTTATGGGTGGAAAAGAATTGTATTTCTGTAAAAATACCTTTATTTTTATCATTAATCTTGTTAGTGGTATACCAGTGGGTGAATTTTCATGTCAAGCTTTTTTATTGGACCGGGCCATAAAAAGTGTATCCGCCCGTAATCAGGTTCAAACGGATGCTGACTGCAACAAACAAGGCAGTGGATTATGAAACCAAACATGTTTAATATCCTGCGGGATCGAATTCTGTACATGGAATATCAACCCGGTCAGATTCTCAACGAAAACGTGCTGGCACAGGAGTTTGAGGTCAGCCGGTCACCGGTCCGAAATGTGCTCAACCGTCTGGAATGGGAACAGCTGGTCCGGATTATTCCTCGAACCGGCAGCATGGTGACGGAAATCGAATTCAACAAAATCATGCATGTGTTCCAGGTGCGGTTTGAATGCGAAGTCCTGGAAATCCAGCTGGCTGCGAATCAACTCAACGATTCGCATCGGATCGTACTCAAGACGATTAAAGAGCGATGTGCGGCCCTGTTTGACAACAAAGATCGGAAAGCGTTGGTTGCTGTGGACACCGACCTTCGAAACATGATTCATGAGGCTGCAGGCAATCCGGTGTTAAAAGAAATTTCCGATCGGCTTTATGCCCAGACATTCCGGTTGTGGTATGGTGCCATGGACAAAGGGGACTGGAATGAAGAGGTCTCCAGTATGGTGGAAGAGATCCGGAAGCTGTCCGACCTGATTCCCGGACGGGACACAAAAGCCATGGGAGCGTTTCGAAGAAAAGTGCTGACCGATCACTTTGACCGGATGCGCAGAAAGTTTTTCACCCATTGAATTCATTGGTTTCAAAAATTCTTTTTTTGGGCGTTGCTCAACCATCATTATCGGGAATTTAAGATCAGATTCACGCCGAATCCGATAAAAACGATGCCGGATATTTTCTGCATCCAGATGCCGATGCCGGTATTTTCCCGAAGCATATGGGTCATCCGGGTGGCAGCCCGGGTTAACATCAGGCACCACAGCGTACCGGTGACAAGAAATGTCCCGCCCAGAACCAGAAACGGCAAAGGGCCTGATGCATGGTCCGGATTGATGAACTGGGGTAAAAAAGACAGAAAAAACAATGCCACTTTGGGGTTGAGTATATTGGTGATCATTCCCTGCCTGTAAATGGTGATCAAATCGTTGTGTGAAAATCGGCGGTTCTGGTTTTCAAATGCCGGTGTCCGGGTGGTCAGGGCCTTGACGCCCAGAAAAATCAGGTAGATCGCACCGGCCCATTTTACCAGAAAAAAGGCCGTGGCCGATGTGGACAAAATCAAAGACAAGCCAAATGCAGTGGCCAGCACATGCACCACGCACCCGGACATGATCCCGGCCACAGACACCAGTCCGGCACGGGACCCTTGAGCAATGCTCCGGGTCAGAATATACAGGGTGTCGGTCCCGGGGGTCAGGTTCAGTATAATGGCGGCCGCCAGAAACCCGGCATAATTTTCAATGCCAAACACGGTTGCTCCTTTCAGATCTGTCCAATCCTTTTACCACGAAGCGCACGAAGGACACCAAGGAGGGGTTTCTTCGTGTCCTTCGTGCGCTTCGTGGTATGAATAAATCAAATCAATGCATACATAAATTTTTATAATGAATTATACCCTGTGCTTAATCAAACAGGGCATTGACAAACCGGACTGCGTCAAACTCCTGTAAATCATCCATGCTTTCTCCCACACCGATGTACCGGATCGGCAGGTGCAGGGTTCCGGCCACGGCCGCCACAATCCCGCCTTTGGCCGTACCGTCCAGTTTGGTCAACGCCAGTTGGGTCAGGTTCACGGCCTCATGGAACATTTTTGCCTGGGAAATGGCGTTCTGACCGGTGGTGGCATCCAGCACCATGAGCACCTCATGGGGGGCACCGGGCATTTTTTTTTCCACCGTGCGTTTGATCTTTTTCAGCTCTTCCATCAGGTTTTTCTGGGTATGGAGCCGGCCGGCCGTGTCAATGAGCAACACATCCATGCCCCGGGCCATGGCGGCTTCCACCCCGTCATAGGCCACGGCAGCCGGATCTGCGCCCTGTTTATGGCGTACGATGGTGGCACCGGCCCGATCCGCCCAGATCCCCACCTGTTCGATGGCGGCAGCCCTGAACGTATCCGCAGCGGCAATGAGCACTTTTTTATTTTCCCGGGTGAACCGGGTGGCCAGTTTGCCCAATGTGGTGGTCTTGCCGGTGCCGTTGACACCCACTACCATGATGATATGGGGCCGGGGCAGGGCAGGGACGGTTTCAGGATCTTCTTTGCCGGGAAACAGAGCAATGAGTTCTTGTTTAAGTACCGCTTTGAGCTGGTCCGCCGTGGACAGGCGGCCGGCTTTTTTCCGGATCCGGTCCATCATTTCCATGGTGATGTCCATGCCCAGATCTGCGGTAATCAACACCTCTTCCAGTTCCTCAAAAAGGGCGTCGTCAATTTTGCGGCTGGATTTGAACAGGTCATTGATATCCGTGTTCAGGACTTCCCGGGTTTTGGTCAGGCCGGATTTTAGGCGGCTGAATATTCCTTTTTTGTCCGGTTCTTCAGACAGTAGTTTTTCTTTGACCCGTTCATTTTCCTTACGTCGTTCTTCTTCCTTCAACCGTTCCTGTTCTTCACGTTGTTCCCGGGTCCTGCGTTCTTCCTCTTCTTTAAGGCGGGCCTGCTCTTTTAATCGAGCCGCCTCCTTGAGCCGGGCTTGTTCTATCAATCGTTCCTGCTCATTTATTTTTTCTTGTTCTTCACGTCGCTCTTGTTCTTTCAGACGCGATTGTTCTTTGAGCCGCTCTTGTTCTTTGAGCCGCTCCTGTTCCTTGAGCTGTGCTTGTTTTTTCAGTTTTTCTTGCTCTTTATCTCTGGTTTTTCTTTTGAAAAAATTGAATACCACGCAGGTGTCTCCTTGTGATGGGCAGATTTTTTGATAACCGGTTTGTGTACCGCTCTTTTACAATGTTTGAAAGATCAAATCAACCCTGTAAACCCATGGATTGAATTGTCAGGAATTTCTTTACTTTCCTTGAACGGGCCGGTAAATTGAGATCTGATAATGCCAAGGTGAAACCATTTTTAAACAGGAGTCAATATGACCTTTGAGGATGCCATTGAACCACTGCTCGATCATCCGGTAACCCGGCAGATGACGTTGGATACAAATTCGGAAACCAAAGAACGACAGACGTTTAAGCCCAGACGGATTGCTGTTTTAGACACCGGTCTTACAGAAATGACAGACCAGCCTCAATACCGGTTTGCCGATAATTCTGAAGCCCGGCGAATGCTGCCCGGCATTATTGATAATTGTGTTCAAAAAGTGGCTGTCCGGCCGGACATGTCGATACAGGAAAAAAAGGCATTCTGCAAACCCCGGCGGATTGGTGTGGTGTTTTCCGGAGGACCGGCACCCGGGGGGCACACCGTGATTGCCGGGTTGTATGATGCCATGAAAACCAATCATCCGGATTCCTGTTTATACGGGTTTGTGCTGGGACCCGACGGTCTGCTGGAATCCAGTTGTGTGGAAATCACTGAAAAAATGGTGGATGCGCACCGGCAGATGGGCGGGTTTTCCATGATCCGGACCGGACGGACCAAAATCGATACGTCTGAAAAAATGGATCAGGCCTTAAAAACCTGTCAATCCCTGAATCTGGAGGGGATCGTGATCATCGGCGGGGATGATTCCAACACCAATGCCGCATTTTTAGCCCAGCATTTCAAGTCTGCCGGCATTCATGTGGTCGGGGTCCCCAAAACTATTGACGGGGACATTCAGGTGAAAAGCGATGACGGTACCTGCCTTTTGGCGGTTCCGTTCGGGTTTCATTCCGCCGCCAGATCTTTTGCCCAGAATATCAGTCATCTGGCATCGGATGCCGCATCAGATGTGAAATACTGGCATGTGTGCAAGGTCATGGGCCGGGTGGCCAGCCACCTGACCCTGGAGGCGGCGTTGCAGACCCATGCCAATCTGGCGTTCATCGGCGAAGAACTGGCTGCGTACACGGATGAAGAACGCCTTAAAAAAGCGCAGGAGACCGGGGAAACGGATTTTACCGCCTTCGGGATCACGCTGCGCCATCTGTCCCGGGTGATCTGTGATGCCATTGTCCGGCGTGCGGCATTTGGTAAAAATTACGGGATCATGATCATTCCGGAAGGGATTCTGGAATTTATCAATGAGATCCAGATATTCATCATCAAGCTCAACAAAATTATCGCGGATTTCAACACCATTCATGATCTGGATTTTCATCGAACCTTTCCGACTTTGAATGAAAAACTGGATTATCTGCGCCGCATCAGCCAGGGGATGATGGACAGCCATCCATTCCCCATCTGGAACGTAAGAGATGATGAGCTGTTCAATCAACTGCCGGATTTTTTTCAGGCCGGGCTTCTGGTGGAACGGGATTTCCACGGCAATTTCCAGTTTTCCCAGGTCAGAACGGAAAAAATTATCATGGATATGGTCAAGGAATATTTAGGGGCGCTCAAAGAACAGGGCCGCTATAAAATCGGTATCAGCCAGTCCTATTACCAGTCTTTCATGCGGTCACGGAATCTGGATCCCGACCGGTTTGCCCCGGCGTTGTTCAACGATCCAAATTCAGTCTATCTTCTGGTCAAACCGGGCATCATGTCATTGAAAACCCTGAAACAGGCCCTGGTCACTGCCGGACTTCTGGAACCGGATCAGGAGATTCCCGGTCCGGTCAAAGAAATTTTCCGGCGGTCGGAACCGGATTTCAAAATTCAGACCCATTTTTATGGATATGACGGCCGGGGTTGCGATCCCACCGCGTTTGACTGTCATTATACCTATAACCTGGGCATGACCGCGTTTCATTTGATGGCCCATGGGAAAACCGGCCAGATGGCAGCCATTAAAAATCTGGAACAGCCGTTTGAAAACTGGGAACCCATCGGCATTCCCATTGCCCGGCTGATGCATCTGGAAGAACGCAAAGGCCGGCTGGAACTGGTCATGGAAAAAAGTCTGGTGGATTTGTCATCCAATGCATTCCGGGTATTTAAAGGAATGCGTGAAAAATGGCTGGCAGCCAAACCGGGTGCGGATCATTTCCGGAAACCCGGGCCGGTGCGGTGTGACAGCCGGTCTGCGGAAGACCGGCCCATCACCCTGACATTGAATGCTATTGACATGCGCACAAAAAAAAGATCAAATGATCAAAATCCGTGATGTCACGCTTTTTTTGAAGGCTGGTAAGTACACAACGGTTCTTCGGCCAGGTAGCTGCCCGTGGCTTCATAGGCCCGGGCACGGCAACCGCCGCAGACCCGCTTGTATTCACATGCACCGCATTTACCCGTCAAATTAGAAAACTCTCTTAATTCATTGAACACCCGGGAGTTTTCCCAGACATCTTTAAACGATGCTTCCCGGATATTGCCGCAGGTCACATCCAGAAATCCGCAGGTCTGCACCCGGCCCACATGGGAAATAAAGCAGAAACCCGTGCCGGCCAGACATCCCCTTGTGACCGCATCCAGACCATGGCTTTCAAAAGACACGGTTTTTCCTTCGGCGTGCGCCCGCTGGCGCAGAATCCGGTAATAATGGGGGGCACAGGTGGCTTTCAACTGGAGCGGGGTTTTATCCCGCTGGTCATAGAACCAGTTCAGGGTTTGCTCATATTCGACGGCATCAATGCCTGAATCCACGATATATTTTCCCCGGCCTGTGGGCACCAGCAGAAAAATATGGTGGGCCACAGCACCCAGATCTTCGGCCAGCTTCAGAATGGCAGGGATTTCTTTCAGATTGGTTTTGGTAATGGTGGTGTTGATCTGAAACTCCAGGCCGGCGGCTTTGGCAAACTTGATTCCCCGGATCGCATCATCAAACGCGTGATCCAACCCCCTGAAATCATCATGGGTTTGCGGGGAGGCTCCGTCCAGACTTACGCTGATTCGCTGGATGCCGCTTTGCTTGAGTTTTTCGACAATTTCAGGTGTGAGCAATGTACCGTTGGGGGCCATGACCATGCGCAGTCCGATACGGTTGCCATAGGCGGCAATGTCGAAAATATCTTCTCGAAGCAGCGGCTCTCCGCCGGTGAGAATAATGATGGGCGTGCCCACTTCCCGGATCTGATCCAGCAGGGTATACGCTTGCCGGGTGGTCAGTTCGTTTTCATAGGGGTGATCTTCGGCCACGGCCCGGCAGTGCTTGCAGGAAAGATTGCAGCGCCGGGTGGTTTCCCATGCCACCAGGCGCAGGGTATGCGCGCCGGCAGGGTGATCGGTCTTGCCGCCATGGACAAAAGACGGTTGGTGATGGGTTCCGGGATGGGTCATGATGCCTCCAGAGCGCGGGCCACGTCAATGGCGGAATAGGTCAGGATCATATCCGCCCCGGCCCGTTTGATCGCAGTCAGAGTTTCCAGAATCAATGCGGTGGCATCCACCCATCCCATCATTTCTCCCGCCTTCATGATGCTGTATTCTCCGGATACATTGTACGCGGCAATGGGCAGATCGATTTCCTGCTTCAGGCGTAAAATAATGTCCAGATAGGCCAGGGCCGGTTTGACCATGATGATGTCCGCCCCTTCTTCAATATCCATGGTGGCTTCTCTGATAGCTTCCATGGCATTGGCCGGATCCATCTGATAGGTTTTCCGGTCTCCGAACTGCGGGGATGAGTCGGCGGCCTGGCGAAACGGCCCGTAAAACGCGGATGCATATTTCACGGCATAGGACATGACCGGTATGTGATCATATCCGTCTTCATCCAGTGTCTGGCGGATCTCTGCGACCCGGCCGTCCATCATGTCGGACGGGGCCACCATGTCGGCGCCGGCTTTGGCGTGGGACAGCGCCACTTTTGCCAGCAGGTCCAAAGATGCGTCATTGTCGATGATGCCGTTATCCACCACCCCGCAATGGCCGTGATCTGTGTAACCGCACAGACACACATCCGTGATCACGGTAAGATCCGATACCGCATCTTTGATTTTGGCCACGGTTTTCTGGACGATCCCGTCATCTGCATAGGCTCGGGTGGCCAAGGGGTCTTTTTTGTCCGGAATACCGAACAGAATGATGGCGGGAATGCCCGCCTCTTTGGCCTGTTTTGCCATCTCGACAATATAATCACCAGACATCTGAAAATGACCGGGCATGGATTCAATGGGTTTTTTGATCTTGTTGCCTGGGATGGCAAACATCGGTTGAATCAGATCGTTCCGGGAGAGAAGCGTCTCCCGGATCATGCGCCGGAGGGTGGGTGTGGCCCGCATCCGCCGGGGTCTGTAATCGGGAAACAGCATCTTATTTCTCCTTTGAAATTTCTTGGTCCGTCAGATAGCACGCCGGATCTGAATCCCAGGGGTCGTTGGCCACGGATTCGGCTCTGGCCCTGAAATTGCCGGCACAGATATTCAGCCACCGGCAGGTGGCACACCGGCCTTTGACATGTTTTTTCTTTTCTTTCATTTTCATCAGAAATTCATTGGATTCATCTGTCCAGATCTGTGAAAACGGGCGATCCTTGATATTGCCCAATGATTTTTCCCGCCAGAACTGATCCGGATACACTTCTCCGTCCCAGGAAATGCATCCGATGCCTCGTCCTGAATTGTTGCCTTCGTTCATTTCCAGAAGCTCCAGCACTTCGGCCGCCCGTTTGGGGTCTTCTTTTAAAAGCCGCTGGTAAAGATAAGGCCCGTCCGCATGGTTGTCCACGGTCAGAATCTCCTTGGGCTTGTTCCGGTTGTGCAGGTCTTTTGTCCGGTCCATGATCAGATCCAGCACCTGCCGGGTTTCCTCATGGGTCAGGTCTTCCTTGGCGATCTCAGATCCCCGGCCGGAATACACCAGGTGATAGAAACAGGCCCGGGGAATGTTTTTTTCTTCCAGAAGATCGAAAATACCGGGAATGTCTTTGACATTGCGCTTGTTGATGGTGAACCGTAATCCGACTTTGATGCCGGCTGCCTGGCAGTGTTCAATGGCGGCCATGGCCCGTTTGAACGATCCGGGCACGCCCCTGAACATGTCATGGGTGGGTTCCAGCCCGTCCAGACTGATGCCCACATAGGACAAGCCGATGTCTTTGAGTATTTTGGCTTTTTCTTTGGTGATCAGGGTGCCGTTGGTGGAAATCACGGCCCGCATCCCCTTGGATACGGCATATTGGGCATATTCCACCAGCCGGGGGTGTACCAGAGGCTCGCCGCCGGAAAACAGCAGTACCGGCACACCGAAATCCGCCAGATCATCCATCATGGCAAGGGCTTGATCCCGGTTCAGTTCGTTGTCATAGCAAATGTCTTCAGACCGGGCGTAACAGTGTACACATTTCAAATTACACCGCTGGGTCATGTTCCAGACCACCACGGGTTTCTTGTCAATGGAAAACTGGAGCAGGTGAGAAGGAAGCGATCCTGACTGACGCGAATAGCGCAGCGTGTCCGAGGGCTCCACCGTGGCACAATACAGTTTTGAAATTCCAATCATTTGATTTCTTTCCTGATAAGTTGGTTCAGATAGGCCTCACTGTCCTGCAGATCTGTTTTTGTTATAAAAAACCGGTGTTTGCCGGTTTTTTCTTTGATCAGGTTCAGCCCGTCATAAAACGCGTTGTGAAGTTTGGATAAAATATCGTCGGCAGACGCCCCGTGATCCAGGATCTGTAGCATCAGAAAATCAATGGCATCTTCCTCAAAAATAATGTCAAGTCCCATGTTTCTGGACGATTCCCGTTCAATCTCTTTGATTGTATCATAATGGGTTGTAATGCGGCTGACAGCGTCATCGATTTCCAGCACATGGGCATGGAAATACCGGGCGGCCATTTCACACCGGGCCGCAGATAAATTCAACCCATGGGTGGCAACCAGGGTGTCCGCATTTTCCTGGATATACTGGGTGATATACTGGATTTGGGTTTCCGACGCTTTTTTGTGCAGCGATTCCCAGTCATATGCCGGGGTATCGCTGAGCAGATCCTTTAACGTGCCCAAAGGATCGTTGATCACCTGCTTGGTCACCACCAGACGGGAAATCCGACAGGACGGCAGTTTTTCTTCAAAAGGCAGCAATGCATCTTCCACCACCGATACCAGGCCTCTGGCACCGGTATTTTCCTTGAACGCCCGGTGCGCTAAAACTGTCAATGCATCATCGTCAAAAACAATGTCAATGCCATATGCGGCAAAATCCAGACGTTTGTTCAATATCACCGGGTTGTTGGGCATTTTAAGAATGGTGTACAGATCCGTTTCACTTAACGTCTCCAGAATGCACCGCACAGGAACTCGTCCGATAAATTCGGATTCAAAACCAAACTTGACCAGATCTTCGGCCCGGGTCTGTTTCAGCAGGGAAGTATCATCATCCGTACTGCTGAGCCGGGAATTGAACCCGATGGTCTGGCGGGTCAACCGCTGCCGGACCAGGTCGGTGAGCCCGGTGAACGCGCCGCTCAGGATAAACAGGATATTGGCTGTGTTCACCCGCCGGACCACGCGTTTTCCGGTCCGTTGAAACCGTTCAAGTTCCTGCATCATGGATACCGGATCATGGGGGACTTTCAGGTCCACTTCTGTTTCTTCCATGGGTTTAAGCAACGCCCGCTGGACCCCGGATCTGGAAACCTGGGCGCCAATGACATCGGGACTGGCCGCAATTTTATCGATCTCATCCAGATACACGATGCCGCATTCCGCCAGTTCAATATCATCCTCCGCCTCCTTGACCAGATCCCGGATCAGATCCTCCACATCCCCGCCCACGTATCCGGTTTCCGAAAACTTGGTGGCATCCGCCTTGACAAAAGGAACGCCGATTTTTCTGGCAATGAGTTTGATGAGATAG
The DNA here is from genome assembly GCF_000350545.1 of Desulfotignum phosphitoxidans DSM 13687. Lineage (GTDB taxonomy): Bacteria > Desulfobacterota > Desulfobacteria > Desulfobacterales > Desulfobacteraceae > Desulfotignum > Desulfotignum phosphitoxidans. The sequence continues at coordinate 258,279 of NZ_APJX01000003.1, forward strand.
GTTTTTCCGATACCGGTGGGCCCCAGCATCAGAATATTGGATTTGATATTGCCCGTGATTTTAGATCCTTTGTCTTCGCGGGTTTCCTGATGCCGGATTCGATTGAAATGGGTGCATATTTTCGTGGCCAGAACCGATTTAGCCTGAGCCTGCCGGACCACATACTGATCCAGATAGGCAATCAGTTCTGCCGGTTTGATGGTGAAGTCCACCAGCTCTTTTTTCCCTTTGTTCGGTACGCTACCGTTTACCGATGATTTCTGGGGCTGAGCTGTGGGAGAAATGATCCGGACATTGCCGCCGAATTTTTTATTTAAAAATTCTCCCAGTTCTTTTTCTATCTTTTTGGGATCTTGTGCCCGTATGGTCTGTGTTTGTTTCATAATTGTTCAATGTAAGCAGACTTCCAAAAAAATCAAGAGATTGTACAGCCCTGCAGAACGCTCAAATAAAAACAGCCATGAACATTGCTGCCCATGGCTGTCAAATAATGGTGCCGAAGGGGAGATTTGAACTCCCACGGGTCGCCCCACACGCCCCTCAAGCGTGCGTGTCTACCTATTCCACCACTTCGGCCGGCATATCTTGAAATCTACTCGGAAACCGGATCAGCTGTCTGCTGAACAGGTGCCGACTGGGTTGTAATGATACTTTTCTCTGCCTTGTGACCCGAAAAATACGCCAGGGTCAGAGAGGTCACCATGAACACGATGGCAACGACCGTGGTGATTTTGGTCAGTATGGAGGCCGGGCCGGATGCGCCAAACAGAGTCTGACTGCCGCCCCCGCCGATGGATACGCCCATTTCCGCGCCTTTGCCGCTCTGAAGCAGCACGATCAGGATCAACAGAATACAGACGGTAACATGCAAGGTTGTGATCAAAGTTGTCATGGTTTATTATCAATCATATTTTACAATTTGGGTGAAAATTCGGGCATCGAGACTGGCGCCGCCCACCAGCACACCATCCACATCCTCAATGCACATCAGTGTTGCTATATTGTCCGGTTTAACAGATCCGCCGTAAATAATTCTGACGGTTCGTGCCAGGTCCGATGAAATTTTTGTGTCAACCAGTGTCCGCAAAAAACGGTGGACGGTCTCCACCTGTTCGGGTCCGGCGGTTTCACCGGTACCAATCGCCCATACCGGCTCATAAGCAATCACCAGATCCTGCAACCGTTCCGGATCAACGCTTTTTAACCCATCTGCCACCTGCTTGTCAAGGGTTAAAAATGTGTTTCCCGCTTCCCGCTGGGCCAGTGTTTCACCGATGCACAAAATGGGTTTGAGTCTGTTTGAAACCGCTGCCAAAATTTTTTTGTTCACAGTCTCATCGGTTTCAAAAAAATACTGGCGCCGTTCCGAATGCCCGATGATCACATATTCCACGCCTGCTGCAGCAAGCATGTCTGCTGATATCTCACCGGTGAATGCGCCTTGTTTTTCAAAGTGCAGGTTCTGGGCGCCCAGGTGCAGGGACGTGTCTGCAATGGCGGTGGCCACCAGGGGCAAACACACATAGGTCGGCGCAATCATGATGTCTTTGTTTTGCACATCCGCGCAGGCTTGTGCCAGGTGAGTGGCGGTATCCACGGCTTCAGGCCCGGTTTTAAACATTTTCCAGTTGCCGGCAATCAATGGTATGCGTGTCATGATGATCTCCCGTGTCTGTTAAAAAGAGTCTCCGATCATTTCTGCCAGATCCGTCATCCGGTGGGAATACCCGGCCTCGTTGTCATACCAGGCATAGACCTTGACCATGTTGCCGTTGATCACATCCGTGCACTGGGCATCCACAATAGAGGACAACGGGTTGGAATTGTAATCAATGGACACCAAAGGCAGGTCACTGTATCCCAGGATTCCTTTCAGATTTCCCAAGGCCGCTGTTTCCAGAGCCTGATTCACCATTTCGGCGGTCAGGTTGTCCTGCTGGGTCAGCACCACCAGATCCACCATGGACACATTGGGGGTAGGCACACGCACCGACATCCCGTTGAGTTTCCCTTTAAGTTCCGGCAAAACAAGGGCCACGGCCTTGGCTGCTCCCGTGGTGGTGGGAATCATGGACAGGCCGGCAGCCCTGGCCCTTCGCAGGTCTTTGTGGGGAAAGTCCAGGATCCGCTGGTCCCCGGTGTATGCATGGATGGTGGTCATCATGCCCGACAGGATGCCGAAATTTTCCAGAAGCACCTTGGCCACCGGCGCCAGGCAGTTGGTGGTACACGAGGCATTGGAGATGATATGGTGGGAAGCCGGATCATACATGTCATGGTTGACCCCCATGACAATGGTGATGTCCGGATTCGTGGCAGGCGCTGAAATGATCACTTTTTTGGCACCGGCGTCCAGATGTTTGGATGCGCCCTGGCGGTCCCGGAAGATACCAGTGCACTCCATGACAATATCCACTCCCAGATCTTTCCAGGGTATCTGGGCCGGATCTTTGAACCCAGTGACTTTCACCTGTCTGCCGTCCACTTCAATACTGTCTTCCAGTGCGATGACCGGTTTTCCCAGCTGTCCGTGCACTGAATCAAACTGCAGCAGATGCGCTGTGGTCCGGGTGTCTGTCAGATCGTTGATGCACACGATTTCCAGTTCCGGACGGGTCATTGCCGCCCGGAACACCAGTCGGCCGATGCGGCCGAATCCGTTGATTCCAATCTTGATACCCATTGTGACCTCCTATCCAACTTGCGTTGCTTTATGTACGCTTGTTTCGGGAACATCCCTCCGAATACTGGCTGTCAATTCCGTCCGGTGCCTTTGAGTATCCCGCTGGCAAGGGATATGCTTTTTTTGCCATGGTCCACCAGCGCACCTGTTAATTTTTCCATGTTCATCTTTTTCCGGGCAGTCACCGCTTTCAGAAGAATCGGAAGATTAACACCGGAAATGACTTCCACAGTGCCTTCCTCTAAAAAAGAGTAACTCAGGTTGGAAGGGGTGCCCCCGAACATGTCTGTCAGAATAATCACCCCGTTATCGGTCCGGACTTTGGCAATGCCCTGTTTGATTTTTTTTCTTAAGTTCTCAGGATTCTGCTGAATGTCTATGGAGACCGCCATCATGAACTCCTGTTCACCGCCCAAAATAAATTCCACTGTGTCAATGAGTGTCTGGCCCAGATTTGCATGGGCCACCACGAGTATGCCAATCATATTTTCCTGATATCCCGATCAATGTCCCGGTGAATCAATCCGGGGTGATGGGCTTTATGGTTTAAGTGTTCAAAAATGGTGCGGGCAATGACCACGCTTCGGTGTCGTCCGCCGGTACAACCGACTGCAATGGTTAAATACGCCTTGTTCTCCCTTTGATACAAAGGGATCAGATAGTCAAGCAACTGCGTGAATTTTTCCAGAAAAATCCGGGTTTCCGGATTGGATAACACAAATTCCCGCACGGCTTTTGACTCGCCGTCCAGATGTTTCAACAACGGTTCAAAAAAGGGATTGGTCAGAAACCGCATATCCGTGACCAGATCCGCATCCCCTGGTATGCCGTATTTATACCCAAAAGACAATACATTGATTTTCATTTCTATGGGATTTCCACTGCCCCGGCTGATCAGATTTAAGATGGCGGCTTTGAGCTGATGGACGCTCAAGCGGCTGGTATCGATAATGTGATGGGCCGTTGATTTGATCAGGCGCAGAGAATGGATTTCCGATTGAATGCTTTCCAGCAGGCTTTTTTTACCGGTGACCGGATGCTGCCGCCGGGTTTGACTGAACCGTTTGATCAGGGTGTCCACATCCGCTTCCAGAAAAATGATTTCCGGAGAAATGCCCAAATCTTCAATCGCACGGATTCCGGCGGTGTAATGGGTTGCAAAGGTCTTGGACCGCATGTCCATGACAAAGGCAATGCCTTTGATATCCGGGTTCTGTTTAAACGGCAGCTCCAGAAATCGGGGCACCAGCTCCAGGGGCATGTTGTCCACACAGTAAAAGGACGCATCTTCAAACGCCTGCATGGCTGTCGTTTTTCCGGAACCAGACAACCCGGTGATGATGAATACGGGTGGGTTTTTCATTTAAAAGGTTTCATCCTGTTCCAGAATAAATTCATGGATATCGTCAATGGTTTCAGCGGTAATCAACTCCTGTTTGAAATGGTCCATTTTCAAGAGTTTGGAAATCTGGGCCAGAACCTTTAAATGCCCGCCGGTGGAATTTTCCGGAGTCAACAGCAGAAAGAAAATATGAACCGGTTTCCCGTCCAGAGAATCATAGGTTACGCCGGCTTTGCTGCGCCCGAACCCCAGAATGATCTGTGTGACGGAATTGAGTTTTCCGTGGGGAATGGCAATCCCTCCCCCGATGCCGGTACTTCCCAATGATTCTCTTTCCATCAGAACGGCAGCGATATCTTCGGCGGCAATCCCGGCAACAGGCGCCACGGCCCGGGCCAGTTCCCGGATAATGCCGTTTTTGGTGGTCGATGTCAGATCCGCCACAATAGACTCTTTTGTGAGTAATTGACTGAGTTTCATGTGAATTTTAATTATCCCCCGGGCTGAATCAATCCCAGCTTTCCATTGTTGTGTTTATAAAGAACATTCAATTGTTCGGTGCGGGCATTGTTGAACACAAAAAACGTATGCCTGCCGCTGTTGAACTCGTTGACCGCATCGATGATATCCATGGGTTTGGTGTCCAGCGTCTCCATGACCAGGTCATCAAATCCCTGGAAATCGGGCTGCTGCATGGGGCTGCGGTCGAATTCCGCCGTGTCCAGCAGGCTTTGTTTTTTACCCGACATATGCTGTTTGATTTTTTCTTTGTGTTTTTTGATCTGTGCCCGGACTTTATCCATGAGAATGTCAATGGATGAATACATGTTTTCAGATGATTCTCTGGCATGGATATTGAGTTTGTCGCAGGTCAGGGTAATTTCCGCAATATGTCTTATTTTTTCCACCGACAAAACCACATGGGCATCTGCCGGGCTGTCCAGCATCCGGTCGAATTTATCAAGTTTTTTGTTCACGTAAGACTTTAATGGATCGGAAGGATCGATTTTTTTAAAGGTCACAGTTGTTTGCATAAAACACCTCCCTAAAGTTGTTTACGTTTATTGGAAGGCAGAATATTGAGCACCTTCCGGTATTTGGCAACAGTTCTTCGGGCGATCTGTATGTTAGATTCCTGGAGAATACCCGCAATCCGGTCATCGCTTAACGGATCGGCAGGATCTTCTTTTTCGATCAGCAGTCTGATTCGTTCCTTGACACTGGCCGATGCCATGGATTCGCCGCCGGTCCGTTCGATGGATGAATTGAAAAAATATTTGAGTTCGAACAGCCCCTGGGGCGTATATGCGTATTTGTTGGTGGTGACCCGGCTGATGGTGGATTCATGCATCTGAATATCTTCGGCAATATCTTTGAGGATCAGGGGACGCAGATAAGCGATGCCTTTTTCAAAGAATTCATGCTGAAATTTGATAATGCTTTCCATAACCAGATAAATGGTTTTCTGCCGCTGGTGAATACTTTTGATCAGCCAGGATGCGGACTGCATTTTTTCGTTGAGATATGCTTTGGTCTCCCTGGAAATTTTTTTCCCTTCCGCAATGGCGTTTTTGTAAAACCGGTTGATACGCAGTTTGGGCAATCCGTCATCGTTCATGACTATTTTAAATCCATCGCCCACTTTATACACGTATATATCCGGAATGATATAGGCAGGTTCTTCATGGGAAAATTTTCTGCCGGGTTTGGGCTCCAGGTATTGAAGAATTTTTACCGCAGCCCGGACATCTTCAACGGAAATACGCAACATTTTGGCAATTTTCCGGCTGTTTCGGTTTTCCAGATTTTTCAGATGGTGTTTGATGATCTCGGTGAGCACCGGGTTTTCAATCCCCAGCTGTTTGACCTGTATGAGCAGGGTTTCACATAAATTTCTGGCACAAACCCCCGGTGGGTCCAGTGTCTGCAGCACGGATAAAATTTTTTCCACCCGTTCCGTTTCCACTTCGGCTGCCTGGGCGATTTCAGCCGTTTCCGCGCACAGATATCCGTCCGGGTTAAGATTGTCAATGATCATGTGACCGATCTGTTCATCCGCCTTGTCCAAGCCCCGGAGCATCAGCTGCCATTTCAAATGGGCTTCCAACGTGGTTTTTTCGGAAGTGAACGCCTCGAAATTGGGTGCTTCGGTATGTTCGGTCTCTGTATAAGCCCGACCGGTGGAATTGTATTCATTGATATAATTTTCCCAGTCCGTATCCGGCTGCACTTTTTCATCAATGGTGATTTCCTTGACCGGTGTGTCTCTGTCGGATTCAGGCGCATCCGCTCCCGGATCCGCCAAGGCCCGGTCGACAGTCTCGTCCAGGGCCTGTTCCTCCAGGGCCGGATTCTGTTCCATTTCCTGCTGGATCATTTCCGCCAGTTCGACACGGGACAGCTGCAGCAGTTTGATGGCCTGCTGCAACTGGGGGGTCATCACCAGCTGCTGGGTCAATGTGAGGTTCTGTTGTAAGCCAAGTTCCATGTTACAGCCTGAAATTATCTCCCAGATAGGTTTTTTTGGCAATGGCACTGGAGATGATCCGTTCCGGGGGACCGGATTCGATCACTTTTCCCTGATTCATGATATACGCATGGTCACACACGCCCAGGGTTTCCCGGACATTATGATCGGAGATCAGAACGCCGATTCCTTTTCGGGTCAGCTGGGCGATGATCTGCTGAATATCCATTACCGCCAGAGGATCAATGCCGGCAAACGGTTCGTCCAGAAGAATGAACAGCGGATCGGTTGCCAGAACCCTGGCGATCTCCAGCCGCCGGCGCTCACCTCCGGACAGGGAAGCCGCTTTTTGTCGGGCCAGGCCCTGGATGCCCAGTTCCTGCATCAGCGCATCCGCTTTTGTTTGAACCGGACCTGCAGGGTCGGGCAACACTTCCAGGATCGCAGTGATGTTTTGTTCCACGGTGAGTTTTTTGAAAATTGAGCTTTCCTGGGGCAGATATCCGATGCCTTTTCTGGCACGGATATACATGGGATTGTGTGTGATATCTTCGCCGCCGATAAAGACATGACCGCTGTCAGGCCGGATCATGCCCACGGTCATATAGAATGTGGTGGTTTTTCCGGCGCCGTTGGGCCCAAGCAGTCCGGTCACCTGACCGGGTTTGACCGTCAGATCTGCCTGATTTACCACTGTTTTTCCGTGATAGGTTTTTACCAGTTTATTGAGTGAAAGCTCTGTCATTTATTGATCAGCAGGGTTGTCTTCCGGGTTGAACAGGGCTTGAACCCGGGTTTTACCGTCACTTTCCACCAGGACCCGGTCCTGTTTTCTGAACAAGGTGATCTTTGTGCCCGTCACCCAGCTGGTTCCGGTCAGCAGTTTGGCCTTTTTGCCGGTAAGGATCAGAATCTCGTCAGCGGTCGTGTACACCGCCTTGTCAGCAAAGGCATGTCTGTCTCCGGCCGTGTATTCGACATTGTCCGTGGCCACGATCTGTCTGATCCGGTTGGTGTCTGCCGTGTCTGCCGTGTCTGCCGTGTCCGGTTGCGAAGGATGCCAAAAAACTTTTACCGATTCAGCCACAAGAAGCATGTTATCCTGAGTTGCGTTAACATTTCCGATGAATTCCACCATGGACTCATCCTGATGGGCCACCATTTTATCCGCAGTGATATGCAACGGTTTCTCAGGTGAATATGCGGATTCTGATCCGGTTTTTTCCTCAGCCAAAGCCATTGATACCAAAAGGAAAACCAACAGCCCGATTGCTCCGGCCATGCATTTACGGCAGGTTGAAATTCTCACTGAATATCCCTTTAACATGTCCTTGTAAAATAATCTGATTGTCATTGATTCGGATTTCCATTGTGTCAGCTTCCATGGCCGCATCGGTATTTTCAAGCCACACCTTTGTATTGCTGTGTATTATATGTGGTTTTTTTTTATAATGCAACTTATCAGTTTTCAGGGTGTATGTCTGGTGCCGCACCACCACATTTCCATTAAAGTCCATATCGTGGGTCTCAGTGTCCAGAATGCCCTGGTCGGATGTCAAAATGACCGTGTCTTTGTCCTTGGTATAAAACACCACATGAACCCGGGTCAGGATGGCCTGATTCTCTTCTTTTACCAGTGTGGCGGTGGCGGCTTCAAGTTCCCATTCCGTAATACCGTTTTTTTTTGAAATCTGTTTCATGGCATCCAGTTTCAAGGCGGCTTCAGAATCGATGTGAAGGTCTGTGACGGTTTGGGGCGTATTCATCATGGCAGGGACAAAGAAAATAACACCGGCACCGGCCGCCAGGACACACAAAATCAATACTGCCAGAACACGGGGATTTTTGAGAACAATGCGGTTCATGCCAGAAAAGGTTTCAGGGCGTTTTCCCACAGGCCCGCGGCTTTTAGGATCGCATCGCAGATTTCTCTGACTGCTCCTTGCCCCCCAACTGCCATGGTGATAATGTCTGCCCGGTTTTTAACTTCGTCCACGGCGTCTGCCACGGCAATGGCGACACCGGCCCGGGCCATGGCGGGCAGATCGATCAGATCGTCCCCCATAAAAGCCATGGCAGATGGGTGGATACCGGTTTGTTGTGCCATTTGATCCAGGGCATCCGCCTTATTGGAAATTGCGTCAAACACCAGGGTAATACCCAGATTTCGGCAGCGGTGGGTGAGGGCACCGGAACTGCGCCCGGTGATGATACCCACCTGAATACCGTTGTCCATGAGCAGTCGCAACCCCAGACCGTCCCGGGATAAAAACTCTTTGACCTGTTCTCCGGAATCCGTATAAATGATCCGGCCGTCGGTCAATACCCCGTCCACGTCCAGAACCAGCAGTTTGATCTGTTTTAATAAAGCGTTCATCCGGTTGCTGCCGCTTTTTTTATGGCCAGAAGTGTCGTGAGTAACGGTGTCATGTCTGCCAGAGGCATGGAATTAGGACCGTCACACAACGCTTTTGCAGGATCGGGATGGGTTTCCATGAACAGACCATGGGCTCCTGCGGCGATTGCTGCTTTGGCCAGTGTGGGAATGAACTGCCGGTCTCCGGCGGAAGACGTGATGCCTCCGCCGGGAAGCTGAACACTGTGGGTGGCATCAAATATCACGGGAACACCCATTTGTTTTAAAATATGGATGGACCGGAAATCCACCACCAGATTGTTGTATCCGAAACTGCTGCCCCGCTCGGTGATAGCAATATGGGGATTGCCGGTAAAAGCGGCTTTGTCAAGAATATTTTTGCAGTCCTGGGGGGCCAGAAACTGGCCTTTTTTAACACTCACCGGGCGGCCGGTACGGCACGCGGCCAGAATCAGATCGGTCTGACGGCATAAAAAGGCCGGGATCTGGATCACATCCAGAACCTGAGCTGCCGGATCCGCCTGATCCGGCAGATGAATGTCTGAAATTACTTTCAGGTCCAGGCGGGATTTGATGTCGGCCAGAATGGACAGTCCCTGGTCGAATCCGGGGCCCCGGAAAGACTGGACAGATGTGCGGTTGGCTTTGTCAAAGGAGGCTTTGAAAATAAAAGGGATGCCCAGATCCGCAGTGATGGTTTTCAGGGTTTTGGCGATCTGAAACGTGGTATCAAAATTTTCGATGACACAGGGGCCTGCCACCAGAAAAAAGCAGGGAGCAGGGGTGTCGATCATTTCAAAAAAAAAATTGGTCATGGGCAGTCCTTATCCTGATTTTGAATGTGTATGTTCAACCTATAATCTGAGATCCGAAAAGTCAAGAATGTAAAATACCTTGATAAGTTTTGACCAAGCTGGTATTTTTATGGGCGTTTCGCATTGGATAATGATAACCAATTGAAAAGATGGATATTTTTGATGAAAAAAATTTTTTTCCTGGTGATTTGTGTTGTGATTCTGGTGCCCCTGGCATGGGTGCTGACATATCGATTTGAAGGCACGTCCCCTGAATTGGAAGTGGATCTGCCGTCGCTGTATCTCAAAGACAAGCTGACATTGTCTCTGGATATTAAAGATATGAAAACCGGACTCAGAGAGGTTCAGGTCCGTCTGGTTCAACAGGAAATCGAAAAAACCCTAATGGAAAAAACATATCCGGCCGGTTCTGTTTTTTCCCCTTTTTCCGGGGAAATCCGGAAGGAAGACCGGCTTGATATCCCTGTGGAAGCCAATCGGCATGGATTGAGTGATGGAAAGGCCACGCTTCATATTCAGGTGTCGGATCTATCTTGGCGGGGGTGGAACCGGGGCAATATCGCGGAAAAAAACATATCGGTCTTCATTGACACCCTTCCTCCCCGGATCGAGGTGTTGAGCCGTCAGCACAATGTGGAACGGGGCGGTACCGGCCTGGTGATCTACAAGTTGTTTGAATCTGATGTGAAAAGCGGTGTTATGGTGGGGGACCGTTTTTTTCCGGGTCATTCCGGAATGTTTGATCAAACCGATATCCATACAGCGTTTTTTGCGCTGGATCACACCCAGGGGCCTGGCACCCGGATCTGGGTCACGGCCGAAGATGCAGCGGGAAATACGACCCGCAAAGGATTTTATCATTATATCCGGGATCGCGGGTTTAAATCGGATGTACTCAAGATTTCCGATTCGTTTTTAGGGCTGACCATGCCTGATTTTCATCTCGGAGACCGGGAAGCTCAGTTTGAAAAAGCCGATCATCCGCTTCTGGAAAAATTCAAAGTGGTGAACTCGGAACTTCGAAATGCCAACGTAAAAAAAGTGCTGTCCATGCCCGCAGATACCGAACCGCAGATGCTGTGGGACGGAAAATTCGAGCGCATGTCCGGGGCCACCCGGGCCGGATTCGGAGACCGGCGCACCTACACCTACAATGGAAATGAGATCGGTCAGTCCCGCCACATGGGCATCGATCTGGCATCCACGGCCCTGGCACCGGTGAAAGCGGCCAATTCAGGCCGAATCATCATGGCGGGACCGGTGGGGATTTTCGGCAATACCGTGATCATTGACCATGGGTTCGGCCTGGCCAGCCTGTATTCTCATCTGAGCAACATGGTCGTATCTGTGGAAGACAAGGTCAAAAAAGGGGATATCATCGGCAACACCGGCATGACCGGACTGGCTGCCGGCGATCATCTGCATTTTTCCATGATTGTGCACAATGTGTTTGTCAATCCCCTGGAATGGTGGGATCAAAATTGGATCGAAAATAATATCACCGCCAAAATCAAGGCGGTTGGCGAAGGAAAATAATGAGCGATTTTAAAATCAACAAAACATATGACCAGATCAACCGGAAAATTGCCCGGGGAGAGGCGGTGGTGGTCACTGCCGAAGAAATTATCGACATAGCCAAAGACAACGGCATTGTGGAAGCGGCCCGGCAGGTGGATGTGGTCACCACCGGCACTTTTGCACCCATGTGTTCTTCCGGTGCGTTCATCAATATCGGACAGTCGAAACCGGTGATCCGCACCACCAAAACCTGGTTTAACAATGTGCCGGCCTATTCGGGGATTGCGGCGGTGGACTGCTATCTGGGAGCCACCCAGACCTGTGATGATGATCCGTTGAACAAGCGTCACCCCGGAGATTTCAATTACGGTGGAGGCCATGTGATCCAGGATCTGGTGGCGGGCAAATCCGTTGAAATCCGGGCGGAATCCTATGGCACGGACTGTTATCCCAACCGGCGCATCGAAAAGGTCATGACCCTGAAGGAACTGCCCAATGCCATGCTGGTAAACCCCAGAAACGCCTACCAGAATTACAATTGCGCCATCAATCGGTCGGATCGCACCAAATATACCTATATGGGCACCTTGAAGCCCGGCACGGGCAATGCCAATTATTCCACATCCGGTGCGTTGAGCCCTTTGTTCAACGATCCGTATCTGAAAACCATCGGCCTGGGCACCCGGATTTTTCTGGGCGGGGCCCAGGGATATGTCACCTGGACCGGCACCCAGCACAGGTCCGCAGTGGACCGAGGATTGAACGGTGTGCCCCTGGGACCGGCCGGGACATTAATGGTCATGGGAGATCTCAAGGAGATGTCTTCTGACTGGTTGAAGGGCCAGAGTATCCGGGGGTATGGCTGTTCTTTGTCCGTGGGACTGGGTGTTCCCATTCCCATTCTCAATGAGGAAATTTTGAAATTCACGGCGGTTTCCGATGAGGAGATCTTTACTCAGATTGTGGACTATGGATATGATTATCCCGAAGGCGTTGCCCGGTCTTATGGTCAGGTAAGCTATGCGGAACTCAAAAGCGGCACCATTATGGTCAAGGGCCAGCCTGTGTCCACGCACCCTTTGTCCAGCATGGTCAAAGCCAGAAAGGTCGCCCATCTTCTCAAATCTGCCATACAGCAGTCCAAATTCCTTTTAGGGCAGCCCCAGCATCTGTTCGGGCAGCCATAGAGGTTCAAATCCAAATGAAAAAAAAGAAAAACGCCTGGCGGGAGAATATCGAAGCCATTCTCATTGCCGTTGTGATCGCTCTGTTTATCCGCACGTTTCTTGTTCAGGCCTTTAAAATTCCTTCCGGTTCCATGCTGGAAACGCTTCAGATCGGGGACCAGATCCTGGTGAACAAGTTTATTTACGGGGTCAAGATTCCTTTTACCGACGGTCAGGTCCTGATTCCTTTTAAAGATCCCCAGCCCGGAGATATTGTGGTATTCAAATATCCGGAAGATCCATCCAAAGATTTCATCAAGCGGGTGGTGGCCGTGGCCGGAGACACCGTGTCCATTGTTGACAAACAATTATATGTGAACGGAGATCCGGTGACTGATGAGCCTTATGCCATGTATTCCCGACTGCCGACTCATGTGGATAACATGTCACCCGTGCAGGTGCCGGAAAACAAGCTGTTTGTCATGGGGGATAACCGGGACAACAGTCATGACAGCCGGTTCTGGGGATTTGTAGACCTGTCGGCCGTCAAGGGAAAGGCCTTTATGATCTACTGGTCCTGGGACCGGGAGGAATTCGGTGTCCGGTGGCATCGGATCGGGGATCTGCTGATATGATTGACTGATTGAAGGATGTATTATGCGATTCACAAAAAAGGATATTCTGGATATCCACTCCCTGGATCCGGCGGAGATCACCCTGATCCTGGACACGGCCATGGGCATGAAGGAGATATCCCAGCGGCCGGTGAAAAAAGTGCCCACCCTGCGGGGCAAGACCATTGTGTTGTTTTTTCAGGAACCCTCCACCCGGACCAAACTGTCTTTTGAAATTGCCGCCAAACGCCTGTCCGCCGATTCCGTGGCCATTGCCAAATCCGGTTCTTCCATGGCCAAGGGGGAAACCTTGATGGACACGGTCAAAAATCTGGAGGCCATGAAACCGGATGTGATCGTGATGCGTCATGCCTCTTCCGGGGCTGCTTACCTGGTGGCCAACCGGGTGAACTGCTCGGTGATCAATGCCGGAGACGGGATTCATGCCCATCCGTCCCAGGCGTTGCTGGATATGATGAGCGTCCGGGAAAAAAAAGGATGTATCAAAGGACTGAAACTGGCCATGATCGGGGATATTGCCCATTCCCGGGTGGCCCGGTCCGATATTATCGGGTTTTCCAAAATGGGGGCCCGGGTTTCGGTGTGTGCGCCGCAGACCATGATTCCGGCGGGGATCGAAGCCTTGGGCTGCACGGTGGCATCCAGTATGGAAGCGTGCGTGGCCGATGCGGACGTAATCATGATGCTCCGGATTCAAAAAGAACGAATGACCGATGTGCTGTTTCCGTCCGAGCGCGAATATGCCGGCCGTTTCGGGCTCAACTCCCAACGGGTGGCCCTGGCCCATAAGGATGTGACCATCATGCATCCCGGCCCCATGAACCGGGGCGTGGAAATCAGCAGTGATGTGGCGGATGGAAAATATTCCATGATTCTGGATCAGGTGACCAACGGCGTGGCCCTGCGTATGGCCCTTTATTATCTGGTGGCGGGAGGAAGCAGACATGCGGACACTGATTAAAGGCGCCCGGGTCCTGGATCCCGGGAATGTGGATGGATACAAATCCATTCTCATCAACGGACAGACCATTGAGGCGGTCCTGGACCCGGCAGATGTTATGCCCGAAAATGGAACCGATTTTAAAGTGATTGATGCCACAGGACTGGTGCTGGTGCCCGGGCTCATGGATATTCATGTGCATCTGCGGGAACCGGGCCATGAATACAAGGAAACCATTGCCACGGGTGCTGCAGCCGCGGCCCGGGGCGGATTCACCGCTGTGTGCGCCATGCCCAACACCCGGCCTGTGAATGACAACAGTCAGGTGACCGCGTTTATTCTTGGAAAAGCCAAAGCCGCCAAAGGGGCCCGGGTGTATCCGGTGGGTGCTGTCACAAAAGGGTCTGCCGGCACCCAGCTGTCAGAAATTCAAGACATGCAGCAGGCAGGCATCAAAGCCGTGTCTGATGACGGCCGTCCCGTGGAAAACGCCCAGATCATGCGCCGGGCCCTGGAATATTGTCGCGGACTGTCCATACCGGTGTTTGTTCATGCCGAAGACCTGTCTCTTGTGAACGGCGGTGCCATGAATGAAGGTCCGCCCGCCACGTTCCAGGGCATTCCCGGTATTCCCAATGCTGCGGAAGCCGTGATGGTGGCCAGGGACATTCTTTTGTCCCGGCTTACCGGGGCCCATGTGCATTTCTGTCACATCAGCTGCGAAGAATCCATTGATCTGATCCGAAAAGCCAAGCACCAGGGTATCCGGGTGACCTGTGAAACCGCGCCCCATTATTTCACTTTGACCGATGCAGATGTCAAAGGGTATGATGCCTGTTTCAAGATGAATCCACCGCTCAGATCGGAAAAAGACCGTCAGGCGGTAATCCAGGGTCTGGCAGACGGTACCATCGATGTCATTGCCTCGGACCATGCGCCCCACAGCAAAGAGGAAAAAGATCTGGAGTTCGACCGTGCCGCATTCGGGATTGTGGGGCTTGAGACCTCATTGCCGTTGTCTTTGAAACTGGTTCAAAACAACCACCTGACTCTGGAAAATCTGATTTTGAAAATGGCGAAAAATCCGGCCAAAATCCTGGGAATCAACAATGACATCACGCCTGGAAACCCGGCGGATCTGTCCTTGATCGATCTTAAAGAAAAAGGGGTGATCGACCCTTCCCGGTTTGTATCCAAAAGCCGCAACACCCCGTTTGCCGGCATGACGGTTCAGGGAAGGGCGGCGGCCACCATGGTGGACGGCAATTTTGTTTTCGGGTTATGGGCATGACTGAAGCGAAACGCGACCAGTTCAGATTGCTGGTGGTGGACGATGACACCAGTATGCGGGAATTTCTGGAGCTGCTGCTGTCCCGGGAAAATTATTGTGTGACCACGGCTGAAAACGGGAACCGGGCCCTGGATCTGATCCGCAATCATACCTATGATCTGGTGCTGGTGGATATCCGTTTAGGGGACATCACCGGCCTGGAAGTACTCAAACAGGTCAAACAGCAGCATCCCGACACCGTGGTCATCATGATTTCCGCATATTCCACCACGGAAATTGCGGTGACGGCCATGAATGAAGGGGCTTATGATTTCGTTCCCAAACCGTTTGACAACAAGGAACTGCGCCAGACCATCGCCCGGGCCCTGGATCTACAAACCCTGGAGCAGGAAAAAAAGCACCGGGAATCAGAGATTCAGGATTATCTTCATTTTGACCGGATCATCGGCAACAGTTCGGGTATGGCCGGCATTTACAAGCAGATTCATCAAATCAGTGCCACCAAGACCAATGTGCTGATCACCGGTGAAAGCGGTACAGGCAAGGAATTGATTGCCCGGGCCATTCACGAACACTCGGATCGAAAAGACAAGCCGTTTGTGGTGGTGAACTGCGGGGGGATTCCGGACACACTCATGGAAAGTGAATTCTTCGGCCATGTCCGGGGCGCGTTCACCGGCGCCGTGGTGGACAAAAAAGGGCTGTTTGAAGTCGCGGACCAGGGCACGATTTTTCTGGATGAAATCGGTGAACTGTCGCCGCTGCTCCAGGTCAAGCTCCTGCGGGCGGTCCAGGACACCTCGTTTACACCGGTGGGCGGTACCACTGAAATCACCGTGGATGTGCGGATCATTTCCGCTACCAACAAAGAACTGGATACAGAGGTGGTGGAAGGGCGGTTCAGGGAAGATCTGTTTTTCCGCTTGAATGTCATTCCGATCAAAGTGCCGCCTTTACGGGAACGAAAAGGGGATGTGTCGGTATTGGCCCAGCATTTTGCTGAAAAATATCAGTGATGTCCGGTTAGGTTTTTGCAAGTGATGGTTTGTATTGTTCTTTGAAAATTTGGTTCTCGATTTTATCGATTTCATCCTGGCTATTGAATAGTTCATTCAAAATGATGGTCCGAAGCTCACGAACTCTTTTGATGGAAACCTCTTCATTGAATTGTTCACGACAATAGATTGCCATCAGCAGGTAGGTGATCAAGCCACCAAGTATCTGAACCATGAGGCCATACTTGCTTCTGGCAATCAGGTGATACACCTTCAAATGCTTTTTCCACCATTTGAAAAATGATTCAATCGTCCATCTGAGCTTGTACACAGTGGCTATCTGATCTGCTGTCAGGTCATGTCTATCGGTAGCTACGTAATAATTGATTCCGGCTATCTGGTACCCTACAACCCGGACCGGTTTGGTAGTTTGATTTTGACCGGGAGTCCCGAGAAGAACTACGGAATCATAAAAAACATGACTTCCAGCTTCCACTGCATTTTCTTTAAGAACGGTTCTCGTTGTTTTGGTTTTGATACGGCAGACAAAGTGTTTACCCTCTTTTTGAAGCAGATCAAAATCATGATGAGATTGATATCCCCTGTCCATAACACCGGTTTGGCCTTTTGATAGGATCTTGCTTACAAAGGGACGTTCTCCACCATTACCATCGGTCAGGAAAATTTTGCTGGGGATGCCACGGTTGATGTCAAAGCCACAGTGTGCTTTTGCCTTTTTGGACCCTTTCCTGTAATCGGCCCAGTACATTGAAAGAACGGCACTGATCAGGCTTCCATCGATGGATATTAATTCTCCCAATTTTTGAAATTGCATTGGAATTGCGTTTGCAGCCTGTTTATAGAGGTTTTCAAACATGAATTGCAATTGTTCAAGACCGCGCCCGTTTATGATTTCTGAAAAACTGCTTCTGCTAATACCCCCCTCCGGTGCAATATTCTGTCTCGCAAAATCATTTTCTTTCATGTCCTGAAGAAGATGTCGGGCAGAATCATGTTCCTGAAGGTGAAAGTATACCAGGGCTCTTAATTGTTGTTCAAAATTCATTTTTAACGGGCGGTCTCCTCTTGAGGATAATAACGGGACAAGCGGCAACAATCTTAACAGCGGGGCAATGAAAATGTCAAAGGTCGAGGACGTAATTTTTTGTTTTGGGGTCGAAATTTTGATCAATTTGTAACTCCTTGAAATTATAGTAAATAATAATTTCAAGGAGCGAAAAAATATTTTTTTGATTTGTCAACTAAAAAATGACTTTTATGGGAAAAAATTTGGTTGCGGACTTATGCAAAAACCTAACCGGACATCACTGAAAAAACATAGAAAATTAACTATACAGATGGTTATCATTGAGGTCAGATTTTTTCACCAAGGATACATCGTCGGATACCATCGACACTCATTTTTTTGTGGATACTGACTAGATTACACAAACACAAGCAAAAAAACAATAATCCACAATAAATAAAGCAAATCAAACCCCACAATCATGGTATAAAACTTCAAGCTCCCGCCTTTGTAACACATTCTCCTTAATTTGGATAGAATATCCCATGACAGTCTCCTCAATGCCCCATTTTAATTTTCAATTGAGGCGGCATCTATCTTGACATAGGGGGTCCTTACCATATTTGGGCCTGACAACAGTCAACCATCTTGCAACTTCCAGAAATCTGTTTCCATTCGTTTTATTTTATTCAGTATTTTTGGTATCCTTAAATTTAGTTTGCTGATTTGACATGCACGTCAGGTCCTTTTCACAAAATACAATAAAAGGAGGTCCGTCATGAAGATCACCCATTGCACCACCCACTTTTTCAATTACCAGCGTATGAACGTGAAAAAAAAATACGTTGCGCAATTATGAGTTCATCCTCGGCAGTTTCCTAAAACATTTTGGTGACTTAAATCTTTCCGCCATCTCATCCGAAGACATTCTTGCTTTCATGTCAACGGTTACAGATGGCAACAGCCAGAACACCAAAAAACTCCGTTTCACCCTCATATCTGCTTTTTTTAATTTTGTCAAAAATTCCCTTGATCCTAAAATCACAAATCCATGTGACAATCCTGCACTGCGCAAACTTTTCAGGGCCGGAAAATTCACCCAATTCAAGATACTCGAAAAAGATGCGGTGGATGAGATCATTTTCAGAACCAGCAATCAACGGAACCGGCTGATGTTGGAACTTATGGCCAGAAGCGGTATGCGTGTCGGGGAAGTCCTGAAGCTAAGACCCATGGATATTGATGACCGTAAGGCCATCATTCGAGATCCCAAAAGCGGCAAAGAGGCTGAAGTTGTATTTCTGCCTCAAAAAGTTGCAGACCGGCTCCGAACTTATATTCGAGAAAAGGGGATTAACCCCGATGCCAGAATTTTTCCGCTGACATATGCAGCTGCCAGGCTGATTGTCAAAAAGGCCGGCAACCTTGTCGATATTCATGTCAGGCCTCATGATTTGCGCCGGCATGCAGCCACTTATGCATCACGCTCAGGCACACCCCTGGAAATTGTGTCAAAGGTACTGCTACGCCATTCGAATTTATCAACGACCCAGCGGTATCTGGGCAAAATCAGTGATGCTGAAGCCATGCGGTGGATTGACAACCTGCATGGTTGATTCCATTTATGGCCGGGCTGAAGTTTTTCTTTGGCCCGGTTATTTCAAAGAGCGTGTAACAAAATGAATGATTATATCGGTATTCTTGATTTTTCAGAGCCGTGAATACTCTCCTTTCGGATAATTATCAGCAACTCCGCCTCTACCCCACATTACATCTGCCAGTTCATACTTTTTGAAAATCAGATCTGGGCAGCAATAATAGACAAAGTACTCCCTGTTTTAGGGAGGCAAATATAACCCCCAAAAAAGGTCTTAAGAGATTTCTAAAGGAAACAATTCGGTGGTGTTTTTATCCACCGGGAAAAGAGACTCAATACGAAGTTCCTGGGTGGTTAGGTCAATCGGACTGCCCAGTGTTGTAATTGTGGTGAAAAAACTTGCCTGCATGGCATCTTTTTCAAAGGTCAAACTCAGTATCGGCAGGTTGTCGTCAACTTGAAAATCCATTAACGAACTGTCTTTGTCCAGTTCTTTTATCTCTTCATATAATGTGGATAGTTCAGCGTTTTGAGTCGAAACAGCTTCATCTAACAGGCGGTTTAGCATAAACTGTTTTATTCCAGGCCAATCTTTTATATACGGTCTCAAACCGTCTTCTGCGAATGTCAGATGATATATATTGTCGTATTTTGTTAGAACTTGTTTCCCCGCAAGGAATTCGATCATCTTCACATAGCCGGAATTCGCCATGAGAATCTTATAGGCGGAGTTGATCACAAATGCTGGATAAGGCTCATGCTTTTCCAGCATACGTTTTAAGGCATGCCTGACAATTTCAAGTTTTTGTCCATTGAATGGCTCCTCGCTGAACATAGCGGCATATCCGGCGGCTTTTAAAAATGAATTACGATGCCTGAGTGGTAGTTTTAGTGCTTGGGCGATTTTTAAAACAAGGTTGTGGCTGGGCTTTGATCTTCCCGTTTCTACAAAGCTTAAATGTTTGGTGGACACTCCGACGTCGAGAGCCAGATCCATCTGACTGATCCTTTTCAACTTTCGCCAGAAACGTAACACTTCACCAATAGATGGATTTTTTTCATTACTTATTTTCAAAAATTGCATTTTTTTACCTCAGAGGTAATAGACTTATTTACCTGTTCAAGGTTAATATATTCTAAACTAAAATTCAAATAATTTTAAAAGGGGAGCTTAAAATGAATGCATTTAGATTGTTGATGGTTGTTTTTATTGTGGGAGTCCTTGCCTACACAGGTATTGTTATCTCGAATCATGGTTGGAATCTGCTACCAATTTTCTTTGGAGATATTGCTGCAATGACATGGCCAGGGCAGTTCAATTTTGATTTTATGTGCTTTTTGATTCTATCCGGTTTATGGCTCACATGGCGGCATAACTTTTCTGCCGCTGGGTTTTCTTTGGGAATTTTAGGCCTTTTCGGCGGAATAATGTTTCTTGCTCCTTATCTCCTAATTATGAGTTTCAGGGTAAACGGTGATATAAAGACACTCTTTATGGGAAAAGGTAGATGGATTGACTAATAGGCCAAAGTTTATAAACGAATTATCATAAAACAATCCCACATCCGAAAATTAATAAACCGAAACCCAACAATCATGGTATAATTCTGGTGTTTGAAGATAAAATTATGGACCCATGATTTGATTTTCCAGTGCTCACTATTTGGTCTGGCTAACTGTTTCGAATTTTGCAACAATTCTTGACTGCATGAATACTCAACAATTATTCCGATATCATGGATTTCTTCAGAACTCAACAATCATTGTGCAATATAGCGTATCAAGAAGTAATGTAGTATCGACAACGGGCATCATGAAACCAACTTCAGATTAAAAAGACAGGTTGTTCCCAAGTCAGTTGTTTTAAATTCATTGAGCGCAGCCAAACACTGCATTCAAACCTGCTGCTGTTTAATATGCTTGAGGGTCTTTATGAAATGGTCACTACCACTTCTCATGTGAAAATTCATGGAGGGTAACGTTTTTTTTAGGAACAAAAGGATATTGGCAATGTTTTATCCTGGAGGTGGGGTTGGCCTTTTTATCCTTGTATGACCTCCACGATTCTATTATATCTTCAGTGACGCATGTTACGGACACCATAAGGATTGAAAATTAAAGGTCAGAAAATGTCATTGGAAGCCGTTAAGAAATATTTTGTAGAATTCAATATGGACCACCGTGTTATGGTTTTGGAACATTCTACCGCCACAGTTGAAGAGGCTGCCAAGGCTCACGGCGTCGATCCTGATCAGATAGGAAAAACACTGTCGTTCAAAATTGACGAGAAACCCATCCTAATTGTCGTTGCTGGCAAGGCAAAGGTTGATAATAAAAAGTACAAGGGGCAGTTCTCAAAGAAAGCCAAAATGCTCAATAAAGATGAAGCCCTTGAGTACACAGGGCATGCAGTTGGTGGCGTTTGCCCTTTTGGATTGAAGAACCCAATTGATGTTTACCTGGATGTGTCATTGAAAAAGCATACAGAAGTCATCCCGGCTGCCGGTGACAGCAACTCTTCTATACGTTTGACCATAGACGAGCTGGAAAAGTATTCAAATTTTAAAAAATGGGTGGACGTCTGTAAGTATGATTAGATTTACAGGGTTATGACCGCTGCCGTTCAATCGTAAATGCAGGTGCAATATCTGTCATTTTCCATAAAATCATTATCCAATGAGTTTCAGGGCTTGAACTCTTTTCCCGCCAAGGTTTTTTCCAGGAATCGGATTTGAGGGCCTGATTGACAAACCAACCAAACCAGGACTGCTCCCAATGAACTGTCTGACGAAATAAGGCCTGCAATAGCACTTTCTTTGGAATAACCGGCCTATGAGCAACAGAAAAACTGAATATCAACTGGCCCTGGGACGTCAGCGTTTGCCTCTATATCCGTAAAGTCTGGGTACATTCCCCAAATTTTTGCCAGTTTGTGGCAAGGTCAGTCTCAGTTGTCCGAATTTGTGTATGGTGATTATCCCGCTGTGTTCCCATTATATCCGGTAAGGCTTTTTTGATCACCACACAAACGGGGTTTGTGGTCCCCAATAAGGCAAGTCCTTCCATTGTCAAATCAATGTGTTTGGGAAGACCTCAACTTTTCCACTCAGGGATTGGTTTTCCCGTATACAAGAAAAGGATCGATGGCGGTAGTTTAAGATGAAGATTAACCGCATTTCAAAGTTTATAGTAAATGGTAAAAGCAGCACTACGGTGTTTTACCAAATTGATAGAGCTCTCAGCCCTGTTAAATGGGCGTTTTGAGGAAAACTCACCTCTTTTTCAATCACAACTATGGGCGCATATGATGTAGTATCTGCTGTGTGGTATTTCGGTACGGCGGAGAGCGGATCAGTCTACAGGGCTGTTTGGTAGAGAGGTGCCGTGCTTTGTGTGATCAGTGATCCGCAGTGCCTTAGATGTGGGGTTTGGGTTGATGCGTGGGTCGGCTTTCACATATGGGAGTGAAGATAGGGTGCTCACACTTGATTGTATGGTTTGAAGGGTTAGGCAGAGAAACTCTGATATTAACTATAGTAACAAGGGGGCGCTCAATCATGCGCTTTAACCTTTGAAAACCCCACTTTACGTGTCCTTTTCATCAAGTATCGAGTCCAACGGGGGGTATCACCTAGTTGATGGGCTTTTTCCCGGTGTTCTCAGGTAAAGTTTCGTGCAGTGTAGATATTCGGTCTCATCAGCAGCTTAAAGTCTATACGATTTAGTTTAAATGGCAAGGTTTCTATCTTTAGAGCGGTGGTTCTCTCCCAAGCCGTAGGACCTTAAAGAACTATTAATAGTGGCTGTTAACTTAGCGGACCAGGCGTAATGATAATTCAGGGGTAATCTTTTTCCTTCTGTAGAGAAGACGGTTCAGGGCATACTAAAGATATAACTGGCTATAAGTTTGGGGGGCTATAGTGGTTGACATAAAATAATTCAGCCAATATGTTGAGTTAATGGCTATAAATGCTCTGAAAAACCTATAAATATAGAGTTTGAGTGATTATGATGATGATAATGTATATATTATATATATTATATATCATCACGGTTGACGTCAATTAATTCCAATCTTTTTGTTTTTTGTATCCATGTTTTATCAAAAGATTCAACCGATTTAACTATCCTTTTTTTAAGAGAATTTAATTCCGTGTTTTCTTCAATAAGTCGAGAGGAGTTGGTTATAAATGTATTTTTAGCATTAAAATATTCTTCTTGAAAACATTCATAATTGCCATTGGCATCTGTTGTTGAATACTCTTCGTAAAATTTGGGTAAATCCTTATGGCTTTTAAAACATTTAAAATTAAAATGGCTTCTCTGGCTATTTTGAAATCCTAACATTTTTGTGAACTTTGGGCTATTGAATAACTCCTCTATGGTTGCTGTATTTTTGGTTTTCAACTTTTTTCTTTTAGCTGTGATTTCAATTCGAACACGATCACAATCTAAATGTTTCCAACGTTTTCTCCTTTTCACGGCTGTTTGATTGTTTGGCCCATCAGGCCCTCGTTCATACACTTTAGCTGCCCAAATACGACTTTTATAATTTATTTCAAATACCGCATTGGTTGATCTATTAAGGTCCAACAAAGAATACCTGCCTCCGGACATTGAAGTCGATTTAGCATAAGGGAAAAACAGATGTCTTCTCAAGATATAAAACAAATATGCCACCTCTTCATGATTATTACAAAACAAATCAATTGTATATTCAAGCTGTGAAACCCGTAAATGCGGTAATTTTTGATATAAATCTTTCACGGTACTGTGACATAAAGTTTTTCCATAAATTTCCAGATAAGTTTTTGGCACCCCAGGCTTCTGGTTGTTGAAAAATAATTTAAAAAGTTGCTTCTTGGTGTTGCGTATGGCGGCACGCTCATAATTTTTGTTATAATTATTATCGGTAATTTTAAAATTACCGAGAGCTTTACGCACTTCATTGAAAGAATAATCTGAGGAAAATTTCCCGGTATGAATATGTGCCTTGATTTTATGGATATTTCTCAACACTCTTGAGATTAGACGTCTCTCTCCATTTTTAGAATACTCATAGCGAATCATATTTTTAATCTCATTAAGATGTTAATCCACAAGGAAAGTTGGAAAGATGGTACGCCATGCAAACCTGCTCGGTCAAGCGATAGTATTTTTAAATACGTAGTTGACTGCATTGATAGTGTGGAACAATATTCGTCGATCTATTTAAAGTTAAAAAGTCCAAAATTTGGACATATCCAAATTTTGGACTTTTCATTTGTTATGGTATTGCTTGGGCTTCATTCAATTTAACAACCGGGATACTTGGACTGATTTACCCAAACAACCGTAAAGAGTCATTTATCTCCGGCATTTGGTCCCATACCTTCCCCCGCAATAGACGTCCTGTTTTTTTCTTGTTTGTGCCACCCCATTGTTTAAAGAAGAAAGGGATACCATTCTTTACACACTGATTTTTAATATTTATCACCCATTTCTCTTCGATCGGTCTGGCACCGGGGCCGGACTCGCCACCAACGATAACCCAATCAATGCCGGATAGGTCCATTTTCCGCATTGGCCCTAATAGTGGTTCAATTGAAAGAAATTTGATATTGGCCGGGACTTCTCTCAATCTGTCAATTCTCTTAATGAGATTATTGTTTTCAACAGATACACCAACCCAGATGTTGTCAGTCCATTTAAGGCGATCCTTGAGTTTGTGCAGTCGTTTTGACCTTTTGGTTAAAACCTGAAAAGTGTGCCAATGGGCTTTGTTCATAATGGTAAAAACTGATTTAATATACGACACAGGTACATTTTTGTGGAAAAGGTCACCCATAGAACAAACAAATACTGTTTTAGGTTTCTTCCATTTTAATGGTATGTTTAACAGGTCAGGGTGGCAGGTCACTTCAAAGCCATTTCTGTACCTTTGTTGCTTTTCCATGGTTTTTAATCGGTTTGCCATTCTTTCCGCATAACAGTTATCACAGCCGGGGCTTAGTTTGGTACAGCCAGTGACTGGATTCCATGTATCTCCAGTCCATTCAATTTTGCTCATATTAATTCTCCTATTATAAAAATATTGCAGCAGATAAAATTTGACTTTATTGGTTAAACGATATTATTCATTTGAATTATGAGGGGGGTGGGACACCTACCGAACGAAGGCACCCCACTCCACAAAAAAACGACAAATTTGACGGTTTTTTCAAACGTCGTCTTCACCCGGCATATCATGATTCCGCGCAAATTCCGTTTTATGCAAAGCCTTGAGTTGTTTTAAATGTGCAAAAAGATTTTTGATTGTTTCGTAATCTAAATCACCAAAATCATTTGATTTAACAATTTTGTATTTTTTGTTCAAAATGAGATCAAAATTTTTCACAAGCTTTTTGGCAGCACGATTTGTCGAAATGATCAACTCTCCAGAATGAATTTTGCCTTCTTTTTTTAACGATTTTTGCTGCATGCGTTTAATTTTTTGCTTAATTCCTCTATTTTCATTTATTTCCGATTGATAATCTAAGTTTGGTGCAACTATGCTTGACCAATCAGGTGAACTTTTCCTGTGCAGATCCATGATTTCTTTGAAAATTTTTTTACAATCTTTGATTAGATTTTCATCATCTATGACTTTTTCGAATTCCGGCATTTGACTGAAAATTTTTAGTTCCTTTTTGATGGAAAATCTTTTCTCTTTACACAACAGAATAAACGATTCTAATTCACAGATTGGTATTAATGATAATATTGGAAATTTTTTTAAATCTATGTGCTGAGCAAGCCTCATATAACGTTGGGCTTTCTTTGCACTTATGTAAGGGAATTTTTTTTGTCGATAAGGTTCCCATTTTCCCCCAATTTTTTTATTCAGTGTTTTTAATTTATTTAATTTTTTACCCAAACGCCAGGCATACGTTGTCATAGTGGATGAAAATTTTTCATGCTTTTTATAATAGTCTCTGATTTTTTTTTCGCACTCTTTGATTTTTGATTTAATTTTTTTTGTTTCATCGTTGTTCTTTTTTCTCTTCTTCATAATAAACCTCCTGTCTATTACTTTGTTTTTTTAAACACATCGTCTTTTTCTGATATATCCTCTTTTTGGGTATTTGATTTTTGGGTGATCCAATTTTGGGTGAGGTCCTTTTTTGAAAATGGTTAAATGAATTGGCCCAAAGTTCGTAACTCTTGTCTCGAATTTCAGTCGATTCAAAAGGTACAAAATTAATTGAAATTTCCCATTCCGTGTTATTGCGTGCCATATAAAAATCTCACTTGCTAAACTGAGTCTTTGATAATGAAAATGGGTTTTTGCCACGCACACATAAACGAATAAAATTGAACTGCGATCTGAAGGTAAAGAACGGTGTTTTTAAGGGAAATTTGTTTCTTTAATTCCGAAAAATATTATTCACATATTAATTTGTACCGAAAATTTTAATGTTGCAGTTATTCCGAAAAATCAAAAGCGTTGCCTTTTTTCCGAAAACATGAAATTGTATTTGAGCCTTTGATCCGAAAATTCGACATCTGAAATATTATACAGGTGAGTCTAATGAAAGAACTTCAATATTATAAGCCAGACCAAGAACAAAGGTTCCTAAGGAAGCATCGCTCTGATTTAGAAGAATTTGAAAAAAGATTTCCGACTGAAGATGTTTGTAAAAAAAGGTTGGAGGAATGGAAATGGCCCGAGGGATTTAAATGCAGTAAGTGTGGCCATAACAAAAATTACTATAATGCATCGAAAAAACTTTATGAATGTCGGCAGTGTCAGTTTCAGCATTCCTTGATGACCGACACCATTTTTCATAGGACAAGAACCCCATTAAAAGCATGGTTCTATATGATTTTTGTTATGGGGCTTACAAATAGAAGGGTGATACCCCGAGAAAATTTCATAAAATATTTGGGTAAGCTGGAAGCCGGAAATCATTATAAAGCCTTAAAACGGATTGGTTCTATCATTAACTTGATGCCTGAAAAAGAATTTAATTGGTATCTTGACCTGGTAAAATATCTTAAAGAATAGTCTGTAGGGAAGCCCACAGCTTAGGTGCTCCAACTATTTTTTTGTGTTTTTATGAAATGTTTTGAATGTGGTGCTAATATTATTTTCATCTGATTTTATCCAGGCTAAAATCATGTCTTTAAGTTTTGGTAAAGGATCTGATTTTCCAAGCTCCCACCGATTTATGGATGTCGGATCAACATTAAATTCCTTGGCTACCTGTGGAATGGATAAAAAATTCTTCATCCTGGTAGCACGTAATTTTTCACCGAAGGTGTTTAGTTGCTGAGGATAAAACTTATTATTTTTGAAACAAAGCTGCCAAAAATCATTTTCAAGCATAGATCCATTAATATGAGGTTTTAAAAATTCAACAATTGATTTTAGGCAGGGTAGGGTAGGTTGCATCCTCCGGTATTCCCAATTGATGATAGTATCTTCTTCGACCTTTAATAATTTTGCTAAATCTTTGATCTGTAAATTTAAGTCCATCCTTGTTTTTCGGATGAGATCACCAAGAAAATGAATCGTCTGAGGGTAATCTGGTTTGAAAACTGTCATTGGAATTTCATGTTTTATCTGATAATTAGAGACATATGTTAAAGATGATGAAAAGTTGTTATTCTGAAGCTCACGGATGCCCGTGCGGTTATCTGTCGGAACCCGGCAATACCTGTACATGCAGTTTTTCCCAGATCCAGGCTTATCGATCCCGGATTTCCGGTCCTTTGATGGACCGGATGGATATCCAGGTGGCGGTTCCCAGGGTGTCTTTTGCCTCCCTGGTTTCCCGGAAGAAATCCGAGGACTCCGCCAGTGTGAGGGAGAGGGTGATGCCGGCCCGGCGCATTCAGATCGAACGGTTCAAGTCCGTTTCCATTTTCTGCAATGCCCGCATGGGTACCCGGGAAATCCAAAAATACTGCCGCCTGGATGCTAACGGGCAGCGGTTGCTGGCCCGTGCGTCAGACACCTTGATGCTTTCGGCCCGGGCCGTTCATTCCATTCTTAAAGTGGCCCGCACCATCGCGGATCTGGACCAATCTGCAGATATCCGGACCGGACATGTGGCGGAAGCGGTTCAGTACCGGGGGTTTGACAGAGAAAACAATTCAACGCTAAATGGATGATTCAAGATGATTAAAAAAGATATTTTCAAGCAAGATGTCAAAGCCCGGTTTAAAGCGGCCGCCAAAGACCGGGTACACCGCTTTGTCATGGCAGATAACAAAATCAAGGGCGCCATGGTGCATGCCACGCTCATGGTGAATGAAATGCGGGCCAGTCATGAACTGGGACCTGTGGAAACCCTGATTCTGGGGCAGGCATATATTGCCGGGGCCCTGCTGAGTACCACCCTCAAAGGGGAAGACCGCATCAGCCTGAGCATCGAGTGTTCAGGGCCCATCAAAGGATTGGACGTGGAAGCCAATGGGTATGGAGAAGTCAGGGGATTTTTGAAAACCCCGGAAATCGTTGCTTCAGATTCAGCCCATACCCAATCGTTGTCTGCTTTGTTCGGGGCGGGATTTCTGACCGTGACCAAATATCTGGAAGATGCCAGACACCCTTATTCCAGCCGGGTTCACCTGGCACACGGCACCATTGCCCAAGACCTGGCCGCGTATTTTCTGGAGTCGGAACAGATTCCCACGGGACTGAACTTAAGTGTGGTGTTTGATGAAAACCAGGCCGTGACCGGTGCCGGGGGGATTTTTCTCCAGGGCATGCCCGGAGCGGATTTACAATCGCTGGATATTGCGGAACAGATCCTTGGGCAGATGGATCCCCCGGGCCAGACGCTGGCCCGGGGAAAATCAGTGGAAAATGTGGTGATGGAGACATTTGCCCCCTTGTCTCCCCGGCTGCTGGACCAGACCCGGGTATCGTTTTTCTGCCGGTGTTCCCGGGAACGCATGCAGGGGTATCTGAAAAATCTGTCCCCGGATGTCCGGACCGATATTCTGGAAAACGGTCCCTTTCCTCTGGAGATCCGCTGCCATTACTGTCATTCCGTGTATCATTTCACCCAAAAGGCCCTTTCCCGGGTCCTGGGTTGATTCTGATGCAGATCACGGAAAGGGGCAGACCCTGTCAACATACCGGGAACGGATCGGTCCTGTCGGTCCTCCCCGCAAATAAAATATTTGCAGAAACAAGAGTTTTCCTTGCAAAGCAGCACGGTTATAATATAAATATTTGATAGTGTGAAATAGCCATATGACGGCTATATTCAAGCTAAACATTAAAATGGCCATCCATCAACCGATACGATAAGAGGTGTTACCCATGTGTAATCATTGCCACGAACATACGCACACGCATGCCCCTGAAATTGTTCAGCTCATGCCGATCACCCACCCGCTGTTCGCCGTATATCAATCATCCCCGCCGCCGGCATTTGCCAGTGAAAAAGGAAAAAACAACATCAGCCTGGTGCCCGTGCTGTTCATGGGGCTGATCCGGCACGGGGAAAAAAGCATGGTGGAAGGTTTTTTTGCTTCAGGAACGATTCAGTCGTGTGAAGATATTGACGGGTTCAAGGGATATGCCGCTTCCCTTGACGTCGCTGAAAAACTGTATGCGTAACATTCACGCTTAAACCAAGGAGGACTCATGCACAAATTGTTACAGGACCTCCCGGGAGAGAAGATCATGCTCCTGGGAAACGAAGCCATTGCAAGGGGAGCTGTGGAAGCCGGGGTGGCCTTTGCCACGACCTATCCGGGCACCCCTTCGTCTGAAATCTCTTTGAACCTGTTCCAGATGTCTCAGGAATCAGATCTTTACTTCGAGTACAGCACCAATGAAAAGGTGGCACTGGAAGTGGCGGCGGCAGCGGCCAATTCAGGACTTCGCACGTTCTGTATGATGAAGCATGTCGGGCTCAATGTGGCGGCGGACCCGCTCATGACCCTGGCCTATGTGGGCGTGACCGCCGGCATGGTGATTCTTACCGCGGATGATCCGGCCATGTTCTCCAGCCAGAACGAACAGGATAACCGCTATTACGCCAAATTCGGGAACCTACCCATGATGGAGCCGTCTTCTGTGGCTGAAGCCAAGGATATGATCAAAGACGCGTTTGAGCTGTCCGAATCTTTGAAACAGCCGGTGCTTTTGCGCACCACCACCCGGATCAACCATTCCAATGCGTTTGTCACCTTTGGGGAAATCAAGCCCAGAAACACGAAGGGCCGGTTTGAAAAAGATCCCCATCGCTGCGTCACCGTGCCGGCCGTGTCCCGGGGCCTGCATGTCAAGGTGCTGGAAAAAATGAAGAACGCGGCCCGATTGTCAGACACCTCATCCTATAATTTTGTTCAGGGACAAGGGCCTTTAGGGGTCATCACCAACGGCGTGAGTTTTTATTATGCCGCAGATGCGGTCAAAGACCTGGGGCTGACGGACCGGGCAAAAATTCTGCGCCTGGGGTTTTCCAATCCGTTGCCCCGAAAAATGATTGCCGATTTTCTGAAAGGGTGTGAAAAAGTGCTGGTGGTGGAAGAGGGCGAGCCGTTCATGGAAGAGGCGGTCAAAGCCATTGCCCAGGAACAGGGCATCACCATTTCCATCAAAGGCAAGTCCGATGACCTGTTTTCCCGGTTGTTTGAGTATGATCCCGCCATGGTCCGGGAAAAAATGGCGGCATTTTTCAATGTGCCGTATACGCCGAAACCGTCTGTGGACACATCAGATATCCCGGAAATCCCCATGCGGCCCCCCAACTTATGTTCCGGATGTTCCCACCGGGCCACATTTTACGAGGTCAAACAGGCGGCCAAAGACATGGATGTGATCTGTCCCAATGACATCGGGTGCTATACCCTGGGATTTCTGCCGCCCTTGAGCATGGGTGATTTTGTCATCTGCATGGGATCTTCCGTGAGTTCTTCCTGCGGGTTCAGCAAGGCCACGGATCAGAAAGTGGTGTCGTTTATCGGAGATTCCACGTTTTTTCATTCCGGGATCACCGGCCTGGTCAATGCCGTGTTCAACAACCACAATTTTACGCTGGTCATTCTGGAAAATGATATCACGGCCATGACCGGACATCAGCCTCATCCGGGCGTGGACATGGATCGGTTCGGCCTGTCCGGATACGGCCGGGTCAATATCGAGAAACTGGTCCGTGCCGTCGGGGTGGAACATGTCTCCATCATCAAACCGTTCAAAGTGCAGAAAAGCATTGATGTGATCAAGGAAGCCCTGGCCTTTAAAGGAGTGTCCGTGATTATCTCCCAGGAACCCTGCGCCCTGTATGCCAAAAGTCTGAAGCTGAAAAAAATCAGGCCGTTTATGGTGTCTGACAAATGCGTGGATCACCGGGACTGCATCACCACCATTGCCTGTCCGTCCTTTTATCTGGACAAGGACAATCGCGTGGCCATTGATGCCAACACCTGTGTGGGCTGTGCCGTCTGTGCCCAGATCTGTCCGGAGAACGCCATCCGGCCCCTGAAGCAATAACTTGAAAATACAAGGATGTGAATATATGGAAACAACCAGACTTATCATTGTAGCCGTCGGCGGGCAGGGCAATCTTCTGGCATCCAAGGTGCTGGGTGAGGCCGCATTGCTTGCCGGAGTGCCCGTGCGCATGAGTGAAATTCACGGCATGGCCCAGCGGGGAGGCGTGGTGGAATCCGCCATGGTTTTCGGAGACGCGGAAAGCTCCATTATTTCGGACGGGGAAGCTGATATTCTTTTGGGATTTGAACCGGCCGAGACCCTGCGGGCCATCAAACGGTGCAATAAAACGACCCAGGTGATTACCAATACCGCGCCCGTGCCGCCCTTTACCGTGGCGGTCGGGCTGGGCACGTATCCGGACGTGGAAGAGATCAAACAACTGATCCAGGCCAAAACCGCCGGACTGGTGGCCATTGATGCCATGTCTCTGGCCCGGGAGGCGGGTAGTCCCATGAGTGTCAATATTGTGCTGTTAGGGGCCCTGGTTCAGACCGGGGCTTTGGGATTTGACCGGGATGTGGTGGAGGAAGCCATCAGGCGCCGGGTCAAACCCGCATTCCTGGATGTGAACCTCAAGGCGTTTGACCTGGGGTTCAAGGCGGCAGCCGGTGTCTGATATCTTTGTTTTAAACGGTCCCAATCTGAACATGCTGGGAAAACGGGAGCCGGAAATTTACGGCTCCCTTACCCTGGATCAGATCCACGGGGAACTGACAAAAAAAGCACAACCCCTGGGCCTGTCTTTGCATTTTTTTCAGTCCAATCACGAAGGGGCCCTGGTGGATGAAATTCACCGGATTTACGAAATGTCATCCGCCGGGGTGATCATCAACCCCGGCGGGCTCACCCATACCAGCGTGGTGTTAAGAGATGCCCTGGCCATGCTGACCTGCCCCGTGGTGGAGGTGCATCTGTCCAATATCTACAAGCGGGAATCTTTTCGTCACACCTCGCTGCTGTCGGACATGGTGATGGGCCAGATCACCGGATTCGGACATTTTGGGTATCACATGGCTCTGATGGCCCTTCACCATCATCTGTCAAAGTGATGCCATGGCCGCGCCGGTGCTGATTCTGTGTGCCACCCGGCTGGAAATGGCCGCATTTCTGGCGCGTCACCCGGCCGAATCCATGGGGGATACTCCCGGGAACCCGGATGTGATGGTCAGCCCGGATCGATCCTGGCATCTGGTCATATCCGGTCCCGGGGTGTTTAACGCCGTATGGGCACTGACGGCCTGTCTGGAACGGTTCCGGCCTCAGTTCATTCTTCACACCGGGATTGCCGGGGTGTTTGCCGGCACGGGTCTGGATATCGGGGATGCGGCCGTGGCAGTGAAAGACACGTATGTGCACGCCGGGGTGGATCTCTCCCGGCCCGGGACACATGCGGCATGTTCGCGCCTGTCTCCGCTGCCGTTTGACCTGATTGCCGGTCAGGGCCTTACCCGGCAGGGAATTTACACACTGGACCTGAAACTGGCCCATGCCTGCAAAGACCAATTGACCCGGTCCCTGAACTGCCGGGTGGGCCAGGGCCCGTTTATCACGGTATCGGCAGTTACCGGGTCCCCGGAAAAGGCGAACGCCCTGTCCCATGCGTACCGCGCGGTGATGGAATCCATGGAAGGCGCGGCAGCCGCCCATGTGGCAGGGTTGTATCAGGTGCCCATGGCAGAGATTCGGGCCGCTTCCAACCGGGTGGGAGACAGGGACAAAACCCGGTGGGACATCCGGACAGCCGCGGGCACGGTGGCGGATATCTGTGAAACCATTATCAGAAAAAGACCCGGATCATGACATCGGAACCCATCCTGCAATACGCGGATGCCCATTGCCATCTGCATGATCACCGGATTGTGAAAGATGTCCCCGGCATTGTTCAAAGGGCTGCAGATGCCGGGGTGACCCATATGGTGTCCTGTGCCACCATGGAAGAAAATTTTGAGGCCACGGCAACGCTGGCCCGCCAGTACCCGGCCATTGTTCCCTGTTACGGCATCCACCCCTGGTTTCTGGATGCTTTGACACCTAAATGGCAGCAGGTGCTGGGGGACCGGGTGGCCGCCAAATCCTGCGGCATCGGAGAAACGGGGCTGGATTTCATGGACAAACACGCGGACCGGGACGGGCAACTGGCCGTATTCACCTGGCACCTGACCCTGGCTCAGGATCTGGAACGGCCCATCAACATTCACATCCGAAAGGCCTGGGACCCGTTTATCCGGTTGCTGAAAAAAACAGGCCCTTTGAAAACTCCGGGTTTGGTGCACTCTTTTTCCGGATCCGCAGAGATGGTGAAATTATTGATCCGGTATAACCTGTATATCTCTTTTTCCGGGTCCGTGACCCGGCCCGGGGCCAAAAAAGTGGTGAACGCCCTGAAGGCCGTGCCCGGGGACCGGATCCTGCTGGAAACCGATGCCCCGGATATCTATCCCAGTATGCCGGACCCGGATCCCCATGGTCTTAATGAACCCAAAAACCTGCCGGCCATCGCCCGGATCGCGGCGGCCCGGGCCGGTGTGCCGGTCGTTGATTTTGTCGGTCAGGCCTATGCCAATGCGCGGGCCGTGTTTGGCCCGATCATCCCGGCAGCGGGGGTGATTTGATTTTTTATGAAACCACGAAGATCACGAAGCGCACGAAGAAAGGGCCTCTTCGTGATCTTCGTG
Organism: Desulfotignum phosphitoxidans DSM 13687; assembly: GCF_000350545.1. Lineage (GTDB taxonomy): Bacteria > Desulfobacterota > Desulfobacteria > Desulfobacterales > Desulfobacteraceae > Desulfotignum > Desulfotignum phosphitoxidans. The sequence continues at coordinate 292,285 of NZ_APJX01000003.1, forward strand.
GTACAATAATCTTACCGCCAGAAATAGGATTGATTGGTGCGTATGCCGGATATGAATCAGTTTGACAGGACCGCCCGTCTGATGGGCACACAGGCCGTGACAAAACTGGGACATGCCAGAGTAGCGGTGTTCGGGTTGGGCGCCGTGGGGTCTTTTGCGGTTGAAGCATTGGCCAGAGCCGGGGTGGGGTATCTGCGCCTGGTGGATTTTGACCGGGTGGACATGTCCAATATCAACCGACAGCTGTATGCGCTTCATTCCACTTTGGGCGAAAAAAAAGCAGAGATCGCCAGGGCCCGGGTGCAAGACATTTATCCGGCCTGTGATGTGGACATCTGTGACACCTTTGTGAATGCAGACAGTTTAGATACGCTGTTGTCTCCGGATCTGGACGTGGTGGTGGATGCCATCGACGGGTTGAATTCCAAGGTCAATCTGCTGGTGGCGGCCCGGCAGATGGATCTTTGTGTGGTCTCTTCCATGGGGGCCGGCGGCCGAAAAGAGGTGTCCCAAATCAGAACCGGCGATATCAGCGACACCCAGGTGTGCCCCCTGGCCCGGGTGGTACGCCGCCGGCTGCATCGCCGGGGCGTGTTCACGGGAATCCGGTGCGTGTACTCTTTGGAACCCCCGGTTTTATCACCGGATGCAAAGATTTTGCCCGAACAAGAAGCACAAGATCCAGGAAACAGTCCCGGTCACGGCCGGCAACGGCCGCCCATGGGCACTATTCCCTGGATCCCGGGCATATTCGGTCTGACCCTGGCGGCGGAAGCCGTTCAGATCATTACCGGCTGATCTCCTCGTCCCGCAATACCCGGCGCAGCACCTTGCCCACATTGGACAGCGGGATGTCTTCTTTGAACTCGATAAATCGTGGCCGCTTGTATCCGGCCATATTTTCCTTGCAAAAGGCATCGATTTCTTCTTTTGTGGCGGTTTCTCCCTGTTTGAATTTGATGAACGCCTTGACTTTTTCGCCGCTTTTTTCGTCCGGCACCCCCACCACGGCGGCCAGTTCCACCTTGGGATGGGTGTAAAGAACATCTTCCACTTCCCGGGGATACACATTGAAACCGCCCACAATGATCATGTCTTTTTTGCGGTCCGTGATAATGATATATCCGTCTTTGTCGATGAATCCGATATCGCCGGTGAGAAAATAGCGGTTCCCGTCAATGGTTACAAACACCTCTTCATTGGCATCGGGTCTGTTCCAGTACCCTTTCATCACCTGGGGACCACAGATGGCCAGTTCCCCGTTTTCGCCCGTCGGTACCTCTTGGGTGCTGTCTTCCAGTTCCACGATTTTAACATCCGTGCCCGGCAGGGGAAACCCGATGGAACCGATTTTCCGGGTTTCCTTGAAAGAGGGGTTGATGCATACGGCAGGGGCGGTTTCCGTCAGGCCGTATGCTTCAAAAATAATGGACCCGGTTTTTTCTTCAAACTGCCGGCATACTTCCGGCGGCAGCGGGGCTCCGCCGGACAGGCACCCCATGATGGAGGAGATGTCGTATTTTTCCAGATGGGGATAGTTGGTAAAGGCCACAAAAATGGTGGGAACAGCCGTGATAAAGGTGGGCTTGTATTTCTGTACGGCTTCCATCACCCCGGTGAAGGGCGGGTTCCCGGCCCGGGGGTCCGGAATGCAGATAAGCCGGCTCCCGGACAAAGCGGAAAACAACAGTGCACTGGTAATACCGAAACTGTGGTACCAGGGCAGTACGCCTAAATAAGTGTGGTATCCGCCGTGGCGCATTTTTTCCGGTTTGCCGCCGGGTTCGTGCACAAGACGGAAATATTCTTCACAGGCTTCCAGGTTGTAGGTGAAATTGGTGTGGGTGAGCTCCGCACCCTTGGGGACGCCTGTGGTGCCGCCGGTGTACAGCATGATGGCCGTGTCTTTTTCGGGAGATACCGTGATATCCGGCGGGGTCGGAGATGATGCCGCCACAATGTCGTCAAACATGTGATGGCCGGGATCGATCTTGTCCGCCTTGGGAATTTTGCCCAGCAGGCCGCCGATAAACCCCTTGAGCCGGGGCAGGTAGGATTTGACGTTGCACACGATCACGGTTTGCACCTGCGTGTCTTTAATGGCTTCCTGGGTGTTGGCGTAAAATTCGGGATGGTCCATGCAGAACACCATTTTGGATCCTGAATCGTTCAGCTGGTAATGGAGTTCCTTGGGTGTATAGATGGGGTTGCAGTTGACGGCCACGGCACCGGCTTTCAAGATTCCGAAAAGCACTTCCGGAAAATGGGGAATGTTGGGAAGAAAAATCGCAATCTTGTCTCCTTGTTTAATGCCGCTGGCAGCAAGGAAATTGGCGATTCTGTCGGCCGTATCCTTGACCTGGGCATAGGTTCTGGATGCGCCGTTGAAAATCGTATACACGTTGTCGGGGTACTTTTGCGCCGTCCGGTCCAGGACCTGGGTCAGCGGATAATGGTAATTGGTCACATCATGGGCCACACCTTCCGGCCAGTAAGGGGTCTGCCATTTCTCCATCATGGGTCTCCTTTGTTCGGGTACACGGGTTTGCGAAATCCTGCTGTCATGTTTTATTTTGAAACGAAAAATTTTTGCCATTATAGTCATATCTTTTCAAATTTGAAATCTTTTTCGTATAGCAAAAAGAAAAACATGGATTGGGGTGGATAACGTGATTTCGGGTTGATAAACCGGAACCGCAATGGTAATGAAATAACCATGTCAATAAAACAATAAAAGGAGTATGCAAAACCTAAATGACCAAATGGATGAAACTATGCGTTATCCTGTGTGTATGGGGGTGGGTGTCCGGGGTCGGGGCCCAGGAAATGTATGTGAGCGGGATTACCAAAATCACCATGCGCACCGGGCCGGGGGTCGAACATAAAATTTTGGCCATGCTGGAATCCGGTTCCCGGCTGGAAGTGATGGAGTATCAATCGGACTGGTCTCTGGTTCAGACAGAGAATCAAAAACAGGGGTGGGTTTTGACCCGTTTTCTGACAGAAGACAAGCCGTTGACATTTCAGGTTGAAACGCTGAAAAAACAAAATAAAGACCTGGCAGACGCACTTGAAAAACTTGACACACAGAATCAGATCCTGGCTGAAAAAAATCAGGCCTTAGCGGATATCGAAGAAAAATACCGGGATTTGAAGCAGGCATCGGCTGATTTTATGGAACTCAATGAAAAATACAAAGCCCTGGTTCAATTGTCAAAAGAGCAGGCACAGCAGATTTCAATGCTAAAGGAAAATCTGAACAATGAAGCCATGCTGTGGTTTCTGAGCGGGGCCGGCGTGTTTATTGTGGGATTGATCCTCGGGCTGAGTACCCGGAAGAAAAAGAGACATTCATTATTATGATCCGAAAAACCGATTTTCTGGTGATCGGCAGTGGTATCGCCGGACTGAGTTATGCATTAAAGGCCGCTGAACACGGGCATGTCACCATTATTACCAAAAAAAATATTCAGCAGAGCAACACGGCCCTGGCCCAGGGCGGGGTGGCAGCCGTGTTCGGAAAGCAGGATTCTTTTGATCTGCACGTGGCGGACACCCTCAAAGCCGGGGATGGCCTGTGTAACCGGGAAGTGGTAAAAATGGTGGTGGAAAACGGGCCGGACCGGATCCGGGAACTGGTGGATCTGGGTGCCCGGTTCAACATGGCAGGCACGGGTAAATTTGATTTTTCCATGGGCCGGGAAGGCGGGCATTCCGTCAAACGCATCATCCATGCCCATGACCTGACCGGCAGGGAAATTGAAGACGCTTTGGTGGCAAAGGCCAGAGAACATGACAATATCACCATTCTGGAAGATCATGTGGCCGTGAACCTGATCACGGTTTCTTCCACCGTTCGCAGCGGTGTGCTGGTGACCCACTATGAAAACAGCTGCTGCGGGGCGTATGTACTGGACAATGCCACCGGCCGGGTGGAAACCTTTCATGCGGCCGTGACCCTGCTGGCCACGGGAGGGGCGTGCAAGATTTATCTGTATACCTCCAATCCGGATATCGCTACAGGCGACGGTATTGCCATGGCCTACCGGGCCGGGGCGTCCGTGGCCAACCTGGAGTTTGTCCAGTTCCATCCCACCTGCCTGTATCATCCGGAAGCCAAGAATTTTCTGATTTCCGAAGCTGTGCGGGGTGAAGGGGCCGTGTTGATCGATGCCAAAGGCCGGCGGTTCATGGCAGACTATACCCCGGAAAAAGAACTGGCCTGCCGGGACGTGGTGGCCAGGGCCATTGACAGTGAACTCAAGAAAACCGGGGCGGAATCGGTATTTCTGGATATTTCCCATAAAGATCCTGATTTTGTCCGTGAGCGGTTTCCCCATATTCACGCCCGGTGCCTGGAATACGGCATCGATATCACCACGGATCCCATCCCCGTGGTGCCGGCGGCCCATTACATGTGCGGCGGGGTGGCTACGGATCTGAAAGGAAAGACCGATGTCCAGGGGCTGTATGCCGTGGGAGAAACCGCGTGCACCGGGCTTCACGGCGCCAACCGCCTGGCATCCAATTCACTGCTGGAAGCCCTGGTTTATGCCCACAATGCGTATCTGGATTCCGTTAAAAATCTGTCGGCCATCAGAAAACAAAATATGGATGTCACCCTGGCACCCTGGGATGAAACCAACACCTCGGACAGTGATGAAGCCATTGTGGTGTCCCATAACTGGGATGAGATCCGGCGGCTCATGTGGAATTATGTGGGGATCGTCCGGTCGGACAAGCGGTTGCAGCGGGCGGCCCGGCGTGTCAAAACCATTCACGATGAAATCGACGAATATTACTGGGATTTTAAACTGACATCCGATCTGGTGGAGTTGAGAAACCTTGCCACCGTGGCAAAACTGGTGATTCAATCTGCACTCTCAAGAAAAGAAAGCCGCGGACTTCATTACAATATCGGATATCCCGAAAAAGACGACACCCGGTGTTTAGTTCCCACGATTCTGAAAAAACGGTTCTGAAATCCCATCAGGGGTCCAGCGGTTTTTTCCGGCGCAACGATTCAATGAGCCGGCGGATTTTTCCGAAATAGGGGATGAGTACCAAAATGAGGATGATGACAAAAAAAGACTGAATCATCTGAAACCGCTCATCTAAGAATTCGAAAAATTCAAACCACAGGACCAGGGCCGTCAGGGTGCCCAGAAATGTGGCGGAAAAATTTCGGATCCAGCCCAGCCCGATCATACTGCCGATGATGGCACCCACCACGGGTCCGGTAACAGGCAAAGGAATCATGACAAACAAAAAAATACCGAACCATCCGAACCGTTCAATTTTGTGCTTTTTTTTCAGGGCCGTTTCCGCCACCCGTTCCATGGCCCGGATTATCCATTCCACCCGCAGGTAGTTGGTCGTTGTCAACGCAAAAACGGCATAGGTGAAAAGCACCACCATCACTTCCAGATAAAAGTTGTAGAATATGGTGGGAAACGCGGTGAGCCCCTGCAGGATGCACAAGCCGATGCCAACGGATCGGCCGCCGAACGTATTGGCAAAAAAAGTGAGAATCAGGGTTTTTGCCAATGCCGCATCCGTGGCAAGATAAAAACCGATGGTACCCACAAGCACCAGGGCCATACAGATACTGATGATCAGCAGTTTGCCCTGGGTGGTTTTGAAAAGCTGGTTTTTCATGCTGTTTTTTTTTCAGTGCAAGGCTGGATTATTGACGGGTACCGACAAACAAGGTGACAATGCCAAAGGACATGGGTTTAAACCGCACGCGGCTGAATCCGGTTTCCGACATCATCCCGGCAAAGGCATCCGGCGCGGGAAATTTCAAAACAGATTCAGGCAGATAATAATAGGCATTGTTATCTTTTGAAAAAAAAGCCCCGATCAGCGGCAGCACTTTTTTGAAATAACTTAAATAAATGGGTTTTAAAAAAGGGTTTTGGGGGGTTATCAGTTCCAGAACCGCCAGTTTTCCGCCGGGTTTGAGCACCTTGTAAAATTCAGACAATGCCCGGGGCCGGTTCATGATATTCCGGATGCCGAAAGCGATGAACACAGCATCAAACGTTTCCGGAAGGAACGGCAGGGCCAGCGCGTCCCCGTTCACCAGACAGATGCTTTGGTTGGATTGGGCAGCGCATTTTTTTTTGCCGGCATCCAGCATGGCATAGGAAAAATCCAGGCCTGTGATCCGGGTGCGGCCTGTAAGATGGCGGCTCAAGGCCAGGGCCACATCACAGGTGCCGCAGGCCACATCCAGAATCCGGCTTTCCGGCCCCGGCGCCGCGGCCCGCACCATCTGGTTCCGCCACATGACATCCTGGCGGAGACTGAGCAGGCGGTTCAGGAAATCATATCTATGGGCGATTTTGTCAAACATTCCCTTGACAAAATCAAGTTCTTTGTTCATCGTTGACAACCTGAATTTCAGGATTAGTTTATATTATTTATCACAGACAGCTAGGAAACGTACCATAACGGGGCAAAGATTACAAACAAAACCATGCGGAAACGAACTGGAACAATTGGGTAAGTTATGACTGAAAAACGCGACTACTATGAAATCCTGGGTGTGACCCGGGATGCAGATAAAGTGACCCTGAAGAAAGCATACCGGAAACTGGCCATTAAATTCCATCCGGACAAAAATCCCAACAACCGGGAAGCGGAAGACAAATTCAAGGAAGCGTCCGAAGCCTATGAAGTTTTGAGCAATGAAAACAAACGCCACATTTATGACCAGTTCGGGCACCAGGGACTGGAAGGGGCCGGCCATTCCGGACCCGGTGGATTTGAGGATATTTTTTCCAGCTTCGGTGACATATTTGAAGACTTTTTCGGATTCGGTGGTGGCCGGGGGGGCCGGAGCAACCGGGTGCAGCGGGGATCTGACCTGCGCTATAACATGACCATTGATTTCATGGAAGCAGCGTTCGGTACTGAAAAAACCGTGTCCATACCCAAACTGACCCAGTGTGACGAATGTGACGGCACGGGAAGCCGGCCCGGGACTGACGTGGAAACCTGCGCCCATTGCCACGGTACGGGCCAGTTTATCCAGAGCCAGGGATTTTTCAAGGTCAAGACCACCTGTCCTTATTGCAAGGGCCGGGGCAGTATCATTTCCGATCCCTGTCCCAAATGTGTGGGGGCCGGCCGTGTGGAAACCGTGCGCAAGGTGCAGGTCAAAATTCCGGCCGGCGTGGATGTGGGGTCCAAACTGCGCCTGACGGGTGAGGGAGAAGCGTCTCCCAGCCCGGGCGGTCCGTCCGGAGACCTGTATGTGGTCATCAATGTGAAACCCCACAAATTTTTCCAGCGGGACGGCAACGACATTGTCTGTGCCATTGACATCTCCTTTGCCCAGGCAGCGCTTGGGGCCGATATCACCGTGCCCACCCTGGTGGGGGAGGAAACCCTCACCATTCCCAAAGGCACCCAGTTCGGAGACAGCTTCCGGCTTTCCGGACAGGGGATCGCTTCATTGCGCACGGGCCGGCGGGGAGACCAGATTGTCAAGGTGCTCATCAAAACCCCCACCAAACTCACTGCCAAGCAAAAGGAATTATTAAAGCAGTTTGACAAACTGGATGGCAACAAAATTTCCAATAAATTGAAAAATCTGTTTAAAAATTTATAGCAACAGGCAGGTCCCATGTTTGAACTGAAAGTTAAAACCCGGTTTGCCGGTGCCCATCGATTGACCATGGTGGGCCAGAAATGTGAAAACCTTCACGG